>JABDKF010000076.1 GCA_013003155.1 Woeseia sp. | reverse complement strand
GAGAGTGCCTCCTTCGCGTTGCCAATCTTGTCACCTAGCTTGTTAATCATGGAGTTATCCACTGGTTTTATCGTGTTCGACATAATTCGAATCCTCAACAATCATTGCTGCTCTTGCCCGTTATCGGCCACCTGCCCGATATCTTTAGCGCCTGCAGCGAAAAAAAATCAAAATCCTGCGCTATCCTCAAAAATGTGCCTGCCATGCTATTGAACCAGGACCTCGATCAGCTCTGCCGAGCGCACCAGTCCCTCGACAATGCGCCCCGATCCCACATTCTCGACCCGTATCCGCTGCCCGAGTGCGCCATCCATCAGCGCCTTGCCGGCAACACGAATCTGAATCGCATCGTGTTCTGCACTCAGCGTGACCGACTGGCCGCGCCGAACCAGTGTTTTTGTCGCCAGCTTTGCCGGAGTCACAACGGCGCCGCCCCTCAGCGACTGTTTCAGGCGCTGGCCCGCAACGGAAGACACGTCCGTTGCATAGCCACCTGCCAGTCGCGATACATCGCGGCGCTGCAATTCCAGATCCTCGATACTGAGTTCGTGTCCGCGCGGTTGCGAACGGGCCAAAACCACGATCTTGCGAAACTCGACGAGACTGACCGGCACGTACACTTTCCACGGCCGGGTGCCGTTGCAACGCACGCCGACAATTGTGCGTTTCCTGACCTGAGCGCCCTCACGCATGAACGGCTGCAACGGCTTGTCGCAGCGAGGTAGTTGCAACCTGCGGTCAAGCGGCGCGGCCTCTGCGCTGCCATCACCACGGGCGTCCGACAGAAATTCTTCGGCAACCTGCTCGATGTCAGTCAGCGGCTGCTGCTCTGTTCCGGCTGACGCCTGGGACGGTGCCAACACAGCCAGGACTACAAGCCCTATATAAAGAGTGCATCGACTGCCGGCGTCAGCATCGCGACGGGCCGCGGGTCGGCCCGTCAAGAAGCTGACGATTTTAATGAGGTTTGGCGTATTCAATGGCACATCCTGTTGCGGTCTTTGCCGAGGTTTTGCAGTGCGTGCGGCCGGCTCACCGAGACCGCAGCGCATTGCGCGTATTCCTGCAGTACGTTTCTTGCAAATCGCATGCCAGCACGGGCAGTCGGGAACAAATTCGTCGCAGGCAACAATAACTTGCCGCATAACCGGCAACAGTTTGCCGCTTATGCCGGTCGCCCCCGGTCGGCAGATATCGCGAAAACTTGAATCGGCACAGCGTGTGCACAGCGGAATACAAGTTGGCATGACAGTTGCATTAGTCACTGCAGGGACACAAGCGATGTTTTGCAGGATTGGGACTTATGAAGATTCAGGCTTTTGCCACACATGAACAGGCACTGAAATTTCGCGCGCTGCGCAATGAGGTGCTGTCATCGAATATCGCTAACGCGGATACGCCTAACTACAAGGCACGCGATATTGATTTCCAAACCGCGCTGAAAAACGCGACCGGCGCACAGTTGTCCTTGCGCTCAACGCATGAATTGCACGCGCAGCCAGCGAATTCTTTTTCAACGGGAACGGACGTGCAATACCGGGTGCCAACCCAGCCAACCCTGGATGGCAACACGGTGCAGACCGACGTTGAACAAGCCGCTTTCGCGGAAAACGCTGTGCAATACCGCGCGAGCCTGACTTTTCTCAATGGATCAATTTCTACTTTGCGCTATGCGCTCAAAGGGAGCGACTAATGTCACTTTTTAAGGTATTCGATGTTGCTGGCAGCGCGATGAACGCACAGTCAGTCAGACTAAACGTAACGGCGAGCAATCTTGCCAATGCCGGCAGCGTCAACGGTGACCCAAGCAAGGTCTACCGCGCTCGGCAACCCATTTTTTCTACCTTCGATGATGCGCTGTCTGCACAAACCGGCATCGCCGGCGTGCGTCTCGATGGCATACGGGAAAGTACGGCACCGCTCGAAGTGCAGTATCGGCCGGATCACCCCGACGCAGACGCAGACGGCAATGTCTACGTCAGTAACGTCAGCACGGTCGAGGAAATGGTCAACATGATGTCTGCCTCGCGTTCCTATCAAAACAACGTAGAGCTAATGAATACGACCCGCGACTTGCTGTTGCAAACGCTGGCGCTTGGCCGCTAATCACAGAATTTTAGGCAGAGTTAACGACATGACAGAAATAAATCCTTTTGACGGTTTGGGCATTACGCCGCCCGTTGCCGATAACACCGGGCGCAGCGAGCTGGGCCAGGAAGACTTCATGAAACTGATGATTGCGCAGTTCAGGAACCAGGACCCGTTCGAGCCTATGGACAACGGTGACTTCCTGGGGCAGCTCGCGCAGTTCGGCACCGTTAGCGGTATCGATGAATTGAACAGCTCGTTCTCTGGATTGCAGGGCTCCATTCAGTCAGAGCAGGCCCTGCAAGCCGCAAACCTGGTTGGGCATAGCGTCCTGGCTGAGACGGAAAGCGGTTATTTGCCGGAGGAGGGCTCTTTGTCTGGCGCAGTCATGCTCTCAAGCAGCGCATCGAATGTGCAGATTGAAATTACCGACGCTTTCGGCGCGCTCGTCCATCGATTCGAAATGGGCCAGCAGCCCGCCGGCACGGCCCGCTTTTCCTGGGATGGCCGCGACGGCGCAGGTGATGTCATGCCCAGCGGGCAATACCGCGTAAACGCGTTGGTCATGTACGGCAGTCAGGCGGAAAGCGCTGAAACCTTGATTGAAGCAAATATTGAAAGCATCACCCTCGGCCGTGGCGGCGAGGGGCTGACACTGAACCTTGCAGGCGGCGAACAACTCGATCTAAGCCGCGTGCGCCAAATCATTTAGAACACTACAACATACCGAATCACTCAGGAGACATACCATGCCATTTGCAATTGCCTTAAGCGGACTCAATGCCGCATCGTCCGACCTCGAAGTCACCGCGAATAACATCGCTAACGTAAACACAAATGGCTTTAAGGAGTCGCGCGCGCAGTTCTCGGAAGTTTTTGCCGTGGGTACACAGAGCGTTGGCTCTACACAATCCGGAAGCGGCGTTCGCCTGGCGCAGGTTGCGCAGCAGTTCACACAGGGCACGGTCGATTTCACCGACAACGCGCTGGACCTCGCGATTGGCGGCGAAGGTTTCTTCGTGCTCAGTGACAATGGTGCACGCGCCTACACCCGTGCCGGAGCGTTTGGCGTCGATAACGACGGTTACGTTGTGAATTCGGCTGGCGCACGGCTGCAGTCTTACCCCTCGGCAGGTAACGGTTTATACAATACCGGTACACCTTCCGACCTTAAACTGACGACAGGTGCCAATCCGCCAGCAGCGACGACGACGGCAACCTTTGGGCTCAACTTGCCAGCCGACGCGCCGCAACCGATTAACCCGGTCTTTGATTCCACGGACCCATCGAGTTTCAACCACACGACGTCGGTCACGGTCTATGACTCCCTGGGATCAGCGCATACGGCGACCGTATTCTTTGTGAAAGATCCCGCTGCGAACACCTGGAATACCAATTTTGAAATTGATGGCACGCCGATTGCCGGGACGACACAGATAGTATTTAACCCCGACGGTAGTCTGAGTACACCGGCAGGCGGCAATATGACGCTGGGCGCGTACACCCCAACAACGGGCGCTGCTGACCTGAACATGACTCTGAACTTTGCTGATGCAACCCAGTATGGCAACGCGTTCGGCGTGAATTCCATATCACAAGACGGGTTTACTACGGGACGCCTGACCGGCGTGAGTGTCGACCCTGAGGGTGTTGTCTTCGCGCGCTTTACAAACGGCCAGTCCCTGGCACTCGGCAAGCTGGCGCTGGCCAACTTCGTCAATCCACAGGGCATGCAACAGCTTGGTGAAACTAACTGGGCAGAGTCGTTCCAGTCTGGCGATGCATTGCTTGGGGAAGCCGGAACGGCGTCGTTCGGCAACGTGCAGTCCGGTGCGCTTGAAGCGTCCAACGTCGATTTGACGGCGGCACTCGTGCAGATGATTACGGCGCAACGGAATTTCCAGGCTAACGCGCAAATGATCGAAGCCGCCGACACAGTAACGCAAACCGTAATTAACATTCGCTAGGCGTTAAAACTTTAGGTCCCTGATGGAGCAGCCCCATGGATGAAATGGTTTACCTGGCAATGACCGGTGCGAAGCAAACTGAGTTCGCGCAGGCCATCAACAGCAACAACCTCGCCAACGTGTCTACCAGCGGCTTTCGTGCCGATCTGCACTCGTTCAGTTCAGAGCGTGTGGACGGTCCGGGGGTCGGATCGCGCATCAATGCTGTCGTCGAAAGTTACGGCACCGACTTCAGTCAGGGGGCGGTCGCAAATACCGGTAGGGATCTGGACGTTGCAATCAAGGGTCCGGGTTTCTTCGCGGTGCAGGCACCGGATGGTTCGGAGGCCTACACGAGGGCCGGCGACCTGCGGGTCAACGCGGGTGGGCTGCTGACGAATGGCGCGGGCCACCTCGTGCTTGGTGATGGCGGACCGCTCGCCGTGCCGCCGAACAACAGCCTGACCATCGGCAGTGACGGCACCGTCACCGTTCAGCCGGTCGGGCAGGGGCCTGAAGCGCTCGCCGTCGTTGATCGCCTGAAGCTCGTTAACCCTGACATCAAGCAGCTGGCAAAAGGCAGTGATGGCTTGCTCTATCTGGCCAACGGCGAATCTGCCGACGCGGATGCGGCGGTTACGATTACGGCGGGTGCACTTGAGCAAAGCAATGTGAATGTCGCGATGACGCTCGTCAATATGATCGAGCTGTCGCGCCAGTACGAAATGCAGGTAAACGTCATGAAAACGGCCAAGGAAAACGCTGACGCAGCCGCGCAGCTGATGAGCGTTGGCTGATCAAACAAGAGTTTTACGGAGTAGGACATGAATCAAGGATTATGGATCGCCAAGACCGGACTGGATGCGCAGCAAACGCGCATGGCGGTGGTGTCGAACAATCTTGCGAATGTTAATACGACGGGGTTCAAGCAGGACCGCGCGGTATTCGAAGATTTGCTGTACCAAAACGTACGGCAGGCCGGTGGCCAGTCTTCACAAGACACCGAGTTGCCGTCCGGGATGAATATTGGTACCGGCGTGCGCATCGTGGCAACGGAAAAGCTGCACACGCAGGGCAGCATGCTGCAGACGGAAAATGCGCTGGACGTTGCCATTAACGGGCGCGGCTTTTTCCAGGTGCTGACGCCCGATGGCAACCTGGGGTACACCCGCGACGGTAGCTTCCAGCGTAATGCGGAAGGCGAGTTTGTCACTGCGGGTGGCTATCGTATCCAGCCGAGCATCGTGATACCGGAAGGGGCGCAAAGCATCACGATCGGTACCGATGGCACCGTAAGTGTGCGCTTGCCGGGCCAGGCGGCGCCGGCGCAGGTTGGCACGCTGGAGACGGTCGATTTTATCAATGCAACCGGTCTGCAACCGATTGGTGAAAACCTCTATCTCGAAACCGCGTCAAGCGGCGCGCCGCAGACCGGCACGCCGGGCCTGGACGGCTTCGGCGCTCTTATCCAGGGCGCGCTCGAAGGCTCTAACGTCAACGTTGTGTCTGAACTGGTCAGCATGATCGAAACGCAGCGCGCATATGAGATGAATTCCAAAGCAATCTCGACTAACGACCAGATGATGCAGTACCTGAACAACAACCTGTAACCGGATTGATCATGTCTACATTTGATTTCCAACACTCCGTTCGTCTGAGCCTGATTCTGCTGGCGCTGTTGCTGACCAGTGCCTGTGCCCGTATCGACGCGATTCGCGATCCCTACGAGCCGCCAGCGCCGGTATTGCCGGATATTGCGCCGCCAACCAGCGGTGCAATTTACAGAGAGCGCGGCGCAACGCGTCTGTTTGAGGATCTGCGAGCAGCGCGTATCGGGGATATTCTGACGGTGCGCCTTATCGAGAGTACAGCAGCCTCGCTGCAGTCCAACACGAGCACCTCCAAATCGACAGCGGCAACTTTGACAACGCCGACGTTTCTCGGTCGGCCGGTTACCAAAGACGGCATCGCAATATTCGACGGAGAGCTCTCCGGCGATCAGGCATTTTCAGGTGCGGGTGCGACCAACCAGAGTAACAGTCTGCAAGGCAGCGTTACCGTCACGGTGGTCGAACGTTTCGCCAACGGCAATCTTCGTATCCGCGGCGAGAAACGTGTGCTGCTGAACCAGGGCAACGAATTTATCCGCTTGTCCGGCATCATACGCGCCTACGACATCGAACCGGACAATTCCATTCCGTCCGCGAGAGTCGCCGACGCCCATATTTCCTACAGCAGCAAAGGCGTGCTGGCCGCGGCCAACAAGATGGGCCCGTTTGCGCGTTTTTTTAACTCCGTCCTGACGCCATTCTGAAGGATTCAGCAATGACCCAACGTATTCGTAAACTTGTCACCTTCGCAGGAAGCTTTTTCGTACTGCTGGCGATGACCGTGCAGCCGGTACAGGCCGACCGCGTCAAGGATCTCGCCAGTGTGGCCGGTGTGCGCAGCAACCAGCTCGCGGGTTATGGACTGGTCGTCGGGCTGAATGGCACAGGCGACCAGACCAGCCAGACGCCTTTTACGGTGCAGAGCATTAAAAACATGCTGACACAGTTTGGTGTCACCATTCCGCCGGGCACCAGCCTGCAACTGAAGAACGTGGCGGCCGTGACGGTGCATGCTGACCTGCCGGCTTTTGCCAAGCCCGGTCAGGCAATTGACGTGACCGTATCGTCTATTGGCAACGCGAAGAGCTTAAGAGGCGGCAGCTTGTTGATGGCCCCGCTGCGCGGCGCCGATGGCAATGTCTATGCCGTCGCGCAAGGCAACCTCGTGGTCGGCGGTTTCGGCGCGAGCGGTAACGATGGCTCAAAGGTTACGGTAAATATTCCCAGCGCCGGCCGCATACCCAATGGCGCGACCGTCGAGCGAAGTGTGCCCAGCGATTTCAATGCACGCGACTCCATCTTGCTCAATCTGCATCAGCCTGATTTTACAACGTCACATCGCCTCGCCAGTCTAATTAATGAATCGCTGGGCGAGGGCACGGCGCTGTCACTCGACGCAGTAACCGTTCGCGTGGAGGCGCCGGACGATTCCGGTCAGCGCACGTCCTTCCTGTCCTACCTCGAGAACCTTGAGGTCGACCCGGGACAGGCGGCTGCAAAAGTTATTATCAATTCTCGAACGGGTACGGTCGTCATCGGCGCGCTGGTCCGTGTCTCGCCGGCGGCTGTTTCGCACGGTTCGCTGGTGGTCACAATCAGCGAGCAGCCGCTCGTCAGCCAGCCGGCAGCCGCATTCTCCGATGCCGGAGACACGGTTGTTGTGCCCAGTTCGCAGGTGCAGATAACGCAGGAAGATTCGAGCATGTTCATGTTTGATCCCGGCACGAGCCTCGATGAAATCGTGCGCACCGTGAATCGGGTTGGCGCAGCGCCCGGCGACCTGGTCGCAATTCTCGAGGCGTTGAAACAGGCCGGCGCATTGCGGGCCGAACTCGTCGTCATTTGATATACGGCGATGACCACGGCGGTAACAGACTTCAGCCAGTTTACGGGCTTGCGCGCAAGCGCGGAGCGCAACGATCCGGCGGCATTGCGCGCGGTGGCGAGTCAGTTCGAAGCGCTGTTCGTGCAGTCCCTCTTAAAAAACATGCGCGGTGCCGAGCTTGCTGAGCCGATGTTTGGCAGCGACCAGATGGACATGTACCAGGATATGTTCGATCAGCAGCTGTCAGTTGAAATGGCCAGCGGCAGAGGTATTGGCCTTGCTGACATGCTGGTTCGCCAGCTGGGCGGTGAGGTTGGATCCGTCCCTGCGACGCGCGACACCTACACGCTGACTGCGGCAAGCCGGATGACCGGCCGGTCCGCGGAGTTACCGACCGCATCGTCGAGCGCGAGTCATCCGGCGCATGTATCAGTCGCCCGTCCGGAGGCAAGCGGCAGGTCCATTAGCGATACGCAAGGATCAGGCTGGACGAATCCGGACGAATTCGTCCACGCCGTCTGGCCGCATGCCGAGCGCGCAGCCGCACGCCTCAACGTCGCGCCTGCAGCGATTGTCGCTCAGGCGGCGCTGGAGACAGGCTGGGGCGCGCATGTCATGCCGGATCAGCAGGGCGGGTCAAGCTACAACCTGTTCGGTATCAAGGCCGGTAATAACTGGCAGGGTGACAGCGTTGCGAAGCCTACGCTGGAATACGTTGACGGCATTGCGCAGCGTCGCGTTGAAAAATTTCGCGCCTACCCCGACGTTGGCGCGGTATTTGACGACTATGCAACGCTGATTGCCGACAAACCCCGCTACGCGGAGGTGACCGGCAAGGGTAGTGACACCGCAGGATTTGCGAGCGCGTTGCAAACCGCGGGTTACGCAACGGACCCACACTACGCAGAAAAACTTGAACGGGTCGCAAACGGTGAAACTTTGCGTCAGGCAATCGAAAAACTAAAGGTATCGGGTCACCGGCCGATACCCGCGGAGATAGCGCCAGTTTCCGACTGACGCCAAAGGACATTTAATGGCCAATCTTTTATCAACCAGTCTAAGCGGCATGCTGGCGTTCCAGCGGGCGCTGGAAACGACGGGCAATAATATTGCGAACGTCAATACGCCGGGCTATAGCCGCCAGGTTGCGGAATTTTCAACGCGGCCCGGTCAGCAGACCGGCGCAGGCTATTTCGGTGGCGGTACCCAGATTTCGACAATTCGGCGGGTTTACGACGAATTGCTGGGCGCGCAGGTGCAGTCCAGCACCACCAGCCATGCGCGCTTTGAGGCGATGAACGACCTGGCCTTGCGGCTGGACACTTTGCTCGCCGATCCCAGCACGGGGCTCAACTCGCAGTTGCAGAGTTTCTTTAACGGGGTGCAGGACATCGCAAACGATCCTGCGTCAATTCCCACTCGCCAGGCGTTACTCGGCGAGGCCGACGGGCTGGTCCTGCGCTTTTCGGAAATAGACCGGCAGCTGCGTGACCTGGACGCCGAACTCAATCAACGGGTTGCGGCGGCAGTCAGCGAAATCAATCAGATCACCAGCTCCATCGCGACGCTAAACACGCAAATAACGGTAGGTCAGTCTACTGCGGGACAGCCGCCCAATGATTTATTGGATCAGCGTGACCTGCTGGTGCGCGATTTGGCGGCGTTGGTATCGGTCGATACGACCATTCAGGACAACGGCGCGATGAACGTGTTCGTCAGCAACGGCCAGAGTCTGGTGATTGGCAATGATTCATTTCAGCTTGGCACACGCTCGAGCGAATTCGATGCGTCGCGGCTCGAGGTAACCTTTGAAGGTCCCGCCGGCAGCACACCTCTCGGTAACAGCATTTCAGGCGGCATGCTCGGTGGACTGAGCGAATTTCGCATGCAGGTTTTGGATCCCGCACGCAAAGCGCTGGGCGAAACAGCGCAGGCGATGGCGCTGACGTTTAACGAACAGCATGCCTCGGGTCTTGACCTGTACGGCAACCTCGGCGGCGACTTTTTCGCGATCGATCCGCCGGAAGTGATGGTGTCGAGCGGCAACAGTGGCAGCGGGACAGCCTCGGCAACGATCTCTGATCTCGCATCGTTAACCGGTACGGAGTATGTGCTCGCATACGACGGCGCCGCTTACAGCCTTACGCGTGCCGATAACGGTCAAGCCGTAGCGTTGACCGGTACCGGCAGCGGCGCAGACCCGTTTGTTGCAGAAGGCCTGAGCATTGTGACTGGCGGTTCTCCTGCAGCAGGCGACCGCCTGTTAATTCGTCCGACGATTGGCGGCGCTGCCGGTATATCACGTGCTATTACGGATCCACAGTCACTAGCTATGGCAGCACCGACTCGCACAACCGCTTCGCTCGACAACATCGGCAGCGGCACTATTTCGCCATCGGCCGTAGTGGATCGAGCGGACGCTGGTTTACTGACCTCCAGCGTCATTGAGTTTACGGGCGCAAGCACTTACAGCATCAACGGCGCCGGCACATTCTCCTATGCGAGCGGCGACGCTATTACGATCAATGGCTCCGAATTTACGATCAGCGGCGAACCGTCGATCGGAGATCAGTTCACGATCGAAGCCAACTCCGCTGCCTCGGGAGACAATCGCAACGGCTTGCAGCTTGCCAACCTGCAGGCAGTTGGCATTCTCGACGGTGGCACGATCAGCATCAATGAAAGTTACGGGCAGCTTGTAACAAACGTCGGTAGTACGACGCGACAAGTGAAGGCTAACCTTGAAGCACAAAGCGTGGTGCTCGCAAATGCCGAGAATGCGCAGCTTGCAAAATCCGGCGTCAATCTGGATGAGGAAGCCGCCAACCTGCTGCGTTTTCAACAGTCTTACCAGGCGGTCGCGCAGGTGATCAGCATCGCCAGTGAGATGTTCGACACGCTCTTGAACGCGACACGGAGATAAGCCATGCGAATATCCAGTAACAGTTCGTTCGAGCGCGGTCTTGGCATGATGCAACAGCTGCAGGTGGCGCTGGATCGTACGCAGCAACAGATTTCCAGCGGGCGACGCCTGTTGAGTCCGTCGGACGATCCGATTGCAGCCGCGCGAACCGTTGAGATGCGTGAATCGCTGGCCCGAATGGAACAATTCGACCGCAATGGTGAAATAGCGCGCAATCGCTTGAGCTACGAGGAGAGCACGCTGGTCAGCGTCAACGATGTATTGCAACGCGTTCGCGAGCTCGCATTGCAGGCCAATAACGATACCCAGTCCCCCGACACACGCGCCCAGATTGCGGGCGAGATGCGTGACCGCGTTGACCAATTGGTCGCACTGGCGAATCAGCGCGACGGCACCGGGCGTTACCTGTTTTCAGGTAATCGCGATGCGACAACGCCCGTTAGCGAGTCAAACGGCTTATTCAGTTACAACGGCGATCAGGGTCAGCGGCTGATTCAAATTGGTGAGGACCGCCAGATTGCCGACGGCGATTCCGGCGCGGCAGTATTTTTCTCGGTGAAAGCTGGCAACGGTACATTTGCTACACGCGCAGCCGCCGCAAATACAGGCCAGGGATTGCTCGGCACCAGCAGCGTCACGGATCGATCACAATACGATCAGGATACTTACACCTTGCGATTCACAGGGGCAAACAGTTACGACGTGCTGGATTCCGGTGGTGGTGTTGTCTCCAGTGCGGCATTTGCCCCGGGTGATACGGTGGCCTTCCGCGGCATCGAGTTTTCCTTAAGCGGCGAGCCCGCGGCCGGCGATGAGTTTATTATTGAGCCAAGTCGCAACCTCGACATGTTCAGTATCGTGCAGGATCTGGTCGGTGTTCTGGAACAGCCGGCTCAGGACGATCAAAGCCGGGCAGCGCTGCACAACGGGGTTAACAGCGCGTTGCAGAATATTGACCAGGCCATTGGCCAGGTGTTGAGCGTCCGAACCCAGGTTGGCTCCCGGTTGTCAGCGATTGAGAGCCAGGCAGAAACCAATGGTTCTCTGTCACTGACGCTGCAATCGACAGTCTCGAGCATCGAAGATCTGGACTACGCCGAGGCTTTATCCAATCTCAGCCTGCAAATCAGTACGCTGGAGGCCGCACAGCAGTCGTTTATTCGTACGCAGGGCCTGTCATTGTTCAACTATCTCTAGATTGGGCAGCAGACCCAACGCTAATCTGCAACGATTCGTGTTATTTGTGTGATGTTCATCACAGATTCCAAAGCCTCCGCTAAAGAATACAAAAATACTGCCGGTCCCGGCCTTGCCTTTTTTTCCAAAAACTTTTCAACAGCTCTAAAGTTTATTTTGCGGCTACCGATAACTTCTGCGTAAGGCGGTAACGAGAACTATTCTTGAGCCGTGCGAAAGCAGTCCGGCTGCTACTGAAAGCCGGGATTTTTAAATTAGGAGTTAATGAAATGGCACAGTCGATCAATACCAACGTTGCATCTCTCAATGCGCAACGTAACTTGAATCGTTCGCAAGGCTTGCTCAACCAGTCGCTGGAAAGACTGTCAACGGGTCTGCGGATTAATAGCGCAAAGGATGATGCTGCAGGTTTGGCAATTTCCGAGCGCTTCACCACGCAAATCCGTGGTTTGAACCAGGCAGTCCGGAACGCAAGTGACGGTATTTCGCTGGCGCAAACAACGGAAAGCGCACTTGGCGAGCTGACCAACAACCTGCAGCGCATTCGTGAGCTGGCGGTACAGTCGGTCAACGCAACCAACTCGGCGTCTGATCGCGAAGCACTTAACGCTGAAGTCGTAGAGCGTATTGCAGAGATCGATCGCATCGCGAAGCAGACTAACTTTAACGGCGTCAAGGTACTGGACGGTTCGTTCGGAACGGCAACGTTCCAGGTGGGTGCTAACGTAGGCGACACGATTGCCGTTAGCCTGACCACAGACGTAACGGCGGGTGCTATTGGCACGGTCAATACGGCGGAAGGTACCGGCTTCGACATGGATACCGACGCCATCGATGTTAGCGTTAACTTCGACAACGGCGAGGACCTCGGAGACGTGGTGATTGCAGCAGGGTCTACGGTCCAGGAAGCTGCTTCCGCGATAAACGAGGGTAACATTGACGGTGTTTCGGCCTTTGTAAACGCAGGCGGCGAACTGCAGATCCTGTCTTCAAACGGTGATGTGACCATCGCTGAAGACAATGGCGCAGGTGCTAACGTTCTGGGTATTGATGCTGAGGTGACCGCTGATGAGGACGTCACGGATCCAGCTTTCACTCTGGCCAGCGTTGATGTCGAATCAGTCGCCGGTTCAAACTTCGCAATCGCGCGTATCGACTCTGCACTAACCGCGGTCAACGGCTTGCGCGGTAACCTGGGCGCTATCCAGAACCGCTTCGAGTCAACCATCGTTAACCTGCAAACTGTCAGCGAGAATCTCGCCGCATCACGTGGCCGGATTCAGGACGCCGACTTCGCAGCGGAAACGGCGGCGCTGACCAAGGCGCAGATCCTGCAGCAGGCCGGTGTATCGGTTCTTTCTCAGGCAAACGCCCAGCCGCAGCTCGCACTGAGCCTGCTGCAGTAAGCGATTAGGAAACTGAAGTAACGCTGGCAGGGTGACAGGGACGTCGCCCTGCCGGATTTAAGAGGATCACGTCATGTCGGAAGTAATACTAGGTTCGATTTCCGGCACCGGAGAGTACCCAGCACTGGTCACTCCGGCGCGCCAGGCCCCAGCGGCAGGCAGCGGCAAGGAAGACGCGAAAACCGGCAAGGAGTTGCCGGCCCAAGCTGAAAAGCCGGACCTGAAACAGGTCGCGGAGCAGTTGAACATGAAAAGCCAGAACATCGGCCGAGATCTACGTTTTGAAGTAAACCTGGATAGTGGCCGCTCGGTCATCCAGGTGCTAGACCGCCAGACGGGCGAAATTATCCGGCAAATTCCGCCGGAGAAGGTTACGCCCTACATGCAGGAAAACGGCGCCCTCGCGATGCGCCTCTACGACGAAGTGGTGTAAACACGGTTGGGGCGGCTGCCCCAGCCGCGTTTATGGCACGGAAATTGTAAGTAAAGCCGTAAGGGCAGGCGCCTTTTTGCCTGTCGATCACGCACAGGATTTTCAGCACTGACATGGCAAGCATTATTTCATCAGGCATCGGATCCGGATTGGACGTCAGCGGTCTGGTCAGCCAGCTCGTTGCGGCTGAAGGGCAGCCGGCCGAGGAACGGATCTTGCGCGGCGAAGCCACGGCGCAGGCAAAGTTGAGCGCGTACGGTTCAATAAAATCGGCGCTGTCCGAATTTCGCGACCAGCTCGAGATCATGAAAGATCTCAACCAATTTCTGACTCGCACAGCAGGTTCCGGCAACGAAGACCTGTTTACGGTGTCGGCCGCGACCAACGCACTGCCAGCCAGCTACGCGGTTGAAGTGGTGCAGCTGGCCTCCGCGCAAAAACTTACGTCCGCTGCGTTTGCTGACGAAGAGACCGTTGTCGGCACGGGAACGCTACAAATTGATGTTGGGGGCACTGCGTTTTCTCTCGAGATCACGGAAGAAAACAATACCCTCGAAGGCATACGCGATGCGATCAACGCAGCCAGTGACAACAGCGGCGTAGCCGCGACGATCGTCAACGCGGACGCGGGCAGCTACCTGATTCTCAGCGGTGACAAGACCGGTGCAGACGCTGCGATTACGGTAACGCAAAGCGATGGTGACGGCGGACTTGCCGCGCTGGAATACGACCCTGGCAATGGTTTGAATTCACTGACCGAAACGAGTGCTGCTCAGGATGCATTGATTCGCATCGACGGCTTCGACGTCACGAGCGACAATAACAGCATCTCTGGCGCGATCGATGGTGTCACGATTGATCTGGTACAGGCGGCGGTTGGCACGACCGAAACCCTGACAGTGGCAAACGACACCGCCGAGGTGCGTCGCACGATTACCGAATTTGTAGAGAGCTACAACCAGCTTGTTACAACGTTTGACGGCTTGTCCTCCTATGACGCCGAGTCGCAAATTGCCGGACCTTTGCTTGGAGATGCGTCGTTGCGCAGCATCCGCGATCAACTCCGGCGTGAAATGAGCGTCAGCATCAGCCAGGCCGGTGCGACGTTCGGCACGCTCAGGGAAATTGGCGTCGAAACCGAATTGAACGGCCAGATGAAGGTCGTCGAGGAAGATCTCACCGAGGTCCTGAACAATGACTTCACGGCGGTCGGCCAGCTCTTTGCCAGTGAATCAGGTTTTGCGCTGCGTCTGTTCGATGTCGTCGACGGATTTCTCGGCGACGACGGTTTGCTGACAACGAGAACCGAAGGTCTTAACCAGACAATAGAACGCTATTCAGATCAGCGCGACAGCCTCAACGAGCGGCTCGCCTCGCTGGAGACGCGATTATTGCGCCAGTTCAACGCAATGGACGCCCTGGTCGGCCAGTTGACCACCACCAGCAATTTCCTGACCCAGCAGTTGGCAAGCCTGCCGACCGTGGGCGGATCAAATCAATAAACGTCCGGGACAATGACATGATGACCAACAGCGGCAGCTCCGCCATGCATGAGTACCAGCAAGTCAATCTGCGGCACGTCGTTGAAGGCGCCACACCACATCGGCTGGTACAGCTGATGATGGAGCGGGTGCTTGCAAAGATTGCCATAGCAAGGGGCCACATGGAGCGGCAGGCAATTGCAGAGAAAGGCAAGCACATTGGCGATGCAATCAGCATCATCAACGGCCTGCAGGTCAGCCTTAATCACAAAGCTAATTCGGAGCTGTGCGGCAATTTCGATGCCTTGTATGACTACATGGCGCGCCGTCTGCTCGAGGGCAACCTCAGGGACGACGACAGTATGCTGCTGGAAGTTGCAGACCTGATGCGCCAGGTGAAGGAAGCCTGGGACGCGATTGGCGACGAAGTAGCTACGGCGCAGCCGGCAGCAGTGACCGCCTGACAGCGACCTCGCTCATGCCAGAGAACAGCGAACAGTCGGGATCACGCGTAAGTCTTGAGTATCTGGAGGGCTTGCATCGGCGCATCGAAGAACATGCGGCGGGCAGTAATTGGCCCGACGTTGAAGCGCTGATGGCGGAGCGTAATAAATTGCTGGGCGAATTCCCGGCAGCCGAGCGACCTGCCGCTTTGCAGGCTGCAAAGAAATCCACCGACCGAATTCTCGCGCTTGCCAAGAGCGCACGTCTTGAGCTCGGCGGTGAGCTCGCCAAACTGCAGGAAGGCCGCAAGGCGACCGACATTTATCGCGCACATCGCTGACGGTTGCCCGCGCCAACTTAACCGCACCGTTTTATTGCGCCATAAATACGTAAAAAATCCCACATAAGGGCTTCAATGCCGCCAATTGGCTGCAAAATCCGTCAGAGGCCCAGATATTGCTCAATACTCCGGGTATCGATCACAATTTGTGAAGGCCGTCACGAACGGCCGATTCCTGTCCCACTAAGCTCCGTCGCATTGAATTTGCGTTCATAAAACCAGTGAGGGTTTTTCGGATGAATACGGCAGGAAACCACCCGGCGAGGGTGCTCGTCATGGAAGCCGACAAAGGGCGCGCCGCTGAACTCAGCAGTCGCCTGCGCTATCTCAAGTACGAGCCGGTCGTCGCGAACGACGCCGATTCTATTAAACAACTCGCAGCCGACAACAGTATTGCTGTGATGCTCGGTGACACGACTGTCGGCGGCGAACTTGAACGTGCGGCGAAAGAGCTCATGGCCAGCCGTCCCGAGCTGCCGGTGCTGGTCACCGACAACGATTCAAGCCGCTCTGAATTTTTCGGCAACTGCGAGCCCTGGCATCTGGACTCGCCTATTCGCCGCTCGCAACTGTCGTATCTCCTGAAGCGTGCAGAGCGCTTTGAAGGCTGTGAAAAGCGCCAGCGCCTGACGGGAAACTCAACCACCATTCGCAAGGTGCGCGAACTGATCGAACGAGTCGCCGAGTTCAACACCAATGTCCTCGTGACGGGAGAATCAGGAACGGGCAAAGAGCTCGTCGCACGGACCGTACACGATTTGTCATTACGTGCCGACAAGCCTTTCGTCCCCATCAATTGCGGCGCCATACCTGCCGAACTTCTCGAAAGCGAATTGTTCGGTCACGAAAAAGGCGCATTCACAGGCGCCGTCAGTCGGCGCGTCGGTCGCTTCGAGCTGGCTGAAGGTGGCACCTTATTCCTCGATGAAATCGGCGACATGACTCTGGATATGCAAGTCAAACTGCTGCGCGTTCTGCAGGAACGAACGTTCGAACGAGTGGGCAGCAATCAATCCAGAAACTGCAATGTGCGGATCGTTGCAGCGACACATCGAGACCTGCGGGCGATGGTCGCCGACGGCAGTTTTCGTGAGGACCTTTTCTACCGTCTCAATGTTTTTCCCATCGAAATGCCGCCACTTTGTAAGCGACGCAGCGATTTGCCGCAGCTGCTGGAAGAGCTGCTCCTGCAGCAGGGCGGGGCGCACGGTACGTTGCGCTTGTCGTCTGCGGCATTCGACGCCCTGGCTCGCTATCCCTGGCCCGGCAATATTCGTGAGCTCGGCAACCTCGTCGAACGCCTCGCAATCATGCACCCGGAAGGTGAGATTGACCTGGATGATCTGCCGCAGAAATATCGCGACGGGCAGCTGCCGGCGGCTGACGGATCTTGCAGCCCGCCAAAGAACCTGCCCGATGATGTCAATCTGAAAGACTATCTGCAGCTTGTCGAACGCGAACTCATCGAGAAAGCGCTCGCACGCTGCGACGGTGTCGTTGCGCGGGCCGCCCGCGAACTCAATATGCAGCGCACGACGCTGCTGGAAAAAATCGGCAAGTACGCCATCAAATAGCTTTGTCCCAGCTACCCGGTGCTGTGCGCGATCTTGCGTCGGCGCATCTCGATTCTGACGCCGGCAATCTGGCCCTGCGTGTGCCGCAAACGCGCCAGCAAACCGCCAGACTGACGGATTTCCGACGCCATCCAGCGCAAACGGAATTTTGTAATTAGTTGATTTTTATCAATAAAGGATTTGGCATACATCTTGCTTTGCTAATCATGAAACACACTTTCAACGGAGTCAGACGATTGACCGCCAGCGCCGTTAACGCGATTGCACTCGAGTCAGCTTTTCATGAATTCAATGAGAGGTCGGCCGTGCTCGAAAATTCGTACCGCGATTTGCAACAGCAAATAACGCGGCTTACGGCAGAGCTCAGTGCTTCGCAATCAGCGCGCCATAAGGAGTTGTTGGAGAAAGAACGACTCGGCAAGGAACTCGCTCGTACCCTCGATGCCCTGCCGGGAGCCGTTGTCGTCCTGAACGTCGAGGGCATTGTTCGCAAGCGCAATAAAAAAGCGATGGAGCTTTTGAATCAACCATTGATTGGCCGGTCCTGGGCTGAAATTGTAAAACGGGAATTTTCCTCAGCAAACGCTGGTGAAGGAGAATTGCGTTTGGCGGACGGCCGCATCCTGTCGTTGCAGCGCCGACGTTTGGGGACCGGTGCAGGAGCCATCCTGTTGCTGACGGACGTTACTGACGGTCGGCGGATGGCTGAAATGCTGGCGCGTCATCAGCGTCTGTCGGCGGTCGGCGAAATGACTGCCCGGCTTGCACACCAGATTCGCACACCTCTTGCCTCTGCCCTCTTGTATGCGTCACAGCTAAGCGCGGAACCGGATTCTAAAAACGGCGTGCCTGGCCGAATCGTATCCCGTTTACGCGAACTGGATCGCCTCGTCACCGATACGCTGCAGTTTGTTGGCGGCGCGCATCACGACGACGAGAATATTTGCGTTGCCGAGCTATTGCATGACGTCGCCGAGACCGGTCGGGCCCATTGTGCTGACGGTCTGCGCGTAACGATCAGTCTGGAAGACGACGCCTTACGAGCCAGAGGCAATCGTGACGCACTAAAGGGTGCATTGCTCAATCTGTTGGACAACGCTGCCGGAGCCAGTTCGGATACAGGGTCAATAGAACTCGGCGCAGTCTGCGAAAGCGATCGCCTGTGCCTTACTGTCACTGACAATGGTCCCGGTATTCCGCCGGACATCCGGACACAGATGTTCGAGCCGTTTTTTACGACGAAGCCGCAAGGCACGGGTCTGGGGCTCGCCGTCGTGCAATCGGTGGCCGACGCCCACGACGGTGACGTCCTGATCGATTCGACCGCCGGGGGTACAACGGTCGCCCTGTGTATTCCTCTTCAGACGTCAGTAAATAAAGACGCGCAAGCCTGGGAGACTGCCTGTGCCTGATGCTGCCGTTTTGATCGTCGAGGATGACGCGAATCTGCGTGCGGCATTGTCGGACACGCTCGCTGGCGGTACCTATTCAGTGCTGGCCGCTGGTAGCGGCATGGAAGCGCTATCGATTCTGAACAAGGAAAAGGTCGGCCTGGTCGTCAGCGACATTCAAATGGAGCCTATGAGCGGCCAGCAGCTACTGGGTGAGATTCGCCGCCGGTATCCGGCTGTGCCTGCCGTTCTGATGACGGCTTACGGCACCATAGAAAATGCGGTCGATGCGATGCGCGATGGTGCAGCCGATTATCTCGTTAAGCCGTTTGCGGCCGAAGAATTCAAAGCCGTTGTTGATCGCTTCCTCGAAGTCAATTGCGACGACGGCCAGCCCATTGCTGGCGATCCCAAAACCCGCGACCTTCTGCGGATCGCCGAACGCGTAGCGCGCAGCGAAGCGACCGTTACGCTGAGTGGCGAGTCCGGTTGCGGCAAGGAGATATTCGCGCGCTTCATTCACGACCGCTCTCTACGCCACGATAAGCCGTTTATCGCGATCAACTGTGCCGCGATTCCGGAGAACATGCTTGAGGCCGTTCTGTTCGGCCACGAGAAGGGTGCCTTTACCGGTGCGACGTCTGCCCATGCGGGAAAATTTGAGCAGGCAAACACGGGTACATTATTACTGGATGAAATCTCAGAGATGGATCTCGCCTTGCAGGCAAAATTACTGCGGGTAATCCAGGAGCGAGAGGTTGAACGTATCGGCGGTGCCAAAGCGTTGCCGCTCGATGTGCGCGTGCTGGCAACCACGAACCGCAACTTGCGACAGTGTGTCAGCGACGGTTCGTTCCGAGAGGATCTCTACTACCGGTTGAACGTCTTTCCACTGCGCATACCGCCGCTACGCGAACGGCGCGGCGATATCTTGCCGCTGGCGGAGCTTGCGATAAGACGCCATAGCGCGCCGGCTGCTGCGCCCCCGGCACTCGCCGAGTGTGCGCGCGAGCGACTGTGTGCCTACGACTGGCCGGGCAACGTCCGCGAACTCGAAAACACGATTCAACGCAGTCTGATTATGCTAACAAGCTCGACACTGCGCGCTGTGGACCTGGTGTTTGAGGAAACAGGTGAGCCGGAGCCCGCGAAACAATCCAGGCCAGCGGACCTGCAGCAGGATGTGCAACAGCACGAGTACGAGCGGATCCGCTCGGCACTGAGAAAACACAACGACAAACGTGGCGCCACAGCAAAGGCGCTCGGAATTAGCCCCCGTACGCTTCGTTACAAGCTGGCGCGCATGCGCGACGCTGGTTGTGACGTCGATTCTCCAAGCAATAACGCGCTTGACGGATGAGGAATAACCGATGAGTGAAATCAGCCCCCAACAACTTTTAAGCCAGATTCGCGCGATGCAGACCGACCTGCACGGTGCCGGGACGGTCAAACCGACCGCGGGTGATGGATTTGGCGAGATGCTGAAATCCGTGATCAACAACGTCAACGAAACGCAACAAACGGCGGCATCGATGAAGGAGGCGTTTGCAACCGGCGAGGGTTCGGCAAGCCTTGCAGAAGTCATGATCGCATCGCAAAAAGCCGATCTTTCATTTCGTGCGATGACCGAAGTACGCAATAAGCTCGTGAATGCGTACCAGGAAATCATGAACATGCCCGTTTAAGGAATAAGAACTGACCTATGGATAACTCAGCAATCACGACGACGTCTGGCCTGCCCGTCAGCCAGATGAACCTCGGGAGCATTATGCGCATCCCGGCAGTGCGCCAGGTGACAACACTGGTCGGCCTCGCCGCAGCCGTTGCTGTCGGTTTCGCAATATTCTTATGGTCGCAAACGCCAGGTTACACGCAGCTCTACGGCGATATGGAGGCTGCCGAAACAGCGCAGGTCATCGACGCGCTGAAGAGTGCAGAGATTGATTACAAGCTCGGCGATAACGGCAGCATCATGGTGCCGCAGTCGCAGCTGCACAATGCCCGATTGCAGATTGCGGGCCAGGGCTTATCGCAAGGTGGTGGTGGCGGTATGGATCTGATGCAGGATCAGTCCAGTTTTGGTGTCAGCCAGTTTATGGAGACGGCCCGTTATCAGCACGCACTCGAAGCGGAGCTGGCGCGCACGATTACCAGTCTCGGCGCGGTACGCGAAGCCCGTGTTCACCTTGCGCTGCCGAAGCAATCCGCCTTTCGCAGAGATCAGAAAAGCGCCAGCGCGTCTGTACTTCTGAAGTTGGGACGCGGCAGCCTGGAGCCCGATCAGGCGGCGGCGATCGTCAACCTCGTCGCGTCCAGCGTGCCCAACCTGCAGCCCGGCAGCATAACGTTGATCGATCAGTTCGGTCGCCTGTTAAGTGCAGCGGGTGAGCAGTGGGGCAGCGGTCAGCCGATGTCGCAATTCAAGCATGCCGAACGTCTCGAAGAAATTTACACGCGGCGCATCGAAGACCTGTTGACGCCGCTTGTCGGGCCGGGACGGGTCCGGGCGCAAGTATCGGCCAGTCTCGATTTTACGGTGACAGAAGAGACCCGTGAAACTTACGACCCGGCGAACACTGCGATTCGCAGCGAACAGGTGAGCGAAGACCAGCGTGTGTCCGGCGACATTGCGAGCGAAGGCGTGCCAGGCGCACTCAGTAATCAGCCACCGGAAACGGTGGCATCCGCTGCCATCGCAGAAGCAGAAACAACAGACGCCGTAAATTCCTCGCGCAGCTCGGTCCGAAACTTTGAGATCGACAGGACAGTCAGTCACGTGCGCCCACAAACCGGCACGATTCGCCGTTTGTCGGTTGCTGTGCTGGTCGACGACAGCCCGCTGCCGGCGAGTGACGCCGCCGAGGGAGAGACAGCAACGACTGAGCAAGCGGGTTTCAGCGAGGATCAAATAGCCAGTTTCACGACGCTCGTCAAAGAGGCTGTTGGCTTTGACGAGGAACGTGGTGACACCGTCGTAGTTGTCAACGCAGCCTTTCGCGACGGCGGGGTCACTACCGATGTCGAAGAGCCAGCATTCTGGGAAAACCCGATGCTGCGCGACACGTTGAAGCAGGTGCTCGGCGTGGTCCTTGTTCTCGCTCTGGCATTCGGTCTCGTACGCCCGATGTTGCGCAACCTGTTTGTTGAGAACAACGAGATAAACCGCGCAGCGCTATTGGCCGGCGGTGTGAACGGTGAGTTGTTGCCCAATAGTGCTGCAGCGGCCGGATCCGGGGCCAGTTTCGACGAGCGGGTGACCGCCGCGCGAAATATTTCCGGACACGATCCTGCGCGCGTCGCACAGATCGTCAAGAAATGGGCCGCCGTCAATGACTGAGCCAGCGCAGGATCTGGATGGTACCCAGCGCGCCGCGCTGTTGCTGATGACCCTCGGCGAAGCGGAAGCGGCTGAAGTGCTGAAGTACATGGGGCCACGTGAAGTGCAAAGTATTGGCACGGCGATGGCCACGCTCGGCGGTGTGTCAAAAGAACTGGCAGGTCGCGTCCTCGACGAATTCGTCACGGAGGTCGAAGACCAGGCGCCGTTTGGCGTTGGCACCGAGGACTACGTGCGCAACGTGCTCACCGGTGCGTTCGGTTCGGGCAAGGCGGATGCGTTCATTGACCGCATACTGATCGGTCAGGATGCGCGTGGACTGTCGGAGCTCAAATGGATGAGTTCGCAGGAAGTGGCGGACATCGTTGACGGTGAGCACCCGCAAATCATCGCGATCATTATTGCCTATCTCGAGGCCGAGCAGGCTGCGGAAGTAATCGACTTGTTGCCGGAGGAATTGCGAACAGAAGTCGTTATTCGCATTGCACGCCTGAGCGATGTTCAGCAAAGTGCGCTGGCAGAAATCGAAAATCTCATTGCCAGTAAGTCGGGCAACAAGAAGCGCAGCGGCACTGAGAAAGTCGGCGGTGATCGGGTCGCAGCAAATATTGTTAATTCCCTCGGACCTGAAAAAAGTGAGGCGATTCTCGAGAAAATCAAGGAACGCAGTGAAGAATTGTCCGATCGCATTCAGGAATTGATGTTCGTATTCGATACGTTGATCGATGTCGACGATCGCGGCATCCAGACCCTGTTGCGCGAGGTATCCAGTGAGCTGCTCGTGGTCGCGCTGAAAGGTTGCGATCCGCGCGTTCGTGACAAGATTCTCGGCAACATGTCGAAGCGTGCGGGTGCTTTGCTGGCGGAAGATATGGAGGCCCGTGGGCCGATCAAGTTGAGCGAAGTGGAGGAGGCGCAAAAGAGCATTCTGGATATTGCACGACGTCTCGCCGAGTCCGGAGAAATAAACCTCGGTCAAAGCGGAGAGGAATATGTCTGACTCAGAATCCAGGGCCGACGAGGTCAATCGCTGGGAGGTCCCGTCGATCGAACAGGGCGGCGGGTCAGGGTTAATGACCGCGAGCGGCCTGCAGGACTTACAGAAGGAAGCCTACGACGAGGCATACGCTCAGGGTCACGCGGCGGGTCTCGAGGCGGGAACCAAAGAAATCGCAGAGCGGGTCGCACGCCTGGACGCGCTGCTGGTGGCTCAGGCGAAACCGCTCTCCGACGTCGACGAAATCGTTGAACAGCAAATTGTAGAGCTGGCGATGAGCGTTGCGCGCAAGTTATTTCGTCGTGAACTGAAACAGGATCCGGGACACATTGTCGGCGTTGTGCGCGAAGCGGTCGGCTTGTTGCCGGTGGCCAGCCGTGACGTCCAGGTGCGTTTGCACCCGGACGATGCCGCGCTGATTCGCGATGCGCTGGCCGCACCGGATGGAGAACAAGCATGGACGCTCGTTGAAGACCCGCTGATTGACAGGGGAGGCTGCCGGATCATTTCCGAAACCTCCCAGGTAAATGCTGAGAATTCGGCGCGGCTGGAGGCCTTGATTGCTGCAATAAGCGGCGATGAGCGCCACTCGTGAGGGAACAGTCCGCAACCGCGAACGAACCTGCTGTTGATCGCAATTCGCTACGCGCTGCGGCGCTCAGCCGTTATGTCGATCGCGCGCAAAGCCTCTCACCAAAGTTAGTCGTTGAAGGTCGTCTGCGCCGTACCGTTGGCATGGCGATGGAGGCAGAAGGATGTTTTGCTGCCGTCGGTGGGCGCTGCGACGTGCAGGCCGCAGACGGGCGCATGATTGAAACTGAAGTTGTCGGCTTTGCCGGCGAACGTCTGTTCCTGATGCCGCACGGAGAAATGCGCGGGATTGTGCCCAATGCCCGGGTCGTGCCCGTGGCAGGCGTGCACGAAGTAGACGTCGGCGAGTCACTACTGGGTCGGGTACTGGACGGCCGCGGGCGGCCGATCGATGGTGGTAAGGCATTACCACGGGACGAGCGTGTGCCGCTGATCGGCAGTCCCATCAACCCGCTGCAACGACAACCCATTCGTGAACCGCTGGACGTGGGATTACGGTCGCTCAACTCCCTGTTGACGATCGGTCGCGGCCAACGGTTGGGACTCTTCTCGGGATCGGGCGTCGGAAAGTCAATGTTGCTCAGCATGATGACACGCAATACCAAAGCTGACGTCGTCGTTGTCGGGCTCATTGGCGAACGTGGCCGGGAGGTAAAGGAATTCATTGACCTGACGCTCGGCGAAAAAACCATGCACAAGGCTGTGGTGGTCGCGACGCCTGCTGACGATACCCCGCTGATGCGGATGCACGGAGCCTGGCTGTCCTCGGCGATCGCCGAACATTTTCGAGACCAGGGCAAAAATGTACTGCTGCTTATGGACTCATTGACGCGCTTTGCACAAGCGCAGCGTGAAGTGGCGCTCGCGATCGGCGAGCCGCCGGCGACCAAAGGTTATCCGCCGTCAGTATTTGCCAAGCTTCCGCAGCTCGTTGAACGGGCAGGAAACGGTGCCGATGGCAAAGGGTCGATTACTGCGATTTATACGGTGCTCGCAGAAGGAGACGATCAAAACGATCCTATTGTGGATGCGGCTCGCGCGATTCTCGATGGCCATATCGTGCTGTCGCGCAAGTTGGCAGAGGCGGGGCTTTACCCGGCAGTCGATGTCGAAGCATCGGTAAGTCGCGCGTTGTCAAACGTAACGTCCGGCGAACAGCAGGCGCTGATCACTCGATTCCGGCAGGTGTATTCTGTCTACCAGGAGCACCGCGACCTCATCTCGGTCGGTGCTTATCAACACGGCACGGACCCCCGCGTCGACGAAGCAATCGTCATGTGGCCAAAGATTCTGGAGTTTCTGCGTCAGGGTCAGGGCGAGGCAGTAAGCTTTGCGGCAAGCCTTGTTGAATTACGAGAGCTGCTGACGCCTGCACAGGTTCCCGAGGCAACTCACTAAGATGGCTAAGAAATCCGACCGTTTAAAAAGGGTTCAGTCTATCGCTGAATCCGAAGAACAAACGTATTGCCGGGCAATGGGTGAAGCGCAGCGGGCGCTGAACGAGCATCAGCGGCAACTCGAGGAATTGAAGAGTTACCGCAAGGACTACGCGCTCAAGCGAAATCCGGGCAAGGCAGGCACGACCATAAGCAGCGCTCAGTATTCTGACTACCAAAGTTTCCTGCAGCGCCTTGACGACGCGGTTCACGCACAATCAGAAACGGTACGGACAACTGCAGAGAATCGCGACGCGCATCGCGCGCGCTGGATGGTCAAGCGGCAGAAAATGGAGTCTCTCAAACGTGTCGTCGATCGATATCAGCTTGACGAAACGCAGGAACTCGAGCGGCTTGAGCAAAAACTGCAGGATGAACTTCCTTCGGCAGACGATCCGTTTCGACATTCCTCGTAATTCTGGCACGGAACTTGCTCCCTTAAGAGGGCGAGACCGCGAGATGTTTTTACCGTTAATGCCTGATTTGAGGAATCTGTATGCTTTCGTTGCCCCAGACCATCACTGTCGACATTGCCACGCCCACCATCGAGGCCAGGCCTGACGGAGCTTTGGCCGGCGCCTCGGGCGGTGCTGCGCGCGACAGCGGCTTCGCGGCCTCCATGTTGGCGACACAACCTGTTGCGACGAATGCCGCTGTTCAGGGGTCGGCGGCGGGCGAGGTTTTGCCGGAGACCGGCAATGCCTTGCCGCAGCAAATCGAAGATCCGCTCGCAACAGCAGGCGTAAACACGACCGCGCGGGCGCCGACGGCAGATGTCGTTAAAAATCCGACTGCGATAGCCACCGCGCTAACCGCTGAGCAAACCGCGCAGGTCCTCGACGCAGGGCTCGCGACAGTGCCTATCGATGCGGCGGACACGCTCCTGCCGGAGGCGTTACCCGATGGCGGGAGTCCTGCTGACTCTGTGCCGATTGAAAACGCGGGCATTGCGACAACAGTGACAGTTGCCGACGACTTAACACCTGTGGGTCTGATTGATCCGCAAAGCCCGCTTCAGGGAGCCGTGCTCCCTGACAGTGATCTGCCAGGCGACCCGGCGGTGACTGCCAGTCAGCCTGCCACCGCGGATACAGCTGAATCGAATGACCCGGGCGCGCTCGCGAACCAGTCAGCCTCGCTGACTGAACGAGAGCTGCGGTCGCTGCGCGAAACCGTCAAAGAGCAACACGCCAACGGTCTGGGACTACGTGCCGAGTTTATGGGCCCGGTCCCTGCGCGC
>JABDKF010000068.1 GCA_013003155.1 Woeseia sp. | reverse complement strand
CCTGGTCATCGGCCATCTTGATTTTCAACTGCCCCTTGCCGGCCTCGATGTCGCGCTTGAGGTTCTCCATGCCCTTTACGAGGTTCTGCCCGCCGCTTTCGACGGTGGCCTTGATGACCTCGGGGTTCGTCAGCAGGAAGTTGCTCGGCGACAGCGCGTCGGCCATTTGCTGCGTGTGGAACTGGACCTTCAGCGCATCTTCCTCGCTGAGATTGTCGATATCCGCCATCGTCTTCGTGAGCCAGCGGCTCGTAATCAGGTAGGACTGCCGGATCACGTCGAAGACCTGATTTTCTTCCCATTCCTTGCCCTTGAAACGACGGTCGCCCTTGTCCGGGACGGCAACGGGTTCGCTGTCCTTGCCCATCAGCTTGTCGGCGGCGTGCTGCCACAGCTGCATATGCTGTTGCCACAGCTCCATGTTGGCCTGCATCAGCTTCTCGGGGTTCGAGGCCAGCTGCTTGGCGCCCTCGGCGAAGGACTGCATGACGTTGAACGGGTCGAGCATGTTCTGCACCGTTTCCTGCGGCGCCGTCATCAGTTTTGAAAAGACGTCCTGGTTCTTCGCCAGTATTTTCATGAATTCCCGCGACGTCTCCGCGAAATCGTCCGTATCCGGTGTTTTTCTGGTTTCGTCAGCCACTGTCTACTCCGAAGTGTCGTCCTTGCCGGTTTTCTTTCCCATGAACGCGTCCTGCATCGACTGCCAGGCCTTCAGATTTTCTGCCGTGAGTTTCTGGATGGTCTCCAGCGGCGTCGTGGCCATGGCTTTCATCATCTGCTCGCGGTAGTCCGCCTGCTGGCTGATGAAAGTATCGAAGCTTCTGGACAGGAACTCGCCAACCATGTCCTGCATCGGGTTACCGTACATGCGTATGAGTCGCATCAGGAACTCCGCGTCGAGAATCGGCCGGCCCTGTTGTTCGCGCTCGGCAATGATCTGCAGCAGGATCGATCGCGAGATGTCCTCCCCGCTCGTCTCGTCGACGATCCGGACATCGTGGCCGGCGACGATCAGGTCGTGTATGCCGTCGAGCGTCACGTGCTTGCTCGACTCGGTATCGTACAGTCGCCGGTTGGCGTATTTCTTGATCAGGCGCGGTTTCACGTCGGCGGCTCTCGCTGTTTCCTGTTGATTCTAGCTCGAATACTGCACGGGCTGGCGTCCGCCGGCCGATCCCGCATAAAAAAAGGCGCTCAACGAGTGAGCGCCTTTTTGTCGTGCCGGGTACCACGAACGAAGAATCGCTTAAGCGGCTTTCTTCGCTGCGGCTTCCGCGGCCTGCTTTGCAGGCTCGACGATGTCTTTCTCGAACAGCGTCGCAGACGTGTCCTTCAGCGACTTGCCAAGCTCGACGTACTGGTTGGTGCGGTCGGTCAGCAACTCGGCAAAAGCCTTATTGGACGCGATCTGGGCTTCAAACAGCGCTTTCGGCTCGACGACGTCGACCGGCAGCTTGGCCTGGGCGACGGCGAATTCGAGGAGATCGCCTGCGAACGCGTAGTTCTGGCGGGCAACCTTCTCGAAAGCATCAACGGCAAATACCGTGAAGTTGCGGAACGGCTCCAGGCCCTGCTTCTGCAGGTCGGAGATTTTTTCAAAATTCTCGGCAAACGAGGTCATATCTTGCACTCCAAGGGGTCAGGGATTTTGTCTTGCAGTGCAAAATAATACGGATTTCTTTTTGCATTGCAAGAAGAAATCGGCAATTTAGGCTATTTGTTATATAAAGCGTTGTTATTAATTATATTTTTCTTTTGTCTAGGATTACGCAATGCACCCATAAAGACCCCATTCCACCGAAGGATACCGCATCGCAACAGGCTGCAAAGCCTCACTTCCAGTCCACAGGCTGCTCATTGACGTCGAGGTGAACCCGCGACCAGTGCGTCTCGATGGCGTCGGCAGGGCCGCTGACGTTCAGCTTGAAATTGCCGAGATTGGTCGCTTCCGCCGGCTGCAGCAGTAGCTCACGACGCTCTTTGCTGCCTCCTGGGTCTCCAGCATTCGCGACTGCCAGCGGCCAAAGACCTTTGGATTGTCGGCGTATTCCTGCGTCATGCCCGTGCGTATGAACGGAAACATGACGCAACAGGAACTGACCATGTTCGACAACTTGCCGAGATTGACCCGCAACACCTCGGGCAAGCGCAGCACGGC
>JABDKF010000042.1 GCA_013003155.1 Woeseia sp. | reverse complement strand
TTCGGGTCGAATTTCTTGCCCTGCAATACCGGGTTAAAAACGCGGAAATAGGGCGCTGCGTCCGCGCCGCTGCCCGCAATCCACTGCCAGCTGGCACTGTTATTGGCTAAATCGGCATCGGCCAGGGTGTCCCAGAACCAGTCTTCCCCGTGATGCCAGTGCAGCATCAGGTTCTTCACAAGAAACGAACCCACAATCATCCGCACGCGGTTGTGCATGTAACCTGTTTGCCAGAGCTCGCGCATACCCGCATCAACAATGGGGTAACCCGTCTTGCCGTGTTGCCAGCGACGCAATGCCTTTGCATCTTTGCGCCATGGGAACCGGTTGAATTTCTTCTGCAAATTCTTGCGGGTAATTTCCGGCCAGTGAAAAAGCAGGTAGTAGGAAAATTCACGCCAGCCCAGTTCACTGAGAAAGTGATCAACGTCTTTTTGCAATTTGGTTTTTTTCTGCAGCGGCTGAGCTTTAGCCCAAACGCGGTGCGGCGAAATTTCACCAAAATGCAGGTGCGGCGAAAGGCGCGACACGTGACTCTGGTCCGGGCGGTTGCGACCGGACTTGTAGTTCTCTATGCCATCTTTCAGAAACTGCTCAAGTCGTTTGGCTGCACCCCGTTCTCCGGGCGTCCACTCTGCCGCGAGGGACTCATACCATGTGATATTGGGTAGCAGGCCAAGGCTGTCAATCTCGGTCGGCTCAGGCGCGCTACAAAAGTTTAACTTTTTGACCCGCGGCAGCGGCTTTCGCGGTGTTGTCGAGCCTTCCAGGCAGCCCTTCCGCCAGAACGGAGTAAACACTTTGTACGGCGAGCCATCTTTCTTGGCGACGGCAGTAGGCTCATACAGTAGCGAGCCGTTAAACGTCCGCACGGCAATGTCATTGGCTTGCAATGACTTTTTCAGTCCGGTGTCGCGCTGGATCCTCCAGGGTTCATAGCAGCGATTCCAGTAGACTCCAGCCGCACCAACGCTCTCTACCAGGTCCGGTAGCCGTTTGTCGGCCGCACCGCGATACACACGCAGCTGACCGTCAAGTGCTTCGTTCAGCGCCAGCAGGCTGCGATGCAACCACCACCGGCTTGCCTCGCCCATCGACCATTCGCCCGCGTTCTCGTCATCCAGGATATAAACCGGCAAGATTTCCGCGCGGTCTTTGGCCGCGGCCGCCAGCGCAGGATTATCATCGAGCCGCAGATCCTGGCGAAACCAGACGATTACCTTGGGTGTATTGCTCACAATCGTTCCTTCTCTTCTTCCGCTCGCAAGTATAAGTCTCGGCCCGGGGGTGCGGGGCCGACTTATCGTAACCGTATGTAACGCGGTGCGCGCAAAGTCGCCCTCTGGCGGCACGTGACTGGCTGCTTACTCGACGGCAAACAGGTACCATGGGGTCGAGTGGCTAAAAAGAGCGCGCGGCGCCCCAAGCGTTGACGCACCCGCCCGGCTTCCCTGTTGCAGGGCCTTTTTTCGCGAACGATCTGGCACGGTTTCGCATGTCTCAACACGTTATTTTTGCCGCCCCGTTTTTTATGGACGCGACTTTGCGCTTTGTCCGCGGCGCAACGCGGGTCGATGGTATTCACGTCAGCGTGATTAGCCAGGATCCCGCAGAACGCTTGCCGGCCGACCTGCGTGCCCGGCTCGCGGGTCACTGGCGGATCGAAGACGGGCTCGATCCCGATCAGTTGGTGACTGCGGTTCGTCAACTCGAGAAGCGACTCGGCAAAGCTGTACGCCTGATGGGCGCACTGGAACAGCTTCAGGTTCCGCTGGCGCGGGCGCGGGAGGCGCTGGGCATACCGGGTGTAAGCGTAGAAGCTGCGAGAAACTTCCGGGACAAATCGCGAATGAAAGACGTGCTGCGTGGCGCTGGAGTTCCCTGTGCGCGGCATGCTCTCGTCACTGAACGTCAGCAAGCCGAGGCATTTGCAGCAAAAGTCGGCTTTCCGATAGTCGTCAAGCCGCCGGACGGTGCGGGTGGCAAGGGCACTTTCCGGCTGGATCGTGCCAGCGACCTCGCGACGTTTCTCGACCGATATCCGCCAACGGCCAGTCAGGTAACACTGTACGAGGAGTTCGTGCGCGGCACTGAATATTCCTTTGACAGCGTCGTCATTGACGGCCGGCCCGTCTGGCATTCTATTTCCCGTTACATGCCGTCGCCGCTTGAAGTGCTGGAAAACGACTGGATTCAATGGTGCGTGATGCTGCCACGCGATATTTCCGGGCCGGAGTTCGACCCCATCCGTGAGGCTGCGTTTAAAGGACTGGACGCGTTGGGCCTAAAAACGGGACTGAGCCATATGGAGTGGTTCAAACTTCTTGACGAGCGGATCGCAATCTCCGAAGTGGGCGCACGGCCGCCCGGCGCCCAATTTACGTCGCTACTCAGTTACGCGCACAACATCGATTTCTATCGTGCATGGCCGCAGCTTATGGCGCTTGACGAGTTCAATCCGCCGCCGCGCCGCTTTGCTGCGGGTGCCGCCTACGTGCGCGGCCAGGGACGCGGTCGTGTACGTCGGATTTACGGTCTCGACGAAGCGCAACAACGTTTTGGGGACATTGTTGTTGAGGCAAAATTGCCCCGGGAAGGGCAACCGCCGTCCGATAGCTATGAAGGCGATGGTTATATAATAGTGCGGCATGCGGAAACTGAAGTAGTCGAGCACGCGTTGCAACAAATCGTCAAGATCATTCGCGTCGAACTCGCCGAATAACGACAAAAAGAATATTCATGATCAAACGCCTGCTACTCGGACCACAGCGACCTGTGATTAATCTCGCAGAGGCCGTTGATGCTGCCGGCATACCGAATGATGACGTCGCGGTAATTTCCGCCGGCTGGCAGGAAGCGGAAGGCGACACCGATGACGTGCAACAGCTCGTCAAGCGACCGCTGCACGACCTGCAGCTTTATCAGCGGGCAGCAAACGTCATGGCGCTGGACGAGAAACTCGCCACGGCATACCGACAGCGTCAGGATCGGTTGATGGAGCTGCAGCGAATTTACCAGCTGCGCCTGAAACGGCTGATGATGGCGGCTCGGGAAACGATGCGCTTCAATGCGGATCGCGATCTGGTCGTTGCCGAATCTCGTCACGCAGTTTCACAACTACGTGCCCTCGACCGGCATCATCTGCACCGGGTGCAATCGTTATACGCCGAATTCGAATCAGAATTCTCACGGCAGACGTCAGAACAGCTTGCGGAACACGCTGCCGAAATCGAGCAAGTACTGGCGCGGTGTCCGACCGTCTTGCTAACGGGCGGGAACGTTATCGTTTTGCTGAATCGCTTGCGCTTGTTCGGTGTTCACAGGCTGCTCGACCAACACCACCTCATCGCATGGTCAGCAGGTGCGATGGTGTTGGGCGACCTCATCGTTCTCTACCATGACCGGACGCCGCAGGGTCGTCGTGATCCGGAGGCAATAGCGCCAGGCTGTTGCGTGCTGCCAGGTTATGCTTTTTTTCCGGACGCAAGTCGCCGGCTCAAGCTCAATGACGCGATTCGCGTTGATTTGATGAGTCGCCGCTTTTCGCCCGGCGTCTGCGTCACGCTCGACAGCGGCTCTCGAATCGAGTTCGACGATAACCGCTTGGCCGCCGGCAGCACGGCAAGGCAACTTAAGAAGGGCGGCCGAATCACAAAGCTGCGCGCAGCATGAACCCGGCCCTTCGCAAGCTGCTGCGCAAAAGCCCGCCCGATGCGAAAGCAATCGACGAATTTGTCAAAGCCAATGCGTTTCCGCTCGTTAACGGCAGAGATATAACCTTTGTTTATCGTGGCACGGCCGATGCCGTATACCTGCGCTGCTGGATTTCCGGTCTGGATACCTCGCAATCGCTGCAGTCGCTAAAAGGCACCGACCTGTGGGCGGCAACCATTGATTTGCCCGAAGGGTCGCGCATCGAGTACAAGTTTGAGGTCAAGACCAACGATCATCGAGAACTGATTCTCGACCCATTGAACCCGGTGTTGGCGCGCGACCCGTTTGGTGCTAACTCGGTCTGCCAGGGCGCCGGTTATGTTCGGCCATCCTGGACGCTGCAGGACCCGGATGTACGCAGCGGCACGATCGAAACAACGCGCGTCCCGAGCAAAATTTTTGGCGGATCGCGAGACATTCAAGTTTATTTGCCGGCGCGTTTCAGGCAAAACCGCCGCTACCCGTTATTGATCGCGCACGACGGCATCGACTATCTGCGCTACGCAGAACTAAAGGTTGTGCTGGACAACCTGATTCAGGCATTGGAAATCCCGGAAATAATTGTAGCGCTCACGGCGTCGCCCGACCGCTTGCGCGAGTATGCCGGCGACGACCGGCACGCGGACTTCATCGCCGAAGAACTACTGCCGTTCATGTCAGAGCACTACCCGCTGAAAGATGACCCGCGCAGTCGCGGCCTTCTGGGGGCGAGCTTTGGCGGCGTAGCGGCCCTGCATACGGCGTGGCGACATCCGGGCATATTTGATCGACTCTTGCTGCAATCCGGGTCTTTTGCGTTCAGCGATTTTGGCCGCCACCAGCGTAGTGAAGTCTTCGATCCCGTCGTAAAATTTATCAACCAGTTTCGCGAAGAGCCCTGTTGCCCGTCCAACAAGATTTACATGAGCTGCGGCATTTACGAGTCGCTGATCTATGAAAACCGCTCGTTAGTGCCACGCCTGCAGCAGCTGGGTATTGACGTACAATTCGAAGAGGCGCGTGATGCTCACAACTGGGAAAACTGGCGAGACCGCTTGCGCAACGGCCTGTCGTGGCTGTTCCCAGGTCCCGTGTGGATAGTGTACGAGTAAGTGAATCTCGCAACAGCTCAAGCTGTCCTGCGATTCTGTTTATAGCTGGAAAAAAAGAGGATTCTACCGTGGCAAACATAACCCGTCGTATAGGCCTGTCTCTGGGTGCCGACATTTGCTGGCCCATTTGTTATGAGGAATTGTTTCGCCAACTGGACCTGTCGATTCCGCATGGCAAGGACAAGCTGAGTTTTGAAGTGGAACGGGTCTTTATCGAGCCGTTCAATTTGCAGCAGCCCTGCAAATACGACGTTGTCATCGACCGGCTTACACACTGGTATCACATGTCCCGTGAGTGGATTAAAAAATCCATCCTGATGAATGATCTTTACGTGTTTAACAATCCATGGTCGCTGACGTCTATGGAGAAACACACGAGTTACTGCGCGATGATGCGACTTGGATTCCCGGTCCCGGAAACCTGGCTGATTCCGCCGAAGGAATACGTCGACAGCGCGGACTTGCAGTCCACATTGACTCGTTACGCAAAACTGTTTGATCTCGGCGCGATCGGTGACCAGATCGGTTACCCGATGTTCATGAAGCCCTATGACGGCGGTGCGTGGGTAGGTGTCACAGCAATCAAAGACCGCGAGGCGCTGCACAAGGCGTATGACATCAGCGGCACCAGAGTTATGCACCTGCAAAAAGGCGTGAAGGACCATGATGCGTTCGTCAGGTGTATTGGCCTCGGGCCACAGTGGCGCTGCGTGAACTACGACCCCGCCGCACCGCTTCATGATCGCTATCGCATGGACACTGACTTTCTGCCGACATCCGAACAGATCAAGCTGCAGGACATGACGATGGTCATCAACGCCTTTTTTGGCTGGGACTTTAACTCCTGTGAGTCGTTACGCAGCAACGGAGAATGGGCACTCATCGACTTTGCCAATGCCTGTCCGGACTCGCAGGTAACCTCACTGCATTTTCATTTTCCGTGGCTAATCAAGGCTAACCTGCGATGGTCAATTTTCTGCGCTGCAACCAAACGTAAAGTGAGCGCAGATCTGAATTGGCACAAGTACTTTAAAATTGCCGATTCCGATAGGTCCTTCGACGAAAAATTAGCGGAATATGTGAAGATTGCGCATGAGCATTTTGACATCGAGAACTTTGAGGAATTCTGCGCGAAGCACCTGAGCCACCTTGACGAAGTGGCGGATGAGTTTTTTGGCTCAGACACCGTGCGTGACGCTATAAACCAGAAAGTTAAGGCCTTGTACCCGGAGCATGAAATCGACGAATTCACCGAGCTTTTCTGGAGCCGTATCCAGGACTGGCGCCGCCAGGGAGGCGAGTGAAGCTATTCACTCGCTGACACTCGCCGGGTTATTCGGCAAAAATTTGCAGCTCGCTGCCCACCGCATCGGCCATTTCCAGCGTTTCCGCGAGATCCGGATGACGCAGCATCACGAAACCGTCTGACACCAGCGTCTTGCGCCAGTCTCGGCGGGGAATACCGGGCGGCAGTAAGGTGTTCCAGACTACGTGCTGGCCATAGCGCTTTTGCAGCGCATCTACGCCTTCGTACCGTGCGATACGTCCGACACCGCGAGCGCGCTTGTAGATGGTTGCCACGTTGAAGTGTCGTTCGACCTTCGCATCGATTTCGCCTGTCGTAACGGCCTGCCCCCAGGTCCGGAAGACATCGAAGTCACACGCGTATTTCATTTGGTCCACTTGGTGTGCACCGGGCGGGCGGGCACCAATCTCGCCGAAGACGACTTCGCCGTCTTGCTTGCGATACCACTCCATGTGCGTAAACCCCGCGTCAAAGCCAAGCGCTGCAATAACGTCGTGGCCCATTTTTACACCTTCCTGCAAATAAGCCGCATCAACGTCCCGGAGCGCAACAACCTGAGGGCTGATCCATTCGTTGCTTCTCGCGACCAGGGGGCGCGGTCGGTACCACGCAACGTTGTAATAAGCGACCCTGCCGCCAACGGTGATTGTGTCGAACGTGTATTCCTCGCCGTCAACGAATTCCTCAACACTGATCGTCGGCACGTGCTGCAGCCGCGGCAGTACTGCGCGCAGATCATCCCTGCTCTCGATCCGGTACGTATCCGCTGACCCGGCACCAGCGATTGGCTTCAAGATTACCGGGAAGCCGATCTCTTCAGCAGCTTCCCAACAAGCTGCACTACTGTCGACGGCGGCATGACGGGGCGTTCGGATACCCGCATTGTCGAGGGCGACTTTCATTGCCTCCTTGTCGCGGAAACGGTGTGCCTGCTCGATGCTCAGTCCGGGGACACCAAAGTGCTGGCGCAGCTCGGCAGCCAGCATGATGCCCGGCTCCCACAGGCATTCGATGCGGTCAAGCGTGCTACCGCGAAGACGATCATGCAGCTGCTTGATAACGGCCGGCGTATCCCACAGCGAACGCACCTGCACATAGTCGGCCAATTGGCTGCGTACCAGCCCCGGCAGCGCTGCTGTTCCCTGATCGCCTACACCAAATACCGTCGCCCCGGATTCGGCGAGGCCGCGGGTAAACTCGGGCATGTCGGCGGGATAACCCGGAGATATAATCAATACATTCATGAAAACGCCGCTGTGGTTGGCCTCTGCCGATAAGAACTTATCAGGAGAGCGGGGTAGAATAGCACCACACCCAGTTTGACGGCAGTTCCGTGGCACATAACAAAAATCAGAAAAAACCGCTGAATATCTGTATCGCAAGCGCTGAAGTCGCGCCACTTGCCAAGACCGGCGGCCTTGCTGACGTCACTGCGGCGCTGGCGGCGCAGCTGCATCGCGATGGACACGATGTGCGCTTGCTCATGCCATGTTACTCGCGGATCGACAAGTCCAAGCTCGATATCCAGCCTGTGAACTTCCTGCAGTCCGTCCCTATTCGTATGGGTCATCGGCACGGCGAATTCTCGATCGATACAGCGACGCTGCCAGGCTCCACGCTGAAGATTTACCTGTTGCGTTGCCCCGAATTGTACGACCGCGATGCCATCTACACGTCAAGCGAGGAAGAACATCTGCGGTTCATACTGTTGTCGCGCGCCGCGATTGTGATGTGCCAGTACATGCAGTTTTCGCCAGATATATTCTCCTGCCACGACTGGCACACTTCGCTGATACCGCTTTACCTGAAATCGATCTATGGCTGGGACGGACTATTTGCGAATACGCGTTCGGTTCTGACGATTCACAATATTGGTTACCAGGGCGTATTTGGATCCGGCATTCTGCCTGATCTTGACTTGGGCGACGCGGCGCGCCAGCTGCATCAGGACGATTTGCGCGACGGCCAAATCAACTTTATGAAAACCGGCCTGCTGCATGCAAATCTGTTGACTACCGTCAGCCCCACCTATGCTCAAGAGATCCAGGGCGATGAGTATGGCATGGGTTTGCAGGACCTGTTGCGGGAACGCAGCAACACTTTGGTAGGCATTTTGAACGGCGTTGACTACCGCGAGTGGAACCCGGAAACCGACAAACACTTGCCCGCTAACTACAACAGCTCAAACCTGGCAGGGAAGAAATCCTGCAAGATAGGCCTGCTAAAGGATCTGGGGCTTGCGGTAGACACGGACCGGCCATTGATCGGGGTTGTAACGCGACTTGCCAGCCAAAAAGGCATTGACCTGATGCAGCGGGTCTTGCCGAGCATGCTGAGTAAGAGAGATTTTTCGCTGGCGGTCCTCGGCAGCGGCGAGGAACGCTTTGAAGACTTCTTTCAAAGGTTGCAGCATCATTTTCCGGATCGTGTTTGTTTCTACAGAGGATATAATGATCGACTGGCGCACTACATTGAAGCGGGTTCGGACATGTTTCTTATGCCTTCGGTTTACGAACCCTGCGGCCTGAACCAAATGTATAGCCTGAAGTACGGCACCGTCCCTATTGTCCGCGAGACCGGCGGTCTGGCTGACTCTGTAGAGCAAATCAACGCGGATTCGGGTACCGGCACCGGTATTCTGTTCAAGAGTTATGATGAAGCGGGACTGTATTGGGCAATCACCCGCGGCCTCAAATTAATACAAAACCAGCGACTGTGGCGGCAAGTGATGCTTAACGGCATGTCGCAGGATTTTTCATGGGAGAAGCAGACGCAGCGCTACGTCGACCTGTTTCGCGCGTTGGGTAATCAATAATGAATGTTATTTTTATCGAGCCTTCGTTTCCGCAAAATCAGCGTGAATTCGTCAGGGCGTTACACGCAGCAGGTGCCAACGTCATCGGCATAGGCGAGCGCCCGGCATCCTACCTCGGAGATGCCGTCAAAGGCTGGCTTGGCGAATACGTACAGGTGCGTTCGGTTGTCCATGAGCCATCATTGCTTGAAGCCGTACGGCGGGTACAGAACGCGCTGTGGGTAGATCGACTCGAGGCAACTGTGGAGGCGCACATCATGGCGGCCGCGACCGTCCGCGAGGCAACCGGCATTCCGGGCACTTCGGTGAAGACGGCGTATTTGTGTCGCGACAAACCAGCCATGAAAGAAGCGCTGCGCGATGCGGGCATTTCCTGCGCCCAGTCCATGCGCGCCACCTCTGCCAACGACGCCCGTGAATTTGCGAAGTCGGTCGGCTTCCCGTTGATTATCAAACCACCCGCCGGCGCTGGTGCCGCGGCCACTTTTCGCGTTCGTGACAGTGAAAGACTTGAGCAGGTCATTATCGAAAGCGGCCTGGCCGATGGCATCGCTGTCGCCATTGAAGAGTTTATTGAGGGTCATGAAGGCTTCATCGACACTTTGACCATTAACGGTAAAGTCACCCATGAGTTCATCACGCATTATTATCCGAACGTCCTGGAAGCCATGCGCGAGCGTTGGATATCGCCGCAGATGGTGACGACAAACCGTATAGACGAGCCCAGTTACCAGGAAGTTCGCGAACTTGCGCGCAACGTTAATCGCCTGCTCGATATCGGTACCTCCGCGACACACATGGAGTGGTTCTTCGGGCCCAAAGGTCTCAAGTTCTCGGAAATCGGCTGTCGCCCGCCGGGCGTTGGTCAATGGGATGTATACAACGCTGCAAACGACTTCGACCTGTATTTTGAGTGGGCCTGTGGCATCGTCCACGGAAAAGGGCATTCGCGGCCGTCACGACGTTACTCTGCGGGCATGATTGCATTGCGGCCTGACCGCGACGGTCGCATTAGCGGCTACTCGGGTGCCAACAAGATTGCCGAACGCTACGGCGACTGTATCGTCGCGGCACATTTGCCCGAACCTGGCACGCCTACTCAGCCCGTTGAAGCCGGTTATATGGCGAACGCCTGGATGCGTATCAGGCATCCCGACTACGACGAGTTGCGCAACATACTTAACGATGTTGGACAAACCTTAAAAGTGCATGCCTCCTGAAATTCGATAGGCACATGATTCGCCTGCCTTGATTGACGCAGGCGCCCTGACGACCCAAGCCCGCGAGATACAGATGCAGGACCCGGCAAGCGAAATTGAAGAGTTCAACCGACTCAAACCCAACCTGCAGCGTATCTGGGCCGATTTGCAGGCAGACCCCTCCTACAAGCACACGTCGGTCATCGTGCCCTCGCTTAGCGTCGACCAGGAGGAGTTGGCCAAAGTAACCGGCGCGTCTTTTTACGAAGAACGCCTGATGTTCGCGCTGATACGCTTACGCAGTCGCAACGCTCGCGTGATCTACCTGACAAGCCAGCCCGTGCACCCGGAAATTGTCGACTATTACCTGCAAATGCTCGAAGGCGTGCCGGTCAATCATGCGCGTCAGCGATTGCTGATGATGTCTGTATACGATGGAAGTTCGCGCCCGCTAACTGAAAAAATCCTGGAGCGGCCACGACTTATTGCTCGCTTGCGCAACAGTCTGGGCGATGCAGCACGCGCCTATCTGACCTGCTACAACTCGACCGTACTGGAACGCCGACTTGCTGTGGAGCTGGGCATTCCGTTGAACGGGGTCGACCCGAGCCTGCTGCATTTCGGCACCAAATCCGGCAGCCGCGAAATTTTTGCGGCGGCCAATGTGAACCTGCCGCTCGGTTACGAGAACCTGCAGAGTGAAGACGATATCGTCGGCGCACTGTCTGATCTCGCAATACAGCGGCCGGGACTGAAACGCGCGGTGGTCAAACTTGACGAAGGATTTTCCGGCGAAGGCAATGGACTCTTTACTTACCCCGCCGAATTGAGCGACGCCGCCATCCGTACCGAGCTTCAGAACCTGAAATGGTCATCCGGCACCGAAACCTATCGTTCGTTTCTTCGCAAATATGCCGCGATGGGCGGGATCGTCGAGGAGATGATTGAAGCAGACGAGGTTCGTTCGCCCAGCGTGCAGATGCGTATTCATCCTGACGGTGTCAGCGTGCTGGTGTCCTCGCACGAGCAGGTGCTGGGCGGCTCGACCGGCCAGGTTTACCTGGGCTGCCGCTTCCCGGCTAACGAAGAGTATCGCCTTGATCTACAGGAACAAGCAAAACGCATCGGCGCTGCGCTAAGTGAGCGCGGCGTCATCGGGCGTTTCGGCATCGACTTCCTGGTGTCCCGCAAAGACGGCGAAGAATGGGCGTCGCACGCAATCGAGATAAATCTGCGCATGGGCGGCACGACGCCGCCTTATCATGCCCTGGAGTTCCTGACCGGTGGTCGGCTGGAGAGCGAAAGCGGCCTTTTTCGAACTCTCGGCAGTGACGACAAGTACTACAGCGCAACCGACAACCTGAAATCCCCGTCCTACCATGGCCTGCTGCCAGAGGACCTGTTCGAAATCATCACGCGACACGGGTTGGGCTATCGCCATGCAACCGGCACAGGCGTATTGTTCTACATGATTGGTGCGGTATCCCAATACGGCAAGCTGGGCATGACAGCGATCGGCAACAGTCCGAGTCAATCGCAGGAATTGTTTGATCGAACCGTTAGCGTGCTTGATGCAGAATGCGAGGGCGGTCATGGAGTTCCCGCGCCACTGTTTGATCGATATATCACGATGGAATAACTGACGACGCATCACTGCGTCAAACTGCCCAAATACGATTAAGAATTTCCGCGCGGGAAACAATACTGCGAAACTGACATTGCGGTCGACTTGCCGGAATCAATTAACGGAGAGAAACCATGTATAAGTTTATTTCGCTGATCGGAACATTGCTGTTGATGGGCTGCGGCCAATCCGGCGAATCGCCCGCGCCGGCGTCCGCGTCGGCACCGATGAAAGCCGCCAAAGAATTGGCGACCGAAATCACAGGCTCTGCTCAGCTGGCCGCAGTACTGGCGAGCCAGCCAGACGAGGTGCAGGCCCGCTACGTCTACCGCCACCCGCAGGAGACGCTCGAATTTTTTGGCATCGAACCTGGCATGGTTGTGGTTGAGGCTCTGCCCGGCGGCGGCTGGTACAGCAAGATTCTGTTGCCTTATCTTGGCGAAGACGGCGTATTGGTTGGCGCAGACTATGCTCGCGATATGTATGCGAACTTTGACTTTGCGTCCGAGGAATTCCTTGAAAGAAAGAAAACCTGGGTAAGCGACTGGACAGCAGAGGCTGAGGAATGGAGCGGTGAAGGCGGCGCACAGGTCGATGCCTTTGTATTTGGTCAGCTACCCGAAGAAATGCACGGGACGGCCGATGCCGTGCTATTGATCCGCGCGCTGCACAACCTGGCGCGATTTGAGGCGACTGGCGGCTACCTCACGGCGGCGCTGCAGGATTCCTATGATGTCCTGCGTTCTGGCGGCGTTGTCGGCATCGTGCAGCATCAGGCCAGAGACAACATGCCCGATGACTGGGCAGTCGGGGACAACGGCTATTTAAAGCAACAATTTGTTGTCGGGATGATGGAAAAAATCGGCTTCGAGTTTTTAGGTTCGTCCGACATCAATAAAAACGAGCTTGATCAACCGACCACAGATGACATCGTATGGCGATTGCCGCCGTCACTCGGCACCAGTGCGGACGATGAAGAATTGCGCGCCGCAATGATGGCGATTGGCGAATCGAATCGCATGACGCTGAAGTTTCGCAAGCCCTAGCGTTTTTTGAGGGAGCCGGCAGCGCAGCTTGCGCTGCCGGTCATTCAATCGGAGGACGCCTGCATACCGCGCTGCAAGCTGCGCCCGACCGGGTTGGAATCAGCACTCTCCGCACTCAAACCCGTCAGGCGTGCAAGGTCGCTAGCAGCGCGTTGCGCAAGGCTTGCGCTGCCCATCTCGAATGCCATGCTTTGCGCGGCGGCCAGGGTTGCCGCAGCCTCGGTGTCATCGCCTTTACCGGCTGCCACCAAGGCCCGCACGCGCAAAGCATCAGGCTGGAAGAACAGTTCGCCTGTCGCTTTCAGCGTGCGCTCTGCACGCGAAAGCCAGGTTAGCCCCTGCTCCACTCGTCCCATCGCTATACGGTCTTCCGCGATTTGCAGCGCCAGCGAGACCTCGCCATTCCTGGCGCCCGCGCTAACGTGCTTGAGAAGACTGTTCTCCATGGCCTCGACGCGAGCATCGAGGCTCGCCTCGTCACCTGCCCTGCCGCCGTCACAGGTAGACCAGGCCTCCATGTAGTTGCCCAATGGCACCCAAAAATGAAAACCTCGCTCTTCCGCAAGCCGCACACAAGTCGCAGCATGCGCCGCGCACTCGGCAGGCTCCCGGCGCAGCAAGTGCAGCCAACTGCTCATGAATAGCGCGAATACTACGCCAAACGGGTTGCCCAACGTATCTGCGAGCTCCCGCGCCTCGCTGGCCATTTGCAGAGATCGCTTGTCTTCCCCCAGGTGCCACAAGACATGTGCCAGCACGACACGGAGGTGAACTCTTGTGTCGTCTCCACTCGCCGATTCACTGGAAAAATCCGCATCTTCCGTTTCATCAGCTAGCGCAAGATCAAACTGTTCCACTGCGTCGTAGAACCGGCCCAGCCGAAACAAAGCGTATCCCAGGCAATACCGGGATTGCAGTGACTTGGCCGGTGAGTCGGCACCTTCTGCGATGCTGCGAAGCCTGCGCGCCAACGCGAGCGCGTGTTCTGCGTCACCTGCAATAAAAAAGTACATCCATAAACCCACCGCCAGCTGAAACATTTGCGGCGTGTCGTCCAAACGCTCTGTCAGCTTCAGCGCTTTTGCAAAAGTTTCTTCGACTATGGGGTCGCTATAACCCCGCAAAGCCATCAAGCCTTTGCCGCGCATGCTAAGCAACGTCACTTCCAGTTGGTCGCGCTGCGTGCCCGCTGGCAATAGCGCAAGTTGCTGCAGGCCGCTATCCGCCTGCTCCAAGCCTTCACGAACCGCATACGCTTGCATAGACTTTTTGCAGGCTTGCAGCCAGTACAGCGTTGCTTTCTCGGGCTGTCCGCCTTCGGCATAGTGATAGGCAAGCAGCCCGGGATTCCGCTTGGCTTTTTGCGGAAACTGAGATTCAACAATTTCAGCAATCCGCGCATGTTGTTCCACGCGCGTCGCTTTCAAAAGGGTCCCGTGCGCGGTTTCCTGCATCAGAATGTGTTTAAAGCGGTAGGAACAGTCTGGCACCGCACCCTCCTGAAACAGCAGTCCCGCGTTTACGATCGCGCGAAGGTCTCGTTGGAGTGCCTTTTCATCCTCTGTCTTGCTTACCGCGACCAATAATTCATAGTCAAAACGTGTGCCGAGCAACGAACAGAGTTGCAGCAGGGGTTGAGCATCGCCAAGTTTGTCCATTCTCGACTCCAGCGACTGGTAAATGGTCCCAGGAAGAACCAGCACATCCGCGGTATCCAAACCAGTGTCGGTGATTGCCCGCGTCAACTCTTCTGCGAACAGAGGGTTGCCGTCCGCCTCAATGATTATCTTGCCGACCAGTTCTTTGGACAGTTCAAATTCGCCCGCTACCTCGTAAATCATGCTTTCTATCGCACCACGCGACAGTCTCTGCAGATCGAGAACCAGGACGCCCGGGCGTGCTGTCCAGTCGAAATTTGTGCCAGGGCGCGCTGTCAACAAGCTAAGAACACCAAGGCCCGCGCCTCCGCTCATGATCATGTCGATAAATTCCAGGGTCGACGGGTCGGCCCAGTGGATATCTTC
>JABDKF010000013.1 GCA_013003155.1 Woeseia sp. | reverse complement strand
CCGCGGACGAGGCACTCCTGCAAGGCCGCGACTTCGGACTCGAGATTACCCAGTCAGGCTATCGGTTTGTCGAATACGACCCCTATCTGGAACAGTGGTTCGAGATTACCGATGATGCAATTTTGCGACCCCGCACCTTGCCGCAAGACGTGCGCTTCGAATTGTTCATAGAAGACCGGCGCGTCTTGCTCAACGACCAGCCGGCGGCATTGGATGCTGAACGTGAAGAAGACAGTAATGATCGCAAAGCCAATTACGCACCACACACCTTGATCCTGTCCAGCGGCCAGCTTTCTCCGTTCAAGCTCGCGATGATTCGCGACCGCGATCGCGCCGAGCAGACTATCGAGGTCACACCGCAGGGCACGATCGAAACGAACACGGACAACAATGATGCACCCTAGCGCCGGGCAGCGCGGCTTTACACTCATTGAAGTGATGGTGGCGCTGGTTATCGTCGCTATGTCACTCGGCGCGGTTGCATCTGCGATCAGCCAGATGGCAGATGCGGGTTTCAGCATGCAGCAACGCACCTATGCAAACTGGATTGCGCAAAACCAGATTGCGGAAATGCGCCTTGCGAACGTCATTCCGGAAGTATCTGAAACGAACGGCGACGTCAGCTTTGCCGGCGAAGACTGGCTCTGGACGGCGACCGTTTCCGAAACCGGCGTTGAAAATCTTTTTCGCGTGGATGTGGCGGTGTCGCGCGCGGTCACAGGGGAATCGATTCGTACTGTGACGGGATTCATCGGCGAACCGGTTCAGCCGGGTATCAGCAACAATGCCTGGCAGGATGACCCGCGGCGCGGCCAGCCGGGGGATGAGTCGGATGAGGAAGACGGGGACGAGCGCGGGGGTGATGACTCATGAGTCCGCGTACGCGTGTTGCCGGCTTTACGCTGATCGAAGTACTTGTCGCGATCGCCATTTTCGGCATCATGTCCGCCCTCGCCTACGGCGCATTGAGCCAGACAATTTCCAGCTCGGAAATTCTCGGCGAGCGCATGAACAGATTGCAGTCGATGCAGCGCGCAATTCGCCAGCTCGATAGCGATTTCATGCAGCTGGCAGCGCGCCCGGTTCGCAAGGACCTCGGTGATACCTTCAGTCCTGCTCTGCAAGCCGACAGCCTCAGCGGAGTTGCACTGGAACTTACCCGCGCCGGCTGGAGCAACCCAACCGGCATGCCGCGTGGCACCCTGCAACGCGTCGCTTATGTTGTCGAGGACGAAGAGCTGCTCCGCTACTACTGGAACGTTCTTGACCGGTCGTATACAAACGAACCCATTGTCGTCAGCCTGCTGGATGGTGTGGACGCCCTGCAGATTCGTTATCTGTTGGACAACGGGGAATGGTCCGAGCGCTGGCCCCCGGAGACCAACGCGGTAAATGCGGGATTGCGCAATCGTCCACGCGCTGTCGAGATCGTGCTGCGACTCATCAATGAAGGTGACATCACGCGCCTGATCGAGGTGGCGCCGTGAACCTGCCAGTCCGCAGCAAGCAAGGCGGCGTCGCGCTGATCACCGCGATGCTGATCACCGCGCTGGCCGGACTGATCGCCGCCAGCCTGGCCTGGGACAACGCACTGGACGTGCGCAGAACGATGGTGCTGCTCGCGCGCGATCAGGCCGTGCAGGTTGCCCTCGGCGCAGAGAGTTGGGTCAGCAACATCCTGCGCCAGGATCTGGAAGACAGCGAAACGGATCATCTCGGGGAGATCTGGGCAGCCGAACTGCCCGGGCTGCCCATCGACGGTGGCGAGGTATTTGGCGAGATCACCGACCTGCAGGGCCGCTTCAATGTCAATAATCTTATCGGGACCAACGGCCGCGTCGATGAACAAACGCTTGAGCAATTTCGACGCCTGCTCCAGGCATTGTCGCTGGACCCGCGCTTTGCCGGCATCGCGGCAGACTGGCTGGATGCCGACCTGGAGGCTTCCTTCCCGGATGGAGCTGAAGATCCGATCTATTCCAGCTTGAGCCCGCCCTACCGCACTGCCAACCAGTTGCTGACCAGCGCCAGTGAGCTGGCCGCCCTTGAGGGCATGGACAAGGCGACGCTGGACGTCCTGTTACCGCACATTACGGCCTTACCCCCGGGAACGTTGCTGAACGTCAACACCGCTACGGCACCGGTCTTGCAGTCGCTGGATGGTAATGTGAGCGTCGCTGATGTCGAGCGCCTCGTGGCGGAGCGCGAGGCGGCCGGCTTTACCAACGTCGAAGAGACGTTCAGGTCGCTCGTCGCCCCGGAGATACTGCCGCTGATTGACGGGACCAGCCGTTATTTTCAATTGAAGGTGGTGGTGCGGATTGATACCGTGCGTATCACTCTGTTCAGCATCTTGCAGCGATCGCCACGTGGTGACGTCGCGGCGATTGCCCGGAGTCTCGGAACGACCTAGGAGTAGTTGTAACCGCATGGCAGAAATTCTCGTAATCCGGCTTCCCGATGACAGGGAAGCACCCGCTGCATGGATCGCTGTTGATTCGCAGGGCACTCGCCTGGGTGCGGTCTCCCAGGGGCCGCTTAATGAGGCAGCGGCCGAGACGAGCAACCGCGCCGTCTACGTTCTCGTACCCGGCGGGGAAGTGCTCACCACGACGACGGAGATTCCGGTGCGTAGCCCCTCCAAGCTTTTGGCCGCCCTGCCCTACGCACTCGAGGAAATGTTTGCCGAAGATGTCGACGATTTACATTTCGCCGCCGGAACACGCAAGGCGAACGGACGCGTGCCGGTCGCGGCCGTGAGTCACGCCCGCATGGCCGAGTGGCTGGAATTGCTTGCCGACGAGAACATCGAGGTGGCACGACTGATTCCTGAACAAATGGGTCTGTCATTTATTCCGGGGACGATCAGCATGCTGATCGATGGCGATGACCTGCTTGTCAACGACGGCGACGATACGCAGCTGTTTTTGCAGGATGTGACACCGACGGATGCGTTGACGGCGATCGGGGCTTTTAACGAACACGACGATACAAGTGTTGACGATACAAGTGTTGACGATACAAGTGATGATGACGAAACCGTGGACGGCGGCAATTCGTCTTCTCACTTGCTGGTCTACTGCAGCGAAGCCGACAACGAGAAGCTGCGGCACGAATGGGGCGCGCTGCGCAACGAACTCGATAGTGTCGATGTAAAACTACTGCCTGATGGCGTGCTGCCACGACTGGCGGTAACAGCCGCCACGGGTAGCGGTATCAACTTGCTGCAAGGTCGCTACGGTCCGAAAACCGAATACGGTGGCATTTTCGCACCGTGGAAGTACGCTGCGATGCTGTTGCTGGGCCTGATACTGGTAGGCACGGCAACGAAAGCGGTGAATTACCTCATGCTGACGCGCGAGGAATCAGCATTGCAACAAGCCTTTCAGGCGGAGTATGAGCAAATTGTGCCAGGCGCACAGCAGGTTGATGATCCGATGCGGCTCGTGTCATCGCTGCGCGCGCGTGCGGGTAGCAGCAACCAGGCGCCGCAGGTTCTGCTGCAGGCGCTGGAGCGCCTCGCGGAAGCCTCAGGGTCTGCCGATCAAGCGCGCATTGAAGCGATCAGCTTTCGTGGCGGTGTTGCCGATGTTCGGGTCAATGCCGCGAACGTCTCTGTGCTCGACACGATGCGTCAGCAAATCGATCAGGGCGGCGGTTTTCGGGCGCGCATCCAGTCGACGGATCAGGTCGGCGACCGGGTAAACAGTCGCTTGCAAATACAGGCAATTGAGCAATGAAGGATTGGTTCGAGTCGCTAGAGGCACGCGAGCGCGTATTCGTCAGCGTAGCCGCCGCGTTTGTCGTGTTCGCTATTTACTGGTTCGCTATCTGGCAGCCGCTGTCGCGGGGCGAGGAAGACTACAGTGCTCGCATCAATAACTGGCAGTCGTCGCTGGCAGAACTGCGCAGCCTGCGCGGTCAACTGCAGGGCGGCGGCTCCGCCGTCCCCAACAATTCACAAGGCCAGTCGCTGGTCGTAATAGTTGACAGCACCTTGCGAACGCGCGACCTCTATTCGTCCCTGCAGCGCAGCCAACCGACGAATACCAACGGGATTCGCGTCGAGTTTGACAACATCGCCTTTGATGACCTCGTGCTATGGCTGGGCGATCTCAGCAATTCGCATGGCCTGCAGGTACAGACAGCCAGCTTCTCTCAAAGCACGTCGAACAATCCCGGGCGGGTCAATGCCTCGCTGACCCTGGAACGCGCCTGACCGTGACGACTCTGAAACGGCTGCTTTTATTAGGCGCCGCCATTACCCTCTCCGGCCTTATCCTGATGTTTCCGGCGCGGGTTGCGCATCACTGGTTCTCTCCGCCGGAGTTACAGGTAGCCGGTATCACCGGCAGCATTTGGCAAGGCGGCGCCGCTGAAGCCACGCTGGCGGGTGTTTACCTGAGCAACCTGAGCTGGTCTTTCAGCCCGTTGTCGCTGTTGCGCGGTCGACTCGCGTACGAAGTTGCTGCGGAGCCCGTAAGCGGCTTTGTGGAGGCAGACGCGGCCGTGGGATTCCTCGGCACTTTGTACGTTGACTCGCTGAACGCAGCGCTGCCGATCTCTGCCCTGGAGGGTCCGCTTCGAGTCGACGACATCGCCGGCGACGTAACATTGCAGCTTAGCGCAATCAGGATCGAAGACGGCTGGCCGCGCAATCTGGAGGGGCGAGCAGCCGTCGCAAACCTCATGATGCGTGCCCTGGCACCCGGCCCCGTCGGCGACTTTCAGGCAGAGTTTCAGACGAGCGATGAGGCCTTGGTCGGTGTGGTTGAAGATGTCCGGGGGATGCTCGAACTTGCCGGCACGCTGACCCTGAAGCCTGATCGCAGCTACGCATTGCTCGGTCGTGTTGGTGCGACGACTTCCGCAACAGACTCTTTGAAACAACAACTGAGTTTCCTGGGTACACCCGACGCTCGCGGCCTGCGTGAATTCAGGATCGAAGGCGCCTTATGATTCAGGTGCAGCCCTGGTTTCGGTGAGGCACTGCGACAGGGAGAAATACGTCGCGATTTCCTGACTACACCCGACGCGCGCGGCCTGCGTGAATTCCGCATCGAAGGTGCTCTGTGAGGGTGATCTATGATCCGGAAGCGGCGTCGATTTCGACGAAGCGCTGCAACAGCGGAAAATACAACGCAGTACGCACATCCGCGTCCCGTTCGAGTTGCTGATAGATCTCGCGATAACGTCTGAGCTGGGATCTGTAACGCCCGACCTCTTGCTGCAAGAAGCCCTCCAGATCGCCACCTTCATGAGTGCTGGTCTTGTAATCGATAA
>JABDKF010000328.1 GCA_013003155.1 Woeseia sp. | reverse complement strand
ACATCGGTCATCCGGGAATTCGTCATGTGCGTGTGAACCGCATCGGCACCGTCGAAGCCAGGACCGGCGCCCGCACCACCGCAAATAGTCTCGTAGTACTGCACACGATCGTTGCCGAAGGTGAAATTATTCATCGTTCCCTGCGAGGCCGCCAGCGCCTGCAAGGCACCGAACAGGCAATCGGTTACGCATTGAGATGTCTCTACGTTGCCGGCAACGACGGCGGCGGGAAACGAGGGGCTCAGCATGCTGTCCTGCGGAATTCGGATTTGCAGGGGTTCGAGACAGCCCTCGTTCATCGGAATCTCTTCACGAATCAGGCTGCGAAAAACATACAGGACAGCCGCGCGCGTAACGGCCTCAGGTGCATTGAAGTTGGATGCGGACTGCGGCGAAGTCCCAGCGAAGTCAATTGTCGCCGCCTGTTTGCGGCGGTCGTGTGCAACGCGGACGCGTATCACTTCACCTGAATCGAGTTCGCAGGAAAATTCACCGTCTTTTAGCGTGCTGAGCAGGCGTCGCACACTGGTCGCAGCATTTTCACGCACGAATCTGAGATAGTTTTGTACCGTTGCCAGACCGTAACGTTCAATCGCCTTCTCAAGTTGCCGAATGCCCTGCTGGTTGGCAGCAAGCTGCGCCTTTAAATCGGCGATATTCTGCTCGGGATTTCGAGACGGATAGCTCGCGTTTTTAAGAAGGGCCAGCGTGCCATCGAGTTCGAACCTGCCTTCCCGGACGAGCCAGGCGTTGTCTATCAGCACGCCTTCCTCGTCGATGCACTGGCTTTCCGATGGCATCGATCCGGGCGTAATGCCGCCAATGTCGGCATGATGTGCACGCGATGCCAGGAAGAACAATGGTTGCTCAGAATCGGCAAACCACGGTGTCACCACGGTTATGTCGGGGAGGTGCGTGCCGCCGTTATAAGGTGAATTCAACATGATCGCGTCGCCGGGACGTAACTCACTACCCCTGGCTGTGATCACGCTGCGCACACTCTCGCCCATGGATCCCAGGTGCACCGGCATGTGCGGTGCGTTGGAAACCAGGCGTCCTTCGCCGTCGAAAAGGGCGCAGGAAAAGTCCAGTCGTTCACGAATGTTGAGCGAGATGGCCGTGTTCTGCAGAACCACGCCCATCTGTTCGGCAATGTGCATGAAGAGGCGGTTGAATATCTCTAGCCTGATGGGATCGGGTTCGTCAGTTGAAGTCAGGGCTGACCTTTGCTCCCGATTTTCACTCTGCCTCTCCAGCAAAAGATGTCCACGATCATTGACGGTCGCACGCCATCCCGGATCGACGACCGTGGTGCCATTGGCTTCCACGATAATTGCCGGACCGGACAGCACCGATTCGGCGCCGAGGGCATCGCGTTCGTAAATTGGGACGCTGCGCCATTGTTCGTCCGCCCACATGCGGCCGTGCTTTTCCGCTTCAGGTGCTGCGCGGCCTGCTATCAATGGGTCAGAAAAGTCCTGCTCAATACCGGTTCCCTCGACCCGCAGCGTGGCAATCAGCAATCGGCCGGCATCCGGTTCGGCGCCAAAGCGATTGCGATAGGTCCCGGAAAACGATGCAATCATTTCGTCCGCACTCGCGTAGGGAACATCGAGAATCGTGTCCGAGCCTTTTACACGCAATCCGAGACTGACCCTGTTTGTGCGATTCTCTTCAGGCACGCTTTGCGACGCAAGCGATTGATCGCATTGGTCGCGCAGCGCATCGATCGCCGCTTGCAGTTCGCCAATTTCTTTTTCGGTAAACGGTCGGTCGACCGACTGCTGGCGCTCAACGCGAATGTCTGAAAGTCCCATGCCGTACGCGGAGAGCACTCCCGCCATCGGGTGCAGCCAGATTCGGCTGATGTCGAGCACATCCGCGACCTTGCAGGCATGCTGTCCGCCCGCGCCACCGAAACAGCACAGCACGAAGTCGCGGACATCTTCGCCGCGCTCGACGGTAATCTTGCGGATAGCATTGGCCATGCTCTCGACCGCAACGGCAAGAAAACCTTCGGCGACTTCTTCTGGCGA
>JABDKF010000324.1 GCA_013003155.1 Woeseia sp. | reverse complement strand
TCACCAGCATCGGTGCCAGTGTGACGACATCGGTCGAGCCAGGCTCTTCAGCTTCGGCTGCCTGACCTTCCGGTGCTGCGGCTTCACCCTCCGGTGCTGCGGCTTCACCTTCCGGTGCTGCGGCTTCACCCTCCGGTGCTGCGGCTTCACCTTCCGGTGCTGCGGCTTCTGCGGCGGCGCCTTCAGGTTGAGCATCAACAATCGCATCGTGCAGGTGGATGTTGCCGCCATCGATGTCGTTGCCTTGCGCCGTCGCCGTATTGTACGGGGGAAGATTTTCAAAACCTGCCTCACCGCAGTTGGTGCATTCGACATAGAGATTGTCGTACGGCGCGTCCTTGTTCTTGCCGTTGTCTGCGCCGCAGGCCATGAACTCGGCGTTTTCAACTTCGACGTCGCCCACTTCCATTGTGCCGGTTGCGGTGAACATGAAGGTATCGCCTGACATCGTATCCATGGCGACTCCGTCACAGGATTCACCCGTGCCCGTCGACAATGACGTGATCGTTTTGGCGTCGATCTTCAGGTCCATGTACTTGTCACGGATCTTCAGCTTGCCCTTGTAGCCGTCATTGTAGACCTTCGCGTCAAAGCTGAAGTGGACCTTGTCGCTATCACTGTCCGCATTGTCGTCGGTCAAGGCCTGCCAATAACCCGAACCGTGAACCCGGCCTTCAGTGGCTGAACCACCGCCACCGCCGTGGCCGCCGTCATGGTTAATAGTAATCGTGACGGAGACGATATCTGACTTGTTGCCAGCCGGATCGGTCAATTGGTAGTTAAGCGTGTCCAATGTCTCCTCGTTCTCGCCATGCACGTAGGTAATTACCTGGCCGTTCACGTATGCCATACCGTAGGCTGGATCGGTTGTGATTTCGATCGTCAGCTCTGCATTGGTATTGTCAGGATCGTAATCGTTGGATTTGACATTGATATCGACCGAACCTCCGCCTTCAACCGTTGCCTCGTCGCCTACCGCAACAGGGGGCTCGTTTTGAACATCGGGATTGATCGTGATCTGTACGATCGCCGTATCGAAATTGCCATCCGGATCGGTCAGCTTGTATTCGTACTGGTCAGTCGGTTCCGATCCACCACCGTGCATATAGGTAACGCTGCCATTGGCTTCCACCATAACGGTGCCGTGTTGGGGACCTGTCTGAATCGTCACTCCGTGCTGCGAAAGATCGCCATTGTCGTCGGGATCCGAGTCATTACCCTTGACGTCCGTCGTGACCTCGCCACCGCGCGTGACTTCGGCTGAATCACCTGCCGCAATCGGGGCATTGCCAGGGCAACGTTCAAGCAGTTTGCTCAATTCGACGTCGTCGATTGACCATCCGCCTGCCTCGGCCAGCAGTTCATCCTGAATGAAGCGGAAACGGAACTGTAATTTCCTGCCGACCAGTGCACCGAGATCGACTTCGACTTCGTTCATTGAATCCGGCCAGCCACTGGATGTTCCAGCCCATGCGCGCCGGTTGTTCAGCGTTGAAATATTGGAGTCATATTCGCCCTTCTTAAATTCACCGCCTGCGGAGAGGATATCCACCCAATCGCCACCGTCCACGCTGACTTCAAGGACACCACCGTCGAAACCGGTTTCCGTTCTGTACGAGTGCCAGAAATTCAGCTTGGATTTGCTCGACACGTGATATTCCTCACCAGCTGGTGAGCGAAGAGAGGTGTCCTTGCAGATATCCGTGTCCGAGTAGGTGCAAAGCGCGTCAGTAAACCATGCAGCGTTGCCACTCTTCGGTGTGGGATGCGGATTCAACAGCTCCCAGTTGCTTGAGGCTCCGAGGCTGGCATTGGCTGCCGTGTCTGCGTACCAACCTTCAGCGCCGTTCTCCCAGTCGATCGAGAATGAGCCGTCATCATTGTAACAACCGTCCGCGATGGTGAAATTCACATCCGCTTCGGCAGATTTGCCCTGAACATCAGTAATTCGATAGCTCAGAGAATCACCAAAGGTGGCTGATCCGTCATGTGTGTAACGAATGCCTTGGGTCTGTGTGACTTCGGCTACGCCATTCGCCGTTTGCAGCACACCAAACGCATCTGCCCCGATGAGTTCGACAGTCATCGATGCATCACCAGGCTGCGCATCCGGATCGATGTCGTTCGACAAAACGTTAACGAATACTGTCTCGCCGTTCTGCATGAAGACGTCGTCATCGTTAGCGATGGGTGCCTGTTCGCCTACAAGCAACGGCAACGTGACGTTGGAATCGCAGGAACTACCGGCATCTGCGAGATCACTGCAGGGCTGCACGGAATCATAGTAAATGGTCACCGTGTTGCCCGTGTCGATGTAAATCACGTCAATCCTGAGAGAAATGGTGCTTCCCGCGAGGACCGTGACATCTTCTATTGGCAGTTGGGCCGTCAGTCGTTGCGGCTTTCCACCGGCAGGCAGTGCTCGTCCTACATCGAGGTCTTGTGCGACCGCGTTACCGTCAACGAGCAGTTCTATCTGAAACGTCGTGTCGCTCAAAGGAAATGGAGCAGTCTGGCCAGCCCACCATTCGACAGTCATGTTGCCGAGAAGCTGTACTGGCTCTGCTACCGTCCAGTTCCAGTGAGGATCCATCAGATCCCCTTCCAGAGAAGGCGTTATTGGGCCAAAAGACGCAGCTGCTGCTTCATCCAGAACCGGGTCAGTGGACAAGAACGGGTCGCAACCGGCCAAGACATCGTTCTGACCGTTGCCACTGTACGTCGTGTCACCGCATGCATCGTGCGTGTTGCCGTGGAAGTAGAACTTCACGCCGGCACCACTGCCACCGCCGCCACCGAACTCTCGCGGAATCACGGCAATGGGGAAGTGTGCGTTAGGCACCGTCGTGTTGCTACTCAGGAAACGAACTTCACCGAATACCCAGTCGCCTTTGGCGCTACCCGATACGTTCAGTGTGAACGTGAGCTCTTTTTCCTCGCCTGCGTTCAATTGGAACGACGAGATGTTGTCGATGTTGCCTGTTTCGTCGCGGACCGTCATGGACGCGCCGGCGGGCGGTGTCGTTACGATGGTCCACATTGCATCTGCTGTACCGCGCAGTGTCCGCGTCCAGGAGCAGGTTTCAGCAACGTTCAGCGCACCGCAGTTATCGTCACCAAGACTCGCGATATTCAGTTGCCGCATATCGACGTAGTCGGGCTGTTCTGAGTTGGCCGGATCGGAGGCTACGAAGTTTTCTGCAGTTTCGTTAAGCACGAAGCCTGCGTTCGCGGCAACGTGCAGGTCAACGCGACCGGCACCCATGTCAAACGGGTCGGCAGGTGTCACCGCGTCCTCTTTGAATACACCATGGACTTCAGCGCCATTTGCGCCGTTTTCAATCCTGTTGAATGCGGTCGTCATCAGCGCCGACTTGACTTCGTCAGGCGTCCAGGTTGGGTGTACGCCGCGAATCAGCGCGCCGGAACCTGCCGTGTGAGGCGAGGACATCGACGTACCGCTGATGATGTTGTACTGCTCGCCGTTGGAATCCTGCAACAAGATGTCCTGTAGCGTTACCTCCGGAGAGGCCATCCAGGCGGCGAGGATATCGACACCCGGTGCGGTAACATCCGGCTTAATCAGGCTCGGTGCTGCCGGGTTTGCGCCACGCGAACTAAATGAGGCCATGATGTCGCCGTTTTCCGGCGCTGTATCGGGGTTCGAGCCTTTAATTTCACCGGTGCCCTGGTGTTCCGAACCGCCATTCGCCGTAATCCATTGTTTTAGAATTAGGCCATTGTCATAGCTGATGTGAACACCAGGAAGGGGATAAGCATCGCCGACCAGCGAGTCACCGTTGGCTTCGTCGTTCGCCAGCACGTATCCGCCGGCACCTGCTTCGTACACGTTCTCTGATTTGTGTACGCGGCCGTACTCGCCACGATCGCAAAGAACGATCTCACCATTAAAAGTTCCGGGCGCAAACGGATTGCCGTCCGAGCCTTCACCCGTTGCGGGGTCGCCTGTGCCGGCGCCGCAGAGAGGCGCACCGTAGTCACCTGCGTATACGACGCGTGCTGCGGGCAGCGGAGCTGTAACCGACGCACCAAAAATGTCTGCCGGAGGGGCGGCCGTGCCGCCATTGTTCTTCATGTTAACAATGCCATTGGCCAGCTTGCGGTCATGCGTGCTGGCACCGACCGAGGTCACCCACGGAGCGTCCGCAGGAGAACCCAGCGTACCGAAGCCCGGGCCGTCGTTGCTGGCTGAAGTGGCGACAAAAATACCTGCCGTGTAAGCATCGAAAAATGCCTGTGCGTCGAGGTCCGTCCACGGGTTAGCCGAGGAGCCACCGATCGAGTAGTTGATAACGTCGACTTTGTCCAACGTTGCTGCATTTATTGAAGCAAGCAGGGCACTGATCAGGCAGCCGACCGGCGTGCCGCTGCAGCCTTTGTAAGAAATGATATTGGCGTGCGGTGCAACACCGGCGATTTTGCGCGGAACGGTGATCGTGGGCGCTACCAGCTCGATGTCGAGTACGTTACCAGCCGTCGTTGAGGCGGTATGGCTGCCGTGTCCGTTGTCGTCTTCCGGGCCAGTGCCCGTGAAATCGTAGTAACCGATCAGTTTGTCATTGCAGAGACCGGGTGTGCCAACCACCTGCGCTGAACACGCTCCCAGGTAGTTGGGACCGAAGTCTGCGGGAACATCATGATCGTAATCGTCGCCACCGACATCGGCGAACGACGGGTGGTTGAAATTAACGCCAGTATCGATGACGCCGGCAACGACGCCTTCGCCGCAGTTGCCAAGACAGTCGGCATTACCCGTAGGAAGACTGGCATCACCCTCGCCCCAAATCTTGTCAGCACCGATCCAATGGGGACCGTTGTCCGTCTGCAGCTCGCGACTGTAGTCACGCGTAATGCTGCGAATGCCCGGCAGTGTTGAAACCGACTGGGCTTCGGCCGGGTTCATGCGCACCGCGATGCCGTTGAAAACGGCGTCATAGCGATACGCGACGTCAACATTCTTGCCGAGCCGCGCTTCGATTGCGGTCTCAAGGTTGGCATGCAGTCCAGTGAGGTAAGCAAGGTACGCCTGGCTCGCTGCGGAGTCCGTGTCCAGCCGGCTCGCGCCCGTCGCTGCAGGCGACGTTGCTGCAAGACCCGGGATATCGCCGCGGTATTGCGCGAGCGACGGCGCCTGGTGGCGAATAATGTACAGATCTTCGCCATAGCCTGTGGTCGCGTTAGCGACAAAGCCTGGACCTGAACGGGTCCACTGGCCGGCCTCGTTAATGCCGGAGTTGACCGTGATGCCGTGCGCCGTCGGCGCCATAGGCAGAGACCCAAGCATCAGGGTGAAAAACAGGGCTACGGAGAAGGCTCCGAATCGATTGTTGACGTTGTTCATGTTCTGCTCCCGAGCGCCGCGATACGCGGAAAAATTGATCATGTGGGTGTTTATCTCCCGGTTGGTAAAACCAGACAATGAAGTGAATTACCCAGCGGCCCTAGGGAAAACACCCCAGGTGGAGCAGGATTCCGTATGGATATCAATTACTTAGAAAACGGAAAAATTTTTACGTTTGTTATAAAGTTTTTGCTGTCAGCAGCGTATGCTGGGCCGGCATGGCGCTCGTGGGATGGTGCGAGCTTTTTTTTGAGCGAGGACGCTGGCCGCCTTTTGAGACGCTGAGCGAGCAAGCAGCGGCCTTTGTGGCCAATGTGTTGTCGACACATTCACACTGGCTATACTGCCGGCGGTCGCAGATGGTCTGACCGTCAGGGAATCGAGCATGGACAAATTCATGAAAGCCGCGATCGAGGAAGCGCGAAAAGGTGAGCGCGCCGGCGGCATTCCGATCGGCTCGGTGCTGGTCATTGACGGTCACATTGTTGGTCGTGGGCACAACCAGCGCGTGCAGAAAGATAGCCCGATATTGCACGCGGAGATGGACTGCCTGGAAAACGCCGGCCGCTTTACAGCGTCCGAGTACGCAAGATCCGTTCTCTATTCGACCTTGTCACCGTGCGACATGTGCAGCGGCACCGTATTGCTTTACGGAATTCCCAAAGTGGTTGTCGGCGAGAACAAGACGTTTCAGGGTCCTGAACAATACCTGCGCACTCGTGGCGTGGAACTGGAAGTCTTAAATGACGAAGAATGCATCGCCATGATGCAGGATTTTATCGCCACCAAACCGCAATTGTGGAACGAGGATATTGGTGAATAAAAAGGGGTCGGATCCAATTAATCAGGGGTCGGATCCAATCGTCTTTACTAAACAGGGGTCGGATCCAATAAACAGGGGTCGGATCCAATCGTCTTTACGGTCATCCAGGATTGCCTTGTTGATCGTTCAGTTGGAACCGTTTTTTTGATGGAGTAATTGGAACCGATTCCTTTTATTTTTGAGGGGAAAATTGGAACCGAGCACTTTTACGTTCGATGAGGTAGTGGGCACCGGCTCTTCTAAATTTTTCTTGGACCAATACCAAAAAAAGGCCCCGATAAGGGGCCTTTTTTATTTCCGGTCACGACAGCTTTGCTATCAATTAGCTGACAAGGTGTCATGCTTTGTGCAGTGCATCTTACAGGCTTGCCAGGGCCTTGTTCTGCGACGATGAATTTACATCGAAGCGATCCAGCATCATTACCTTGTGCCAGGCAGCGATGAAGTCGTTGACGAACTTGTCCTCGGCACCCGCTTCGGCATAAACCTCGGCGATGGCACGCAGCTCAGCGTGCGAGCCAAACACGAGGTCAGCCGGGGTTGCCTGCCACTTCATGTCGCCGCTTGCACGGTCCCGTCCTTCATAGACACCCGGCGTATCTGATGACTTCGTCCACCGCGTCGACATGTCGAGCAGGTTAACGAAGAAGTCATTGCTCAGGGTGCCGGGACGGTCGGTGAACACGCCGTAGTCAGAACCTTCGGAATTAGCATCGAGCGCGCGCATGCCGCCAACCAACGCGGTCATCTCTGGTGCTGTCAGCGTCAGGTGATCCGCCTTTTCAACCAGCATGGTTGCCGGCGAGCGTTGCGCGCCTTCACCGAAGTAGTTGCGGAAGCCATCTGCCGTCGGACGAAGCGCGGCGAAAGACTGCACATCGGTCTGCTCTTGCGATGCGTCGGTACGACCGGGCGTGAACGGCACCTGCACATCGTGGCCTGCCTCGTTGGCAGCTTGCTCGATGCCGGCAGCGCCGCCAAGCACGATCAGATCGGCAAGCGACACCCGCTTGTCGCCTCGCTGGCCGCGATTGAAGCGTGCCTGGATGCGTTCAAGACGCTTCAGCACTTTCTCAAGCTCTTTAGGATTGTTTACGTCCCAGTCGATTTGCGGCGTCAGGCGAATACGTGCGCCGTTCGCACCGCCGCGCATGTCTGTGCCGCGGAAGGTCGAGGCCGATGCCCAGGCCGTGCGGACAAGTTCAGGAACACTCAGCCCCGAATCGAGGATGTCCGATTTTAGCTTCGCCTCGTCATCGGCATCGATCAGCGTGTGATCAACCGCCGGAACGGGGTCCTGCCAGAGCAACTCTTCTGCCGGCACGTCCGTACCGATGTAGCGTGCACGGGGACCCATATCGCGGTGCGTCAGCTTGAACCACGCTTTTGCGAACGCAAGTTCAAATTCATCCGGATTGTCCAGGAAGCGTTGCGAAATCTTCTTGTAGCTCGGATCGAATTTTAGCGAGAGGTCTGTCGTAAACATGATCGGCGCGTGCCGCTTGGACGAATCGTGTGCATCGGGCACTAAATTTGCGGCGGCCCCGTCTGCTGGAATCCACTGCGTGGCGCCGGCCGGGCTTTTCGTCTTCACCCAGTCAAAGGCAAACAGGTTGCTCAAGTACTGCATGGAGAAGGCAACCGGAGTTGCCGTCCATGCACCTTCCAGGCCACTGGTAATCGTGTCGGCGCCTTTGCCGCTGCCGCACTTGTTGACCCAGCCTATGCCCTGTTTCTCGATGGATTCGGCGGCCGGTTCAACGCCGATGCAATCAGCCGGAGGTGCCGCGCCGTGCGCCTTGCCGAAGCTGTGTCCGCCCGCAATGAGTGCCACGGTTTCTTCGTCGTTCATCGCCATGCGACCGAACGTCTCACGAATGTCGTGCGCTGCCAGTAACGGGTCGGGGTTTCCGTTCGGGCCTTCCGGGTTCACGTAGATCAGGCCCATTTGCACAGCGGCCAGCGGTTTTTTCAACTGTCGGTCGCCTTCGTAACGTTCGTCTGCGAGCATCTCATTTTCAGGACCCCAGTAAACGAGGTCTGCTTCCCAGTCATCCTCGCGTCCGCCGGCGAAGCCAAAGGTCTTAAAGCCCATGGATTCCAGCGACACGTTGCCTGTCAGGATCATCAGGTCGGCCCAGGAAATACTGCGACCGTATTTTTTTTTGATCGGCCACAACAAACGGCGCGCCTTGTCGAGGTTTGCGTTGTCGGGCCAGCTGTTCAAAGGCTCGAAACGCTGCTGGCCACCGCCCGCGCCGCCGCGACCGTCAGCCACGCGGTAGGTACCCGCGCTGTGCCAGGCCATGCGAATAAAAAACGGCCCGTAGTTGCCGTAGTCTGCCGGCCACCAGTCTTGCGACGTCGTTAATAAAGTGTCGATGTCCTTCTTGACTGCAGCAAGATCGAGCTCGGCAAACGCGGCCGCATAGTTAAAGTCGCTACCCATCGGATTGGATTCTGCCGCGTGATCGCGCAGCGGACTCAGATCGAGATTTTGCGGCCACCAGAACTGGTTTGTCTTCGGCTCTTCTGCCGCGACCGCGGAATTTGCCGGAATAACAGCCATCGTCGCGACGGCGAAAACGGCCAAAAAAAGTATCAAATGCGTACGCATGGAATTCCCCCTCAAGAATAAGAAGCGCCGGTTACGGCTAGGCTATTTAACCTTAATTATGTCATTGAGTTTAGCGAATATTTAGAATGCAATATCCTATAAAAGCGATTAACTACCCGGTAATCAAGGCGATGCCAGATACGTGCGATTTCGGCAATTTCGTGTCCATGACGGGACCGCAGTTGACAGGCAAAGCAACGTTATTATAATAAGAATTATAATTAATTGTTGCTCGGTATTCTAAAGTGGTCAAATTGAAGATTAGAGCGGTCGGAACGTCCGCCGGTGTAATTCTGCCCAAGGAGGCATTGGCTCATTTGGGCGTTCGCGAAGGCGACGAACTGTATTTGGTTGAGCGACCAAACGGCTACCAGGTAACTCCCTATGATCCTGATTTCGAGAAGCAACTCGAGAGTGCTCGTAAGGGTATGGATGCATACCGCAATACGCTTCGCGAATTAGCCAAATGAAGGAACCGGTCTGGCTTCTTCAGTCAGCCGTCCTCGCCGCTCACAACATGATGATTGCCCGCTTTGGCGGTGCAGACGGTATCCGTGACTCGGGACTGTTCGATTCCGCCCTCGACCGTCCGGCCAATCTTTATCACTACGATAATTGCGCGGATCTTACGATACTCGCGGCCACTTACGCGAGCAGCATCATTCAGAATCATCCGTTCGTCGACGGCAACAAGCGCACAGGCTTCATTGCTGCCTACATGTTTCTCGATTTGAATGGCTTGACGCTTGAGGCAGACGAAATTTCAGCGACCACAATGACACTGGCGCTGGCCGCATCCGAAATCGATGAGACGGAATATGCAGAGTGGATTGATAAACACACGCGATCGACAGTCGCCTAGCTGTCAGGGATCACTCAGCGGTTCTGATATGCGCAGCGTGTTTGCTCGGAATAGCGAATCGACGGATTAGAACTGGCAAAAAAAAGGGCAAGACCTGCTGGCCCTGCCCTCTCTTGCCCTGGCTCCTGGGGAGCTTAGGCCGGCACGCGATAACGCATTGCGTGCCGATTCGCGTTAATTAAATCGCGACGATATTCTCTGCCTGGGGACCTTTCTGGCCCTGCGTAACAGTGAACTCGACTTTCTGGCCTTCGGCCAACGATTTGTGTCCCTCGCCTGTGATGGCGCTGTAATGGGCAAATACGTCGGGGCCAGATTCTT
>JABDKF010000321.1 GCA_013003155.1 Woeseia sp. | reverse complement strand
TCCTCGATAGCCTCGAGCAGCGGCGGCCAGATAAACCGCATACAGAACCAGACAAACACGATCATCGCGATCGACTGGCCTATCAGTGTCAGGTTGATATCCACCTGTAGATACTCCTAGCGTGTATCTGTCGAGAGTCCCGTCGCTCCACCGGAGCGAGGGAATGTCTTATCCGGCTGCGAGTGCGTTCTGCAGCTGGCCGATGAACGGGTTGGCAAACGCGAAGAACAACGCGATACCGACACCAATCATCGCAACGGCGTCAAGCAGCGCAACGACGATGAACATCTTCGTCTGCAGCATCGGCGCCAGCTCCGGCTGACGTGCGGCACCTTCCAGGAAGCGGCCGCCCAGGAGGCCCATACCGATGCCGACGCCCAGTGCGCCGAGACCGATCAGAAGTGCGACAGCGATTGCCGTGAAGCCAATAACAGTTTCCATCAATTTCTCCTAACGAGGATCTGGTCCAACTTGTTGATATTAAAAGAGGTGTAAATCAGTGCGTTTCCGATGCCAGGCTTAAATAAACTATGGTCAACATCATGAAAATAAATGCCTGCAGCGTCACGATCAGCACGTGGAAAACGGCCCAGCCGAAGTGCAGCGGCAGCTGCCACAGACCGAGTAACGCAATCAGGATAAATATGAGCTCGCCGGCGAACATGTTGCCGAAGAGTCGCAGGCTCAATGAGACCGGCTTGGCCAGCAGCGCCACCGATTCCAGGATAAAGTTGAAGGCGATGATGAACGGCGCAGCCAGTAGCCCGAGACCCTTCGTCGGCGGCGCGATCGGGTGCAGCGTCAGCTCACCGATGAAGCCGCCCACGCCTTTGTTCTTGATCGTGTAGAAGATAATCAGGAAGAAGACGGCGATCGACATGCCGAACGTAATATTGACGTCGGTCGACGGCACGACCTTCATGTATTCGATGCCCATGAGCTTCGAGAGCTCCGGAATCCAGTCGACCGGCACCAGGTCCATCAGGTTCATCAGGAACACCCAGACGAAGATCGTAAGCCCCAGGGGCGCGATCAGCCGGGACGTGCCGTGGAACGTGTCTTTGACGGAGTTGTTGACGAATTCGACGATGATCTCGACAAATGCCTGGAACTTGCCGACTTTCGCGGTTGTCGTTTTCTTCGCGACGTTCCGGAACGCGATGACGAAGATCAGCCCGAGGAGCACCGACCAGAACATCGAGTCGACGTTGATCGCCATCGGATTGCCGGCGCACTGGTTCCAGACCCACTCGCCACTGTCGCTCTTGCAGACCTGCAGGTTCTGCAGGTGATGGGAGATGTAGTCGCTTGAAGTTTGGGGTCCGTGTCCGCCTTCACTCGCCATTGCTGTCAACCGTTTCCTGTGTCTCGTGTCTGTCCCGGACGAGCAGGCCCAGCAGGGGCACCATCGCCGTGACGATAAATGTTGCAAACAACGGCGCCGCCGCCAGCGGCCGCACCGTGACAAAAACAATGCTGAACAGCAGCACCGTCAATGCCAGCTTTCCCATCTCGCCGATCCAGGCCGCCCGAAGCAGCGCCTTTGCGCCCGGGTCGCGGCGTGGAACGCTCAAGCGCAGCGCCAGGAACGCGTTCGGAACTGCAGCTATCAGGCCACCAAAAAGCGCCGAATAGCCGTGAACGTGACCCAACGTGCCCCAAAGCACGGCGGCTATGACCGTTCCCACCCCGATTTGTCCCGCCAGTACCGTGAGCATCGTCTTCTCGGAAGAGCGGCCCTCGCTCGTTCCTTTTTTGCTTGCCTCCGGCATTAAAAACGCCACGTCCTCAGGGGGTCACCCTCGGCTTGTGGCGCTTGAGTTTAGCGGTATTTCCAGGCGGGCCTGTATAAAGCCCGCGCATTATAGTGGCCCGTACCGGGCTAAGCAACACAAAAGCCCGTTGTTCTGCCGGGCATTTTTGCCGGTTTTTTCCGCAGAAAACCGCGTTTTTCGTCGTTGTCCCTGCACCCGTTTCAAACACCGGATTTTGTGGCCGTTTGTGCCTAAATTTCGGGCTGCCCTGGCCGATAACCACAGGAGAAGGCGGCGATTCCGCCGGCCAGCGCTCGGCCGGACGTCGGAATCCCTGCCCGGGACCAGTGAGGAGCCACCATGTTGCTATTTGCCAGCAAAGCCGTCCGGGGATCCGCGGCGCTGAATGACGTTGCACGCGAGATGAGCCTGTCAGCCAGCTACTTCGCAACCCCGGAAGAACTCGCCAAACTGATGGAAGGACCGCAGCGCAGGATCGTTGTGCTGACCGACCGGGATATCTGTGACGAGGTCATCGGCCAGCTGCACTCATCCGACGAGGAAAGCACTGTCGGGGTACTGGTTGCGGCCGACCGCCCGAAGCTGCAGTCCAGCGACAAGGCGTACCTCGTGCAGAAGCTTGTCTCCATCGTCAACCTCGAGTGGGTCGGCACCGACTTCAATTACGACCGCCTTGCTGCCTCGGCCCGGCACTGCCGTCGCCGCATGCTCAAGCTGTCGAGCGACGAGCTGCACCGCGCGTTTGAAAACGGAGAGTTTGTCATCCGTTACCAACCGAAGGTTGAGCGCGACCCGGGTGCCGACTGGGTTACCCGCGAAGCCGAGGCGCTGATCCGCTGGCAACACCCCGAGCACGGCCTGATCGGTCCTCTCGAGTTCCTGCCCGAAGTCGAGGAGTTCGACCTGATGCCGATGCTGACCGACTTCGTTTTGCGCAAGACAGCACGTCAGCTACATGAATGGGAACGGCAGGGCATTGCGCTGAACGGTTGCGTCAACATGGCGCCGAGCCTGCTGACCGATGAACATATTGGCGATCACTTTGCAGCGATCGTCCACGCCGTCGGTGTCGACTGTGGCCGGTTTACGTTCGAGGTCGTCGAGGCTGATCTCGACAACACCAACTCGCCGCACCGCAAGGCGCTGAACAGCCTGCGCGACAACGGCTTCCGCCTGTCACTCGATGACTTCCGAATCGCCGCATCGTCGCTGACGACGCTCGAACGATTGCCGTTCGACGAAATCAAGATTCACGCGTCCGCGCTGAAGCGCGCGCAGCAGGATACGGTCGCGATGCACGTACTCGCCGCCGTCACCGGCCTCGCGCACAATCTCGGCATGTCTGTATGCGCCGAGGGCGTCGAAGACCAGTCGACATTCGATTTTCTGGAGATGATCGAGTGCGACAAGATGCAGGGCTTCCTGATCTCCGAAGCCGTCGTGCCGGACATTATCCAGCGGGTCTATTCGTCGAAGGATTCCAGCGCCGAGGTTGCCTAGGCGGCGTCCGTTATCCGGATTACGTCCCAGCACGCGCCGATCGTGTGATAGTCGCACTTGCCTCCGGCGACGGACTTCTCATCCGAGTATTTCCGGTTCGACGCGGTTAAAACCCGATACCAGGCACCATGCTGGTGGTCGATCATGTGATCCCACGCGTATTGCCAGATTTTTTCGTACCAGTCGGCGTATCGTTCGATTCCGGTTTGCTTTAGAAGTCGTGCGGCGGCCGCGAAAGATTCAGCCTGCACCCAGAAGTATTTGTCGGTGTCACATATCGTGCCGTCCGGTGCGAAGCCATAGAAAATACCGCCGTTTTTCTCGTCCCAGCAAAGCTCGATTGCGCGATCGAACAGCTCAACCGCACGCTCGACCAACCAGCTCTCGGGCCGGTGACTGTGCAGCGTCAGCAGCAACTTTGACCATTCCGTCTGGTGTCCTGGCTGGAAGCCCCAGGGACGATACAGATTTTTCGGATCATCGCGATTGTAGTCCCAGTCGATATCGAGCTCACTCGTAAAGTGCTCCCAGATGAGTCCATTCGATTTGCTGGCCTGATCGACGGTTATGACTCTTGCCAGCCCGCAGGCGCGGTCAAGAAACGCAGTCTCGCCGGTTGCCTCAAACGCTGCGATCAGCGCCTCACAGCTATGCATGTTCGCGTTCTGGCCACGGTAGGGAGTGACCGCCGACCAGTCGGGCGTCGCTTCGTCGGCATAAATTTCGATTGACGGATCCCAAAGGTGCTGTTCCATCAGACCATGTACACGCATGATGTCGTCCCTGGCACCTTCGATGCCGATTTCGTGTGCAGCAGCACTGCACAACATGACGAATGCGAGCCCGTAACAATGATTGGTCTGGTCGTCTGCGACGTGGCCGTCTGTCAACGTCCAGTGATAGCCGTTGCGGCTCGTGCTCCAGTGACGACGTCGAAGATAGTCGATGCCGTGACGTGCGTGATCGCGGTAGACGGTATCGCCGAATAGTTCATACGCTTTGCAGTAGTTGAACACCATTCTGCAGCTGCTGACGAGGTGCCGTCGGCCAGCGTCAAAGACCGAACCATCGTCTTTGAAGTTCTGAAAGAAACCACCTGACGTATCGATAACCCGGCCATCATAGAACGCCAGAATCGATCGAATATGATCAACAAGAAAATCGCGCTGCTGATAATTCATTGTCGCGTCGCAGCTGCACTCCAGCTTTTCCAGGGCCGCCAGTCATTCCGTTGCTGGTCGATTGTCTTTTCCGCACCAGGCCAGCCACATTGCCGCGGTCCAGGAAAAATCCTTGCCGCCAGTCCCCGCGCCGGTGACGGGAGAGAAAGCTTCGTTAAATCCGTAAGCTCTGATCAGATCCGCAGAATCGCGTCGAATACGCTCCGCCCGCTCGTTCCAGCCGCGTTCCGCGAAACCGCGCCACACCATGTAATTGATGACGATCCATATCGGTCCCCGCCAATAACGCATGTGGTCAAACAGCGTTTCGTCGGGGTCGTGGCTCGGCACCATGTAGCGCGACGCCTTACCGATACGCTCCCAATGCGCTGCCATTTTCTGCCGCTGTTCCGCATCGCCCACATCGGCATAGCCATACAGAAACGATGCGCTCGATACGTATCCGGAATGAGCGCCGGTAATCGTGTCTCTGGAGCAGAAGGTTTTCCGCGCATCGTCCCACAGGTATTGCGCGCCTTTCTCCAGCTGCTCTATGTAGCCCTCCAGTTCTGTTTTTGTATCGAGGTGACCCAGGTTCCCAGCGAGCTCAGCAAGATCACGCGTCGCGCGCAGCAGGATCATCGTCATACCGACGTCGGCCACTCGAAATGGCCCCTGGGTCGCAATGACCTCGTGATCCCAGCCGGCCTCTCTGCCGAACTCGACCAGCGCCATATATCGATCGTAATCGAGTTTCGTCGGCCGCATGTGCGGATCGGCATGCTCGAGGTCGCGGCGCTTGTACGGCTTTACCCCGGATATATCGATGTTCGCGGACGCGGCATCCCACTCCGGCGAGTTATCGCGCCCGCTTTCCCAGGGGTGGGTAATGACGACCGCATTCGCGTCGCCTGGAACGCGGTACTTGTGAAACCAGCGGTGCCAGGCGACAACTTTCGGGAACAGGGCGGCCAATCGCGACTTGATGCCGTCATCTGCGGACGCTTTCCAAAGGTCATTGATCGCGCTCGCCGCGACCGGCGGCTGAGTTATCCCCGACGTCGAAAATGCGGAGCGCGCGTCCCAGGCTCCAGGGCCCGGAAAATAGTCGGGATCGTCCCGCCGGAATACGATGTGCGGCAGGAAACCATCGTCCCATTGCGCCTCGAACAGCGTTTCAATTTCCTTTACAGCTCGCGATTCGTCAAAAGTAGCGAATCCGAGTGACACGAATATTGAGTCCCAGTTCCACTGGTAGGGATACAGGCCGGCTGTCGGCACAGTAAATCCGCCGCGGTCATTGTCGCGAAGGATAGTCTCTGCCTTGCTGTCAATATTGTCAGTCACTGCGCTGCGCCTCCGAGCGTGGATCAACCAGAGAAATCTGGTGTCGTTAATGCTTATACGTGTCGGGCCGGTGACGCTCAGCTCGCCGAGCACCGCGACTCCCTGGGCCTAATTCACAAACCACGACTGAGCGTCCTGAATGAAGGTGCTGAAAACAACGATCAACAAGAATATGCTGACGAGCGCTATGGTGTACGGCGACTTCAACACCGATGCAACGGTCGACCCATGATCGGCCTTCGCAGCATGCGGCTCTCCTCCGATCGGCAACACGCTGACAAGCATTGCTACTCCGACGGTGACGACCAGGCCGATGAAGTTCCACCACATCCAGAAAATCTGCGGTTGCGCTTTCCACAGGTACAGGTTGAAAAAGACGCCGGCAACGAGGCCGGCGCTCGCCCCTGCACCGTTGACACGCTTGCCAAGCATGCCCATCAGGAAGATGCCGAGAATCGGCCCGTATAGCGCCGAGCCGACCTTGTTGATGGCCTCGATGACCGTCGGTGCAATTGAACCGGCGAACAGCGACATGATGAGGATGACGATGCCCCAGAAAATCGACACGGTGCGCGCCCAGACCACTTCTTGTTTTGAGGTTTTCGGTTTCGCTCCCAGGACAGACAGGTCCTCCATCGTCACGGCTGCCAGCGAATTGACCGCAGAACTCAAGGACGACATCGCCGCCGCCAGGATCGCAACGAGCAGCAGCCCGATGACGCCGTGCGGCAGGCGCTCGATAATAAATATCGGCATCATGTAGTCCGGCTTTTCCGTCGGTATCCGTGCGGCTAGCGCAGGGTCGTTCATAATCGCCACGCCGACGATGAGGCCGACGAAGCAGTACAGCAGCACCAGCGGAAAGCGCAACACACCGTTTGCAAACAGCAGCGTCCGTGCATCTTTCATATCTTTGGCGGAGAGGATTCGTTGCGCCTGCGTCTGGTCACAGCCGTAGTAGGATGCGTACAGCACGAATCCGCCGAACAACATTGGCAAGAAACCGAACTCGTCGCCGGACAGGCCGAAGGATTTGAAATCGACGGCGGTAAGGCGCGACGGGTCGACCTCACGCCAAAATGCACCCAGCCCGCCGATTTCGGCAAGGGCAAACCACGCGACAACGAGCAGGCCACCAAATATCAGCACCATCTGGATGGCATCGCCGTACACGACCGCTTTCATGCCGCCGGACGTGGCGTAAAGCAGCGTTATCACGCCGACGACGATCACCGATTGCCATAGCGGGATGCCGAGCACGGCCTCGAGGATCAACCCCATGGCGTAAACCATGATGCCGGTCGCAAACGAACGAACGATCTGGAATGACGCACTGATCAGGAGGCGCGATGAGCGTCCAAACCGCTGCTCGAGGTAATCATAGATGCTGACGATGCCGGCACGGTAGAGCGCCGGCGAAATAACGAACATTACGAGGATCATTGCGAGCGGCAGGGAAAACTCGTAAGTGAGCCAGCTCAATCCGCCCCCTTCGCGCAGGCCGACGAATGCCGGGGCGGAAACAAAACTGATCGCCGATAGCTGCGTCGCCATCGTCGACAGCGTCAGTGGGAACCAGCCCATGGTACGGCCGCCCAGGAAGTAGTCGCCCTCGCTGGACTGGTTGCGCAGCAAGTAGCCGAACAGCAGCAGGCCGCCCATGTACGCCGCAACGACGATGTAGTCGAGGGTATTCATCAGTACTCTCCCATCGTGCCAACGTGGCCTGCAATGCTACAGGCATCGATACCGCCACCTGCGGCCGGCGGGGTTCGCTCAATTTCGAGGAACCCGGCCGGCCGGGGCGCCGATTGCTCAGAAGTCGTAGGTGACCCTGAGCATCGTCCGACGGGGGAGTATCGGGCGTCCTACGAAGAACTGGGCCGGTGCGCCTGACTGGGCGTTGCCCTGTCGCGGCGAACCTTCGGTAATGCCCTGTTCGTCGGTGAGGTTAAAGACGTTCGCACTGACGCGCATCGTCTGCCCACTGTCAAACTCGAACGTGTAGCCGGCTTCGAGTCGTACGAGATTGTAGGAGTCGAGCTTGACCGTGTTGCTGTCGTTGGCGAAGTTGTCGCCGTGGAAGTTGTGAAACAGGGCTGCGTCGAAATTCGCGTAGTTGAACCGAACGGCTGTATTCACCATCTCCGTCGGCTGACGGCGGAGCTCCTTGCCGACGACTTCCGGCGCGCCCTCTGCCTTCGTGAATTCGTGATCACGCAGCGTAATGTTTCCGTGCAGCGACCAGAAGTCATTCAAGTAGTAGGTGATGCTCGCCTCGATGCCGAGCGCCTCGGTCGACTGCAACGTGACGACCTCGATAATGCTGCCGGGGTTGTTGGGATCGTTTTCGAAGTCCACGTTTCGTCGATCGTCGAGCGTCGTGTAAAAGAATGCCGCGTAACCATCGAACTTGTCGTAGTTGAACTTGATGCCGGCTTCGAACGTATCGATGATTTCGCCTTCGTACGACGCGAGCTGGCCGTCGTTGAACGGAACGCTGCGAATCTGCGGGAAGAAGAAGCCGCGTGATGCGTTAGCAAATAGATTTATCTCGTCGTTCAGACGATAAAGCCCGCCGGCCGAAAACGCCCATTCTGTTGCGCTCAGGTCGTCCGTTGTCAGCGATCCATCGGTGAAACTGACGTTCTCGACAAGGTCATTGACAAGCGGATCGTTGGCCATCTGGAAGGACGCAGTATTGAACTGCTTGACCTCGCCGTCGAGCCGCTCGACACGAGCACCGAAGTCGAACGACCAGCGGTCCATTTCGATCTGGTCGGCGACGTAGAACGCCGTGCGACGTGCACTGCGATCCCGGTTGCCCGTCATGCCGTTCGCATTGGCGAGACCGTTGACCGTCCATTGATAGTCGGAGCCCGGGGTTGCAACCAGATTACCGGAGCCGTCTTCCGCGACGTCCTGCAGCGTGACGTCTACGAGTCTCGGCGCATTCCGGAAGTCGCCCAGGTAGGTCGTGATGTAGTTGATGTCGTCAGCCTGGGAGGCCGAGAAAAAGCCGCCGATCGTGATCGCATGTTCGGAATTACCAATTGTCAGATTTCTGCCGACGCTGAGCTCCGTCGAAAAGTCAGTTGCGTCGCGCCAGCGATCCAGCGTCCGGTTGCCGAACAGCAGGTAGTTGGCCGGCAGCGCATCGCCGGTTTCCGAGAAAGTGAATACCGCATCGGCAGCGAACGCGTCGATACCGCGATTGGCCAGATACTCGGCCTGCGTTTCCGGAGTGTTCGGTCCGATGGCATCGCCATCGAGAAACAGGTTGAACTGGTGGTCGTAGCGTGCGTAGCGAACCTTGCCGTTGAGCGTCCAGTCGTCGTTGAGATCCTTGTCCAGGACCACGGCGAGGGACTGGCCCTTCGTGACCACGCCGTCGCCGATTGGAGTCGTGAATCGACCATCAGGCGTATCGTAGGAAAGACCGATCGCCTCGACCGTGTTCATCGTGAACACTTCGGCGCCATCGTTGCCCGATACGCGCTCGCGGCTTACGCCATCGACAGGTAGCGGCAGGAAGAACTGTACGCTGTCGTCGATTGCCTGGCCGTATACCGTGACCGATCCGCTACCGTCGTCGAAGTTGTGCTTGATGTTGCCGCGCACCTGGTAGCCCTTGGTGTCGAGACCTGACTGCAGCGGCCCTTCATCGAATCGATAGAAGCCGGACAATGCGTAGTAAGTGTCTGAGGTATCACCACCCAGCGGACCGCTGAAGAAGTAATCGCCGCGATAGCGGCCCTCTTCGGCGACCTCGACCTGCAGCGTACCCGCCGGATCGGCGGAGCCAGTCTTGCTGATGTAGTTGACGATGCCGGCAACGGAACCCGGTCCGAACAGGTTGGACACACCGCCGCTGACGAATTCGGAGCGTGCGATGCCGAGGTCGTTACGATAGAAGACGTCGAATGCCGACGAGTTCAGGCCGAACGTCGTGAACGCAGGCATTCCGTCGTAAAGCAACGGCGTGAACGAGAACTGGCCACCAGAGGGGAGTGCCCGATGAAAGACGTTGGTCGCAACCTCGCCACCACCGCCCTCGGCGCTGACGCCGGGCAGCTGCGTCAGGATGTCCGCCTGGCTTGATGACGTGAATGAGCGCAGGTCTTCCTCGTTGTACTGGGTGACGGTCTGTGGCGTTTCAAACTGGGTACGCAAGACGCTGGCGCCGGTACCCGTGACCACGACTTCCTCGATCACCTCGTCGTCCTGGTCCTGGCCGGACGACTGTGACATCGCCGCCATGGGCACCGCGAGCGCCGCAGCGGCACCGAACACCCTGAGTAGTATTGCTCTGAATGACATGATTAACCCCCCTGGTTAATTGGTATTTGAAGCTGAGAAACACGCTTTTTCACTGGTAATTGCGTGTCTTGGTAAAACCCCAGAGTGTTTATGGCATAATACTACCTGTATTACAACCTATAGCGGGTATTATTATCTCGGTTAATTGAGCCACCCCTGCTCGACAATGCTCAGCACCCGGCTATTATCGAGCGCTTGCCAGGAAGCTTGACCAGACGTGTTGAACACCAGGAACGGCTCTGACGAGCCAAGATTTTTTGACGCAAACGGGCTCCGCGCGCCGACTCAGTCGGAGCAGCGCGTCCTGGGCGCCGCTGTACGCGGTGGCGTCACCGGCCAGCCGGATCTCGCCAGGGCGACCGGCCTGGCTCAGCAAAGCATCTCGAGAATCGTCAAGGGGCTGGTCTCTGTAGGCGCCGTACAGGAAGGAAACAAGATCCTGAGCGGCAGGCGCGGACAACCAGGGGTAAGCGTCCGCGTGGTGCCCGAATTCGCATATTCCTTCGGTGTCTCGATGATGACCGACGCGATTTCCGTCGTGCTTATGGATTTCTCCGGCGCCATCGTAGCCGAGGAACACCACGACCTGCCGGCTATGACTCGCAATGCCGTTCTCAGCAAGGCCGAAGAGGCCGTGGATCGCATGGTTGCCAGGCACAACATCAAGCTCGAGCGCATATTCGGCATGGGCGTCAGTATCTCCGGGCGTTACATCGGCCCCGGCGCAGTCTTCAACACGCCTTACCCGCTCGACGACTGGGCTTTGGTCGCCATCGATCGCCTGTTTGAGGAACGATTCGATCTTCCGGTATGGGTCGAAAACGACGGCAACGCTGCGGCAGTCGGCGAAAGCCTTATCGGTGTCGGTCGCGTCTACGACAATTTCGCGTATTTGTTTATCGACACGTTATTGGGCGGCGGAATCATCATAGATCACGAGCTCTTGCGCGGTTGCAACCGAAACGGCGGCGAAATCGGCCTGCTTTTGCCCAAGAACATTTACCAGCATCCGTCGCTGGAATCGCTGCGCCAATCGCTTGGGGAAAACGGTGTCGTTCATTCCGGCGTTTCGGAAATGATCGCAAACTTCGACCCGGACTGGCCCGGCATCGACGAATGGATCGCCAAGACCCAAAGCTCGTTTTCGCTGTTGGCATCGGCCCTGGCAGCCATACTTGATCCGGAAGCGATTGTACTTGGCGGCCGCATGCCGAGATCGCTCGCTCGTCGAGTCATTCCGCACATTGACATTTATAACGATTCCCGGCGTGGTAAACCGAGAGCGCTACCAGAGCTGCTGATCTCGAAAGCCGGTGGTGACGCAAGTGCAATCGGCGCCGCGTCGATACCCTTCAAGGAGCACTTTTTCGCGGCGGCTGCGTGACGAGCGCTTCCGTACGCACGAAGAAGCCGCCGACGCTCGCGGTCGCGCATGAACTGCGGCGATTCTTTATTCGTATGCCGGCCGATACTCTGCGCCTGAGGAGATCTGCGACCACTGGCGCACGTGTGGCGGCATGTCGTCCAGCCAACGCGCTTTCGCGTTCTCGATCACCAGGATTTCCTCCCACTTTGCGCCCACCGGCCCACGGCCCGCATGGGGTTCGACCAGCCACAGCCCGTCGTGGGCCCGATGATCCGAGGCTTCCTGCGTGTTCCACAGCGGGCTTTGTCGGCCCAGCCCCCGCCCCGCCAATCCGTCTTTGAGCTTGAACCAGCCGAGGGACACGGCGTCGAAGCCACGCAGGCGAGCCTGAAAGGGCAGCCGGGGCGTCTTGATCGCCCGGTGCCCGAGCACCTCGCCGGGGTGCTTTGCGTGCACGGGCTCGTACCCGGCGGCGGTCATCTTGTCCTGCACCTGGTTGGCGATTGATTTGAAGGTCTCGCCGCCGTTGACCGCCGC
>JABDKF010000319.1 GCA_013003155.1 Woeseia sp. | reverse complement strand
TTCCTGAACGACTGGTGCAGGTTATCGACTTTTTTGTCGACATCGGCGCGGAGGTGTTTTTCGTGGCGGTGTTGCTGGGCTACGCGTGGTCGCGAACGCGGCAACAGTTCATGCGTTTGTAGTGGCCGGTGCACGACGATCCACTTGGCTGCCGATCGCTATCCGGCGACGGCTGCAGCCCTGTCGGGGGCGAGGAAACTGAGGTCACCGGCCTGTTGATCCGGATCGAGGACATTATCGGCAGGCTCGTCGGCCGGCACATACACCGATAATGCATCTTTGATGATATGGCATTTCAGCGGCGTCGTCGTCACCAGCTCACCATCGGCCGTTACCTCGCAACGGCGCCTTACTTCAAGCTCAACTTTGCAGCCCCTGGCATAGTAGAGCTTCTCGTCGTCTTTCACCGCGCCGAACTTCAAACGAATGCCGCGCAAGAAGAGCTGCCACGGAGTTAGCGGACGCACTCCCAGTACGTGGAGATGCCCGTCGTCGACAGCCGCATCATCACAAATCGTCAAGCCTCCGCCGTAATGTCGACCATTACCAATCGTAATCTGGACGAACGGCAGCCGATGAACTTCTCCATCAATGACCAGTTTCGCTAGGTATCGGCGACGCCGATAGATGACTTGGATCAGACTGTCGAGGTAGGCAACAACGCCGAGACGCTTCTTTTTCTCGCCATTGAGTTCCTTGGTCAACGCCGGCCCCAGTCCGACGCCGACTGCATTCAGGAACGGGTGACCGTTCACGATGCCGACGTCGACGGTGCGTTTCTTTCCATTACTTATTGCCCTCGCAGCATCTACAGGATCGTCCGGCAGGCAAAGGGTGCGAGCGAAATCGTTGGCTGTGCCCAGCGGAATGACTCCGAGTGGCTTACCACTGTCCAGAATCGGGCGCGAAACCGTGTTCAATGTTCCGTCGCCGCCCGCAACAACGATCCGTTCGAGCGCAGGCTCCAGCTTCGCAATGCGATCGGCAACGGTTTCCTTGCAGCCGACTTCGAACACATCTACAGGTCCAATCCGTGCGAGTTCGTCGACGATTGGCTGAATATCGGTGTCGCCGTTACGGCTGTATGGATTTTTTATTAGTAGCGTGGTCATTGGCAGGTCGCTCCGAATCGTGAGTTCAAGGCGCGTTTGCCGTAGTAGTAAAAAACGCCCATGAGGACAACGCTCGCGATGACGCCACCGAACAGTATCCAGCGTTGCAGGTCAGTCGGTCCGCCGTTGGTATCCAGCATTGCTTCGCCACCAACCCAGCCAAGGTACACGTGAGCCAGCGATAACGGTAAAAAGCCGAGGATGCTGGCGGAAAGATACGTCCGAAACGGAATTCGCGTGGTTCCGAGACCGTAGCCCTTGATAACAGCGGGTATAAACGGATTCATACGGATCAGGAAAACGACTTTGAAGCCTTCTTCATTGACCATGTCGAGCAGGCATTGAACGTTCGGAAGCCGTGCAACACGCTTTTCAACCCAGTCCTGCGCGACTGTTCTCGCGATAATAAAGGTCAGCGAATAGGCCGTTCCGGCCGCCAGCAACACCGTGGCTATCGCGATGGGAAAGTTGAACAGGAAGCCAGCTGAAATATTCAGCAGCGTCCTCGGAATACCGATCAGCGAAAACACGACGTAAACAGCGTAGAACACAATGGCTCCGACAGGGCCGGAGTCGTCGATGTATGCAACAGCGGCTCGAATGTAGTCGGTCATCGGGAGCGCTTTCCACAGCAGTACCAACCCGGCGGCAGCGACGAACGCCAGAGCCAGGAGCCCCAGAGCTTTGCGTCGCGACGCGTCCGGAGAACCTGACGTGAGGCTGGCTGCGCCCGGGGAACTCACTGGACCCTCGCCTCTTTCGAAAGGAACCCGGCGACTCCCGGGCTTGTTCGATTGCAGCCCACAGTGCCTGGTCGGCGCTTAAAAGGTGTCGCCGCAATGCCGGGTGCGGGATCGGTGGGGAGGGGAGCCCCGGCATTGCGGCGACAGTGGCGCCAGAATCGGTTCACTGCAGCGTAAATCTTGTAACGGTCATCGTCGTTCATCGTCTGTCCCGCACCTAATGAATTTGGTTTTTGCAAACTCTTTTGCCAAGTGGTTGCAAGTCCCGTGCCAAATTTCAGCCCGGCGCAATCTGCAAGGAATTCATGGGAATCTACGGGTGTCCGGGGCACTGCAAACGGCGCGCCTTTGAAAATACGCGCATCGTCTGTCGTTCTTACCGGTCGTCGGCCGTGGCCAAAGGTGTGGCCCCCCGCGCCGGCCGGGTCGTGCTCACGCGCGTCCGAATCGCCTCAACGTTCTGGAATATTTTCACGATTACCGCGAGTTTCTACCCGACACAAAATCTCGCCGACCCGACAGGGGAGCTTAAGAAGTTGTATTGGTTAGGAAAAACGAAACTGGCACGAAACCTGCTGGTATTCATACAAGACCACGGATAATCGGGACGATTACGTAGCAATGACTGACCGGCAACGAAAAAGGCTCATGAACGGCAACCGGGCGCTGATATTTGTCCTGACCCTTATCGGCATGTCCCTGGATGGCTTCGCTCGCGACGACGCAGTTCTTGCTGTCGCAGCAGTGGTCTGGCTGTGGCTGCCACAGTGGATATCGCTCGAAGGCAAGTTGCTGCGACAAATTGAGGAGGTACGGCAAAATGAACAGACGGCCCGGGACTAGTACGCCGGACCCCGAAGCGGAACTGGCGATTGTAGAAAGTTGGAACGCCCTTCGAGCAGACGATACTCCTGAATGGCCGGTACTTTTTGGTGCGCTCAGACTCTGCGACAGCGAAGGGTCGCCAGACGAGGCCCCGCACGATGCGATTAAGGCTTCTTTCCCGACCGATTCGCAGATGTGAGACCCACGATCACAAGGGAGAATAGACTGTGGGTCTAACGATTCTCGCAATCGTTGGCGGCATTGTTGTCGGCATTCTCAGCGTTTACGGAACGCTGGCGTGGCTCGCCCGGCGGCGACGCACACCCACGTGGAATATTGATCCGACAGCGCTGCCTGAAGCCGCCGAGATCCTGCCCACGCTGGCAGCACTGACCAATAGCCAGACCTTTAACGACTCGTCGGTCGAAGTCATTCACAACGGCGCGATTTTTGACCGGATTATCGAGGACTTCGAACAAGCGAGCGACAGCATCCATTTGGAAACCTATGTCTGGGAAGCCGGCGAGCTGGAAAAACGGATGGTGGACACTTTCGAGCGGGCCGTGCGGCGTGGCGTCAACGTCCGACTTATTATTGACGACGTCGGCTCGAACAAGCGCAGTTCCAACATTTTCAAAGATTTGCGGAAAGCAGGCGTGAATTTGCAGATATTCAGCCCGCTGACGCCGACCCGGCTGCATCGATTCAACGAGCGGACTCACCGCAAGCTGGTGATCGTGGACGGAAAAGTCGCTTACGCGATGGGGCACGGTATCAGCGATCACTGGTTAGGGGACGCAGAGAACGAAGATAGTTATCGTGACACCGGGGTGCGCATTCTCGGTCCGGCAGTAAACGGGTTGCAGGCTGTTTTCGCACGCGAATGGGCCGCACTTGCCCATGAGTTGGTGTATGGCGACAAGATATTTCCGTCGCACGACGCTGCGGGCGATTCTGAGATCTGCGTTATTTCGAGCAGCGTAGGCGACCGTTACTCGTATGTAGAGCTTGCGTTCTCATTGGCGATAGCGACGGCCACAGATGAAATATTGATCCAGAATCCCTATTTCGCTCCGGACCCGGACATTATCGAACTGCTCTGCTCGGCTGCTGAGCGTGGGGTGAAAGTCGTACTGATGTTGCCTGGGAGCAGCACGGATTCCTATTTGCTGCGGCTCGCGGCACGCCATCTGTACCCGCAGCTTCTACAGAGCGGAGTTTCGATCCTCGAGTACCGGCCGACATTGAGTCACCAAAAGGTGATGATCGTCGACGGCATACTCTCGAGGGTCGGCTCAACAAACTTCGACTGTCGTTCGCTCGAACTGAACTCGGAAGCCGGTCTGATCATTCGGGACGAAAGCGTCGCGGCTGAGCTCAAGTCGCAGTTCGATCGCGATGCCGAACATTGCAGTCCCATCTGCGAGGGTGATCTGAAAAAGGTATCGCTCCCTGCGCGAATCGCGATGGCTGGCGTCTATCTGTTGCACGGCCAGCTCTAGCCGTCGATCTCTTTGTAAATAGCGCAGTTCGGCGTGTAGCAATTACTGCGACGATCCGCGCCGCCCTCCTCTAAACCTTTGTTTTTACACAATATACGGGTTGGCACGATACCTGCAATTTCATTTAGTGAGGGCCGCGACCGAGCAACCGACCTGGCCGCGGCAACAAGCAATCAATCAATGGAGATAAGAAATGGAAGGTTTATTGGGATTGATCGTGTTGGCGCTCGACATCTACGCGATCGTACAGATTGTCAGCAGTGGTGCGAGCACCGGCGCGAAGATCGGCTGGAGCTTGCTCGTCATTCTGCTGCCTGTGGTTGGCCTTGTAATCTGGGCATTTGCAGGTCCGCGTGGCCGAGCAGCCGCACGCATATAAGGCAACGGTAGCCGGCGACGCAAGTCGCCGGCCTTCCATCATCGAACGACAGAGGAACTACGATGCAGCGCGAACAGACAAAGCAATGGATAAATATCTTTGCCGTCGTATCGGTAGCTTTGACTGTCCTTTTTTTTGAAGACACGAAGGCAGATGAGCTCGACGCGGCAACATCCTATACGATTGACACCGAGATAATTGACGAGTTACTGGAGTATTCAGTCGCGGGTTCCGCGATTGACGCCGATCTGGATCCGATCAACCTGCCTGAGCCCGAAGCGCCCTGGATCGCTTTCGCCAAAGATTGCGCATCACTTGATGCGATTCCACTGTTCGAACTAAAGAATGAAAGAGACCGGCGTGTCTTCGTCGGCATCAACTTTGACGGCGTATTCGGTATCCACGGTCTACTGTAGCGATTAGCCAGTCGCTTTAATAATCCGGCTAATGTCCGACGCAACGCCACCAGCCTTCTGGCATTCATCCAATACTGTATCGATCGCCGCGGCAACCTTGTCTGCGGCAGTTGCATCGTTGGCGAGTAATCTTACCAACTCAACTTGCATCGAGACGACGTTCAAGGCGTTGTTGATCGTGTGAACGTTTTCCCTGATCGCAGCTTTGTCTGCGTCGCTCAGATCCGTCATGCGGTGACCTATTCGGACGCTTCGTATTCGTTAAGTCGGTTGTAGAGCGTCTTCAGGCTCACCCCGAGTGCTTCGGCCGTCTGGGTCTTGTTGCCGTCGTAATGATCGAGCGTCTTCATAATCAGCTCGCGCTCTACATCGCGGATAGACATACCGACAGTCAACCCGCCGTCGCCAGACAGCGCGGGTGGTCGTTCGAATCCGACAGGCAATTGATCCACTTTGTTATTACCAATGCACATCAATGCGGACCGCAGAACTGTATGTTTTAACTCACGGACGTTTCCAGGCCATGAGTGACGCTGCAACGCGTCCAGCACCGCGTCCGCAAACTCACCGGGCGCACCATGTTCGTCGGCCGCCTGAGCAAGGAAATGTTTCGCCAGCAGTTCAACATCACCTTCGCGCTCACGCAATGGCGGAACGTCGACAGGCAGGACCATCAGCCGGTAGTAAAGGTCCTCACGAAACTCCTTTGCCGCGATAGCCTTTTCAATATCGGCATTTGTCGCCGCCACGACGCGGGCGTTGATCTTCACGTCCCTGTCGCCGCCGACACGCTGCACCGTACGATTCTCGAGAACACGGAGCAATGTCACTTGTTGTTCCAGCGGCAACTCGCCGATCTCATCCAGGAATACCGTGCCGTTTCCGGCTCTCTCGAAAAAACCGAGATGCTTGCCGGTAGCACCCGTGAAGCTGCCCTTCTCGTGCCCGAATAACTCACTGGCGATCAGCTCTGCGGGAATCGCACCGCAGTTCACGGCAATGAATTTTTCCTTTGGCGCGTAAATCTCATGCAGCGCACGAGCGACCAGATCCTTGCCGGTGCCACTCTCGCCCCGGATCAGTACGGTGACGTTGGTCGGACCATAGCGTTCGAGCTCGCTGTATAGCGCCTGCATTTGCGGCGACTCGCCGACCATCCCGGCGAATCTCCCCGAGCCCTCTGTCGTTGCTTTCGCTTGTGCCGGCGTCAGGATTGCCGACAGCAGGTCGGCCTTGTTCAGGGGCTTGACGAGGTAATCGTCGACCCGATCGCGGACTGCCCGGATCGCGGTTTCGACGGATGGATGTCCCGTGATTATGACAGTTCGCGGGCTGCGCTTATCGACCAGTTCGAGACCGCTTCCGTCTGGCAGCGCCAGATCGACAAATTGAATGTCGAACGTTCCGGATTCCAGGAGACTCCGTGCCTCAGCGATTGTCGAGGCCGTGCAAACGTTCAGGCCCTCCGCAGATAGCAGAGCGCTCGTCGCGTCGGTGAATCCGGCATCATCGTCGACCAGCAGTATGTTTGGCATTATTCTTTTTCCGCTGCCCTGTCAGCAATACGCCACTTTATCATAGACACTCGTCCGTGGAAGACTCGTCTGCTTAGCTACGAACGCCTTGGTTACCTGTCGCGAGACGCACTGCCGCGGCGATGCGGCGTGGCAGAACCGGCTTTTTCAGATATGCGGTGACGTCGAGATCGGTCGTCTGCGCCCGCAGCTCGCTCATCGAGGTTGCGCTGACGAAAACCAGTTGAGCGCCGTGAAGACGCTGAAGCGCCCGGGCGACGTCAATACCGTCGCGCTCTTCTCCAAGTTGTCGATCGCATACCGCGACGTCGGGTGGCCGTTTACTGGCTGATTCAAGCGCGTCGTCGAAACTACCTGCAGAAGCTACCGTGTATCCATAGAACTCCAGGTACATACGGAGTGCTTCTCTTAAAGACGCAACGTCTTCAACAATTAAAATTCTGGGGTTGGGGGAATCCGCGTTCCTGGCTGCTTCGATTTCGGCATCACTGCCAGCGCCAGGATCCGCGTGACGGGACTCGTCGTCGTTTCGATCTTTACTCTTTTTCGTCCTTGATCCTGAGTGCATAGTCTTTCACTGTTCTTCTCGTGCTTTGGAAACCGCCTATGTCGTTGCCCGCCGATCCCCCGGAAGCCCGCCAAGGCAGGGCCCGGGAGTCGGCGAATGCAACTTACATAAATTACATGTCGTCGTTGTCATCCGGGAAATCAACATCAACGTCAGGTACGGAGATGGTCTTTTCTTCGGTAGACACGTCTACATCAACGTCCGGAACCTCGATCGTCTTTTCTTCCATGCTGACATCAACATCGGGGCCGTGTACGTCGTACTTGGGCAGGTTGCCGCCCTCAACGTCTACGTCAACGTCCGGCATGCGTCCTTCCTGCGTCTTCGTTACATCGACGTCGTACTTCGGCAGCTGGCCTTCGGTAGCTGCGACATCAATGTCCGGCATGTCGCCTTCTTCAGTCTGTTCGATCTCACACGCGCTCAGGGCAAAGGCCGAAGCGGCTGCGGCGAACGTCATCATCTTTCTGATATTCATTTCGTACTCCTCCAACAAGTTTAAAGTTTCGATCAGTGGTAAAGCGGTACCGCTGTCCGCATCGTTTTCGGTCACGGCACTAGAGATAAAGCAAGAGCCATGCCAACAACGTAACTTGTTGATTTTA
>JABDKF010000340.1 GCA_013003155.1 Woeseia sp. | reverse complement strand
CTGGCGAACATGCAGGCCCCTACGGCGATGGCCACCTGGGCGACCTTCCTAACTTGTTGGTTGAGCCGAGCGGGGTCTCTTATGTGCCAGTTTTAGCGCCGCGGGTTACCGTCGCCGATGTCAAAGGACGCAGTCTGATGATTCACGCTGGCGCCGACCGCTATGACGAATACGGCGAGCACATGCACGGCAAGGGTGGTATGCGCATGTACTGCGGCATCATCAGGTAGAGCGTAAATCTGCACTGATAAAAAAAGGGGTCGTTAGTGACCCTTTTTTTGTGTCGCGATGCGACCGGCCTGAGCAACATCGCAATCTACAACATCGCTGAAGTTAAGCGTCGCGCCTTCGCTGCAGAGCGTTCTCATGCCAGCCAAAAGACGACGGGCACGGCGTGGTCACCCGCCGTGCACTGCTGATGCCCGACAACACCGTCAGCTTTTTAACTGATCCAGTATCGGCAAGCGACGTATGCGCTTGCCAGTGGCCGCGAAAATGGCATTGGTTAACGCCGGTGCCGCGGATGGCAGTCCCATTTCGCCTACCCCTGTCGGCTTATCGTCATACGGCAATATGTGCGCTTCGAAGCGGCTTGGAAAGTTCGCAATTCGTGCGAGCGGGTAGTCGTGAAAATTGCTCTGCTGAATCTGGCCGTCCTTCACCGTAATTTGCTGGCCCAGTGCGGTACTAATGCCGTCGATAGTGCCGCCCTGCAGTTGCGCCTCGACCGCGTTCGGATGCACCGCGTAGCCGCAATCGATAGCGGCAACGATGCGCTCAATCTTAAAGTCACCATCATCGGCAACCGACACTTCGATCGCGTGGGCCGCGTAACCGCCAAACGTGAAATGCGACGCGAGACCGATGCCGTGTCCCGCCGGCAAGGCCTTGCCGTAACCGATCCGGTCAGCAACAAACTTGACGACGCGCGTCAGCCGCCCCGGATTGAACGTTGGACCGCCATGGTTGCTGTAGGCGAGTTCGCGCTCGTCACCGTACATCTCGATGCGGAGCTCAAGCGGATCCCGGCCGGTCTCATGCGCGATTTCATCGATAAAGCTCTGAATCACGAACGCGTTGGCGGTATGCGCCGGCGCACGCCAGGAACCGCGCGGCACGCCGATCGCATTGTGAAAATACTCCAGCCTGAAATTCGGCACGATGTGGCGTGGAAAATCATCGGAATACAGTTCCGCCTGCCAGAGATTCTCATCGGGCATGTTGGGACGGCGGAAATACTTGCTGGCGCTGGCAAGCCGCTGCGTCCACGCGACGACTCTGCCAGAGCCATCGACACCCGCACGCATCTCATGCAATCCTGCGGGTCGATAGAAATCATTTTTCACATCGTCCTCGCGGGTCCATTGCAACTTGATCGGCCAGCCGGTCTTTTTTGAGATGAGTGCCGCTTCCGCCACGTAGTCGTTGGTCAGCCTGCGACCAAAACCACCGCCGATCCGGGTGAAATCCACGCGTATATCTTCGCGTGGCAGTCCGGTCGCCCACGCTGCCGAGCGTGACGCGCCCGATGGCATCTGGGTCGGCGCAATGATGTGACAGCGATTCTTTTCAACAAAGGCGTAGCAGTTTTGCGGTTCCAGCGGCGCGTGATTCACGAACGGGAGCTCATACTGCCGCTCGACTACCGTGTCTGCGCTTTCCATCGCCGCAGTGAACTCTCCGTCGTCGACTACAACCTGACCTTCATCCTTAAGCATCGCGGCGTTCTCAGCCCAGAACCTTTCCGTGCTGTCATCGCGGTTTGGTCCCTTGTCCCAGTCAATTTTTAAGGCGCGTCGCCCCTTGATCGCCGCCCAGGTAGACGTTGCAACTACGGCGATGCCGCTGGCAAGTATCTGATACGGTTCGCCCGGCGCCGGGCCCTCGATTTCGAAGACATCGAGCACGCCATTGACTCGCCGCGCATCACTATCGTCGAACGATTTCGGTTTGCCGTTCAGGTACGGGCTACGGGCGATGACCGCGTAATGCATTTCGGGTCGCACGGTATCGATGCCGTACTTCGCTTGGCCGGTCACGATCTCGCGGGCATCGATGTTGTTCTGTGCCTTGCCAACGATGCGATAGTCGCGCATCGGTTTTAGCGCCACGCTTTCTTCCGGTAACGGCAGCGCTGCCGCTTCTGCGACGATATCGGCATAGGCAATGCGCTCGCCGAGTGCCGGACAAACAACAAAGCCGGGTTCGGTCGTGCATTTATCGGGGTCAACGTTCCAGCGATCCGCCGCGGCGCGAATGAGTTGCGCGCGCGCCGTTGCACCGACGCTACGCATGTATTCCCAGTTGCTGGTCAGGCCGGTGCTGCCGCCCACGCCCTGTCCACCGTATTTCCAGGTGAAGCCATCCTCGGTTTTGACGATCCCGAGCGGCATGGGCCGCACGGAAACCTGCTCCCAGGGAACGTCCAGCTCCTCGGCGACCAGCATCGGCAAACCGGTACGAATGCCCTGTCCGATTTCAGGCTGGTTGCTGCCGATCACGACATGCCCGTCGGCTTTGATTTCAATGAAGTAGCCAAGCTGACGCTCATCGTCGGTCTCGGCACGGGAGTAAGGGACTCCCAGCACGAAGGCGCCGGTTACGCTGGCACCCGCAACGAGAAATTGTCTGCGGCTGAGTGCGAAGGCTGTTGGCTTAGCTGACATCATTGCCTCCCTTCGCTTGTAGTTTCGCGGCAGTGTGAATGGCTTTGCGGATGCGCACGTAAGTGCCGCAGCGGCACAGGTTGCTCATACCGTTGTCGATGTCTTCATCACTGGGATCTGGATTGCGCTTTAACAGCTCCGCTGCGGCCATCAGCTGGCCTGCCTGACAATAACCGCACTGCGGTACGTCATGTTCGAGCCAGGCCTGCTGCACCGGATGCAGAACGCCGTCGGCTGCGAGACCTTCGATCGTCGTGATTTCGGCGCCTTTTGCGCTTGTGACCGGCATGAGACAGGAGCGCTGCGCCTGGCCGTCGACGTGCACGGTGCAGGCACCGCACTGGCCGATACCGCAGCCAAATTTGGTGCCGGTTAGCTGCAGATGGTCGCGCAGCACCCACAGCAACGGCGTGTCGTCATCACCGTCAAACGACACCTGCTCGGAATTCACCGTGAACGTGATCATATTGCCCCCCTGTTTTTTTCTGCTTGTCAGTCGGACACGGCTGCTCGCCGAAGGTTTCGGCTACAGTTATAACCCGCGCGCATAAGTACCGGTTACTGGTTTGTAAATGAACCCCGCCGATACGGACCTGCATGGGAGCAGGCGGCAAGGAATATGGAGATTCGGATGGGTCTCGCAGGCAGGGGCCCGACGCGCAAACGGCTGTTCCGGCTATTCGCCCGTTATTGTCTGAACACTTTTTATTGCGCTGGGTCGGGCTTCAGCAGCCACGCGATCAGCAGTTTTACCTGGGTGTCGTCCAGACGAGAACGGTACGCCGGCATCTGGCCCTGCCGGCCGTTGGCGAGTGTTTCGTACAGGGCCGCATCGCTGTCGCCATAGAGCCAAATGTCATCGGCCAGGTTTGGCGCACCGAGTATGGGGTTCCCATTACCTTGCGCGCCATGGCAGGCCGCACAGAACATCTGGTATTGACCGTGCGACGGATGACCGTTGGCTGCATCGGTGCCGATAACCCGCACGTAATCCGCCATGCGTTTCACGCCTTCCTCGCCACCGAGCACCTGCAGCCAGCCGACCATCACCGCGTTCCTGCCGGCTACGATCGACTGCTCAATCTGGGCAGGCGACCCGCCCCACTGCCAGTCCTCATCGACCAGGTTCGGGAACATCGCCGCCTGCCCTGCTGCGTCGTAGCCGTGACAGGCCGCACAGTTGCGGGCAAATACGCGCTCCGCCGACTGCATCAGTGATGGATCCTTGCCAAGCGTCGCGAGATTCCCTTCCGCGATCAATGTACGCACGCCGCCAAATTCTGAATGATAAGCACTTTCACTTTGTTCAAGACGTCCGCCTTGCGACCACTTCAATGCGCCCTGGAAACTGCCCAAGCCCGGGTACAGCATCAGGTACAACACGCTGAACACCATTGCCGCGAGTATCAGCCAGAACCACCACATTGGTGCCGGCCGGAAGCCTTCACGCAGGTCACCGTCCCACACCGGGCTGACTTCGTCACCTTTCTCCACGTTGCCGGAAAAATAGATACTGAAGATCATCCATCCGAGGCCGACGAAACTCACAACCGTCAGCACGACTATCCAGCCAGCCCAGAAATCCGACGGCATGTCACTCGTCACGTTGATCATCCTCCAGCGGAATGCGAGCCGATGCCTCAATCGTGTCGTCTGATGAGCGCCAATAGACCCACACAACCAGCACGACCATAAACAGCATCACCAGCATGTCGCCAACAAAGATAAAAAACGTCATCGTGCGGTACTCCGAGGTATTGCGGTGCCGAGCGACTGCAGGTAGACGACAATCGCATCCAGCTCGGTAAGGCCCTCAAGCGCAGCCGGTGCACCTGCAATTTCCTCATCGGTGTATGGATGACCCAGTTTGCGCAAAGCGCGCATCTTTAGCTGGATGGCGCCGTCAGCGTTGGCAGCACGTTCGGCGAGCCACGGGTAGGCCGGCATGATCGAATTCTTAACGACGGCACGGGGATTGACGAGATGGATTCGCTGCCAGGCGTCGGTGTACTTGCCGCCAATCCGATGCAGGTCGGGCCCGGTACGTTTTGACCCCCACAGGAACGGCCGGTCGTACACCGATTCGCCCGCGCGCGAATAAGGCCCGTAGCGGCGTACTTCGGCGAGCAGCGGCCGGACCTGCTGTGAATGACAGACGCTGCAGTTTTCCCGGACGTAGATATCGCGACCGGTCAGTTCCACAGCGGTATATGGCTTCGTATCGGCGGTCGGTGTCTTGAGTGATTCCTGGAAAATACTGGGCAACACCTGCACGAGCCCGCCTATTGCGGACACAAGCAGGATGCCGAAAATCAGCAGCCCGCTGTTCTCTTCAAGTTTTTTGTGCAGCCCGATACCGTTCATTGCTTCACCGGGATCATGGCAGGCGATGGCGTGCTATCGACACGCCACGCTGGATCGACGTCAGGGATAGAAACCTGCAGCGTGCGCCGGCCGCGAATCGTCATGGCCAGATTGTATGCCATCAGCGCGGCCCCAATTAAAAACACCAGGCCGGCAACAAAACGCAGTGCATAGTACGGCACCATGCTCGCCATGATGTCCTTGAAACTGAAACTCAGCTCGCCGATCTCGTCGAGACTCAGCCACAGCAGGCCCTGCGATACACCGGCACCCCACATCGCCAGCACGTACAGCATGGTGCCGGCCAGTGCACACCAGAAGTGGATGTTGGCAAGGCGCACGCTGTATAGCTCGGTACCGACAAGTCGCGGCACAAGGAAGTAGAACGTGCCAAAGGTAATCATCGCGTTCCAGCCAAGCGCGCCGGAGTGCACGTGACCGATAGTCCAGTCCGTGAAGTGACTTACGACGTTCACGCTCTTGATCGCCATCATCGGTCCCTCGAACGTTGCAAGTCCGTAGAAGGCAAGCGACAACACGATAAATTTGAGCGCTGGATCAGAACGCAATTTCTTCGCCGCTGTCGATACGGTCATGATGCCGTTGATCATCGTTGCCCAGGAGGGTGCCAGCAGCACGAGACTCATAACCATGCCGAGCGACTGCACCCAGTCCGGGATCGAACTGTAGTGCAGATGATGCGGACCGGCCCAGATGTAGCTGTACGTGAACGCCCAGAACGCAACGATCGACAGTCGGTAGCTCCAGATCGGCCGCTCCGCCTGCTTGGGTAGAAAATAATAGAGCATGCCGAGAAAGCCACCGGTTAGCAGGAAGCCTACGGCGTTGTGGCCGTACCACCACTGCACGATCGCATCCTGTGCTCCGGCGAACAGCGAATAAGATTTCGACATCGTCACCGGGATCGCCAAGCTGTTAACGATGTGCAGCATCGCAATCACGATAATGAGTGCGCCGTAGAACCAGTTGGAAATGTAAATCGGGCGGATGCGACGTTTCGCGATGGTGCCGAAGAACACGACCGCGAAACAAACCCACACGACAGTGATCGCAATATCAAACGGCCATTCGAGCTCCGCGTATTCCTTTGACGCATTCCAACCGGCCAGTAGCGACAGGCCACCTAGCAGCACGGCCACCTGCCAGGCAATGCAGCAAAACCAGGCGAGCAGAGGTGCGAACAACGGCACGTGGCTGGTGCGCTGGACGCTATAGAACGCCGTGCCCATCAGTGCAGAGACACCGAAACCAAAAATGACCGCGTTAGTATGCAGCGGTCGCAGGCGGCCAAACGACAACCAGTACTGGCCTGCGTCCAGGTCCGGCCAGATCAGTTCCGCAGCAACAAATACGCCTACCGCCATGCCGAGGAGCGACCAGAACATAGAGAACATAACCAGCGTCGTGACGACGCGATCGTGATAGTGCTCGACGGCCGGCGTTTCAGTGTTTACAGACAATCGTCAGACTCCGAGCGAGGGGCCGAGGCCGCCGCTCCACAATGCGACCGTAATTCCAAGCAAACTAACGCAGGCAACCAGTAGATAACCGATCAACGCTGACGACATCAGCATGCCGCGCTCGGGGCTTATTTTCAGCATGACCGGCAAGCCGCTATATAAGAGGTACATGCTCCACATCATTGTCGGGATCAGAACCAGCACGTTGATGAATACGTGCGGAAACAGGTGTATGACGCTGCCGACGGCCAGCGGCAGCGCAATAACGGTCACCAGGACAAAGTGAATGCCTAGCGAATGGCGCGCGCCGTAGGTAGTAGCCATCCACTGTGCGATGACGGCCGTGCTCACGAATCCAAATAGCAGCGCAAAAAAATACGCGATACTAATGAGAACCAGCTCACCCGGGCCAAGGTACAGTGGCTGAGCGCCGCCTATGCGCCAGCCAAAGATTGAGGCACCGATGAACGCGAACACCGGCGGCGCAAGGGCCAGCCACACCACGTAGCGAAAAAACACGACGAGCGGTTCGGGTCGTGTTTCCGAGAGTTCTTCGAACATGGCGGCCGGCTGAAACAACAGTCGGCGCAGCATTCCCGGAGCGATAGCGGACTTCATGCCCTGCTTGCCCAGTGGTGTACGAGTTTATTCTTCATGATGCTGGCCGCTGCGAAAGTCCGGTCAGTTTTTTTGTATAGCGGCACCCTAGCAGGCCCGGAATAAACGACCTATACGGGTGGATACGTATAGATTCGACACCAATGATGAATTAGCGGCGGCCTGAGTGGCGCCTGCACACGATCTACGCTACGCGGCTTTGCCCGTCCGCGAGCTGCGTGCGCAGGTATTCCTCATAGTTGCCGCGGAAGTCGACCACGCCGTCTGCCGTCATGTCGATGATGCGCGTGGCCAGTGACGAGACAAAGTCTCGATCGTGGCTGATAAAAATCAGCGTGCCGGCATAAT
>JABDKF010000280.1 GCA_013003155.1 Woeseia sp. | reverse complement strand
CCGGTTATTCCTGGCGAAATTGTGCGCCCTGACACCGGCGCTCAAAATTTTACGCGCGGCGCTCAGCCGGTGACGATTCTCACGAATGGCTCACAGGCTACAGATGCCTTGCCTGTCGATAGTGCGGCGCAGAATCCTGCCCGCGGCGGCCAGCCAATCGGATTAGCCGCGGGGGCAGCGCAAGTTGCGGTAAACCCCTCAACCTTAAGCGATTCAATAAAGGCGGCACTGCCAGCGCAGATTGCCGCCCCAATAAACCAGGCAGCGACGCTACAGGCACAGCCGAACGCTGTTCCGCCAGTCCCCGTCGTTGCAGCGCCACGCTACGCTAAACCTTCTGTCAGTAATAACGTGACAACGCCCGCGGCAACCGTTGCGGTCGCCGCGACACCGGGTCCGGATTTGCAGCCTGTCGATGCTGCTGCACCCAGGCCGGAGACAAGTAATGTCACGTTGGCATCGGCCACCGCGTTGACCGCGCCGCAACCTGCAGCAACAACCAGCGGCGCGACAAGCCCGCCGGCACTTAATCTTCCGGTCACGGACAACGCCTGGGGCAACGCATTAAGTGAGCGCGTTGCAGTGCTTGCGGGTCAAAAAATTACGAGCGCTGATATTCGGCTGAACCCAGCCGAGCTGGGACCGCTACGCGTCGAAATCAAAGTCGACGACGGTAATGCACAAGTGCATTTCGTCGCACAGCATGCCGTGACCCGTGATGCGATCGAGCAGGCGCTACCGCGTCTGCGCGAATTGCTGGCGGCCGAGGGACTCAACCTGACCGGCGCCGACGTGAGTGAACAGGGCGTCGCACGCGACCGCGGCGAGTCCTCCCAACAAGCGCGTTCGAGCGACAAGGTCAACGACGGTGAAACCGATGAGTTGCAAAGCGGCAAAGACGAGCCGCTGACGCGTACCCCTGACGACAGCCTCGTTGACACGTTTGCCTGATCTGCAGTCAGAAACCTGACAGATTTGCAGGTGGCTGCCGGCATTCCGCGGGGCAATCGCCAATTTCCCGACAGGGCACCAAACGGAATTTGGGTAGGTCAGTGTAACTATCTGTATTAAAAAAGAAAAAGCCATCACGACGAAGCTGGCACAAGGTTTGCATCAGTGTTGTTAAGCGAACACTGGAGCACACCATGGCAGACCCGATCGACGATACAGCAGAGGCGGAAGCCGAAGCAGGCGGCGGCAAGAAAAAAATGATCATGCTTGGCGGCGGCGCGCTTGTGCTGCTAGCCATTGGCATTTTCGCGGGGCCGGCGATTCAAAACATGATCTCCCCACCTGATGACGACGCCGCGGCCGAGGCCGAACAGGCTGCACTGGCTGAGGCGCCGGGCGACGAGCTTTATCAGCCGCTGCATCCCGCACTTATCGTCAACGTTACCGATCAACTCGGTGAACCCCATTTCATACAAATTGAAATGGAGGTGATGGCTCGTGATCAGGACACGATCAATGCGATCAAGGATCACATGCCGCTTATTCGCAACAATCTCATTCTGTTGTACGGCACCGCGAAGTACGAAACCGTGATTACGCGCGCCGGCAAGGAACAAATGCTCGCAGACGGGCTGGCGGCAGTGCGTGAAATTCTCGAACCGCGCATCAAGACGCCGAACGCCGAGGCCTTGTACTTCACCAGCCTCGTCATCCAGTGAGCGGAGTCATTGTTTAATGAGTGAGCAAGACGAAAATACCGAGCAAACCGAAGAGGGCGTGCCCCCTGCGGCGAGCGACGAATCGGCGGCCGTGGTACCGGAGTCCGGCGCCGGGCACGAAGCAGAAGGCGCAGGCGAAGCGGTTCTTACTGACGATGAGAAGAACGCGCTGATTGAAGGCGTAGCATCCGGCGAGATCGAAGTTCAGTCTGCTGCGGGCACCCGCTATGCAACCGTAACTCCGTTTGTGATTGCCTCACGCGCACGTCTGAAAAGTAACAGTATGCCGCGTCTCAACGGCATAAATGAACAGTTTGCGAAAAACCTTTCTGAATGTCTGAGCAACCTACTGCAGGCAGAGCTCGAGATCAGGGCACTGTCCACGCGATTGCAGCCGTTCGGAGATTTTTGTGAGGCATGGCCCGCACGCTCTGTGGCGGTCGCTTTTAGCGCGCCCCCGTTAGCAGGCAAAGGGCTGATCGTTGTGGACTCTGTGCTGATCGGTCCGCTGGTTGAGGCCTTTTATAGCGGCAACAGCCTTGAATCGGTGGCGCATAACGAGGCCGCCCATTCGCCGGGTTCACTAAGCGTTGTTCAGCTGTTCGCCACAGAGGCGCTGGGGATTCTGCGAGAAGTCTGGAGTCCACTGCAAGAATTGTCGCCTGCGCGGGAAGCGCTGCGGGTTGGCCTGGAAATGGTCGACGCAATCGCTGCAGGAGAGCGAGTGATTCACTCTGAATTCGAACTGTCGCTCGGCGATAAGCCAGATGAACGCGGCTCGTTCTGCGTTGTATGGCAGGAGTCCAGCCTCGCGCCATTGCGGCCGGCGTTAGCAGGTGATGCCCGTGAGCGTGATCCTGCCGAAGACGCGCGCTGGCACAAGATTTTGCAGCGGCGCATGCCGGAGGTTGTCGTTGGACTGAGTTCCACCGTGGGTCACGTGCGGATGACGCTGGGTGACGTGATGCGTCTGCAGGCGGGTGACGTGATCGGCATCGATACGCCGCGAGTGGCGACCGTCAAAGCCCAGGGTATTCCACTGCTCGAAGGTCGATTCGGTGTGCATGCGGGCCGCAATGCTATTGAAACAGTCGCCTGGCTAGAGCCAAAAATTGCCAATTGAATGAATTGAAGGAAGCTAACCATGAGTGAAGAAGTCAGTAACCCCGAAAGCGGCGACGCATCGTACAAGCCCGATGAACTGAAGCCGGCGGCCGGCGCGGCCGGCAAAACCGACGTAAATCTCGATCTGGTACTCGACGTACCTGTCAACGTCTCGCTGCGCGTTGGTTCTACAGAAATTCCCATTCGCGATCTCGTCCGCCTGGTGGAGGGATCTGTGATCGCCCTCGACCGTGATTCGAACCAGGCAATGGATGTGCTGGTCAACGGCACGCTGATCGCTCACGGCGAGATCGTCGAAGTTGATGAAAAATTCGGCGTCAGACTGACCGACATTGTCAGTCCGGCCGAGCGCATTCAAACGATTAACTAACGAGTTGAGAACTGCGATGACTCGTTTAATGGTTCTGCTTGTCATGTGGCTTCTGCCTGTCGCAGGCGTGGCCGCTGCCGAAGCGGGCGCCGCGCCAGTGGGACCCGGTGATCTCCTAAACGTGGGAACCGGCCTCGTGCTGGTCGTTGGGGCTATCCTGCTGTGCGGCTGGCTCTACACTCGCACCCAATCATTGCGCGGTGGCAGCAGTGGCATGATTCGCATCATCGCGAGTCAGCCACTCGGTACTAAAGAGCGCGTCGTGTTGCTGCAAGTTGCCAACCAGCAACTGCTGGTCGGCATGACGAGTTCACAAGTGCAGACCCTGCACGTTTTCGAGAAGCCGCTGGAGGTCGACGAAACGCCGACGGGCGGTTTCGCCGAGCGCTTGCGCGCGGCTGTGAAGGGCCAGTCGCAATGATCCGCCTGTGTTGTGTAATTGCGCTGCTGTTATTCCCGCTCCTCGTGACCGCGCAGGTTGCGCCCGTCACCGTTACCGCAATAGAGGGCCAGTCGTTCTCGCTCAGCATCCAGATTCTGGTGATGATGACTCTGCTGACGTTACTGCCAGCAGCCATACTGTCCACCAGCGCGTTTGTCCGCATCATTATTGTCCTTTCGATACTGCGTCAAGCTCTCGGCACCGCGCAAACTCCGCCGAACCAGGTGCTGCTCGGGGTGGCACTTTTTCTAACGTTTTTCGTCATGACCCCGGTGATCGACGCGGTCTATGCCGACGCCGTTGCGCCTTACATGGCAGAGGAAATCTCTGCCGAAACGGCTTTTACGACCGCGGTCTCGCCGTTGCGTGAGTTCATGCTCGGTCAGACTCGCGAGAGTGACATTGCCTTGTTTACCGGCATCGCCAATTACGACGATGTGCAAGCGGACGATGACATCCCGCTATCGATTCTGGTGTCGAGTTTCATCGTCAGTGAATTGAAAACGGCCTTTCAGATCGGTTTCCTGGTTTTCATTCCTTTCCTCGTCATCGATCTCGTGGTGTCCAGCGTCCTGATGTCGATGGGCATGATGATGTTATCGCCGATGCTGATATCGCTGCCTTTCAAAATAATGTTGTTCGTGCTGGTCGACGGCTGGGCCCTGGTGCTCGGCACGCTGGCTTCGAGCTTTTACACCTAGGGAGAACGTTTGATGACGCCGGAAACCGTTACAACGATTGGACAGCAGGCCCTGTGGGTAACGATGTTGATTGCCGCGCCCCTGTTGCTGTCTGCGCTGGCGGTTGGCTTGCTGGTGGGCATGTTTCAGGCGGCCACGCAAATCAACGAGATGACCATGAGTTTTATTCCAAAGCTGCTGGT
>JABDKF010000263.1 GCA_013003155.1 Woeseia sp. | reverse complement strand
GAAGTCGCGCACATCAAGGAGATCATGGCGAAGTCGACGCGACTTGGTATGCAAACCTTCGACCAGGCCTTGTTCATGCTTTACGAAGACAAAGTCATTTCTTATGAAGAGGCGATGCGAAACGCCGATTCCAAGAACGAGCTGCGTCTAAAAATCAAGCTGGAGAGCAAGCGGGAATCTTCGCTTTCCGATCAACAGGCCGAAAGTCTTCGAATTATGGAAGAAGACACCGCCCAAACGTTTTGAGCAATATCAAGGCAATCTTTAGGTATCCGGCGCACACATAATGAACGTAAAACCACTTTTTAAACTCATGGTCGACAAAAATGCGTCCGACCTGTTCTTTGCGCCGTTTGCGCCCGCAAAGATAAAGATTGACGGCAAGATAATGCCGGTGAACAAGCTCGAGATGACGCCGAAAATGGTCAAGCAGGCGGCCATGGAGGTCATGGACGAGACCTCGCTGGAGATTTTCACACGGAATCTCGAAGTCGACTTTGCGATATCAGAACCGGGATTGGGGCGTTTTCGTGTGAATGTGTTTCATCAGCGTGGCAACGTCGCGATGGTGTTGCGTTACATCACATCTGAAATGCCGGAGCTGGACGACCTTGGCATGCCTGAGCAGCTGAAAGACCTTGTCATGCAACGGCGCGGCCTGATCCTGATGGTTGGCGCAACCGGCAGCGGCAAGTCAACGACGCTCGCTGCGATGATTAACCATCGCAATGAGAAAACCTCGTCGCACATATTGACCATCGAAGACCCGATCGAATTTCTGCACCCGAACAAGAATTCCATTGTGAACCAGCGCGAAGTCGGTCTCGACACCAAGTCCTACGCGGCGGCGCTGAAGAGCGCGATGCGTGCGGCCCCCGACGTAATTCTGGTCGGCGAGATTCGCGACCGGCTCGCGATGCAGTCGGCAATTGACATGTCGGGTACGGGTCACCTCGTATTGGCAACGTTGCATTCCAACAATGCACCGGAAACGCTTGATCGAATCATCAACATGTTTCCGACCGACCAGCACGCGCAAATCTTTCTGGACCTGTCACATTATTTACGTGCGATTATTTCACAGAGGCTCGTGCGAACGCGCGAGGGCAAGCGGGTTGCTGCGGTCGAAATGATGCTTAACACGCCGCACATCAAGGACCTCATTCAGCGTGGCGAAATTAGCGAAGTGAAAGAAGCCTTGAAGAGCAGCTCCGACAAAGGTGTGCGCAACTTTGACGAAGCGCTACTACAGCTTTACAAGGCCGGCACCATTACCCTTGAAGAAGCCATGTCGCACGCCGATTCTCGCTCCAATCTCGAAGCCAAGGTCAATTTCGGCTAGGCCTGCCGGGCGCTTTGTTGCAAAACCGGGGCTGATCAGGCGTCGGCGTGAAACACGCGGGCCGCATCGAATACAGGGCCATCGACGCAGACTCGTTTCATTGCCGGGCCGTCGTCTTCCTGCACGAGCACGGTGCAACCGGCGCAGCCGCCAACGGCACAGGCCATAAACTCTTCAAGTGATACCTGGCAGGGCAGTTCATAGCGTGCTGCGAGTGCGGCGGTCGCTTCCAGCATTGGCGTCGGACCGCAGGCGAATACCTCCACAGTTGCGAGTTCTGCTGTCGTCAGCGACGCCAGCCACTTGTCGGCCAGCTCGGTAACAAACCCCTGAAAGCAGCCGTCAAAATCATTCAGACTGGCGAGCCGCGACGGCATGCCCCACGACTCGATCAGGGGATGTGCACTGTTGATCTCTCCCTCAAGCCAGTCCGCGGCCAATTTCGAACGCTGCGCTGGGAACGGGAACGGCAGCTCTGAACCCATCAAAACCAGCGGCTGCCAGTCAAGCTCAGCATCCCGCAACGTTTCGGCAAGAAAAACCATGGGCGGTATGCCAACGCCGCCGCCGATCAGGAGCGGCCTTACGCGTGCGGGGTCGGGGCGAAAACCGCGCCCAATCGGGCCCAGCACGCTGACCTTGTCGCCGGGTGCCCGCCTGGCCAGCGCATCCAGCCCGTGGCCGACAATCTTGAACAGGACTTCGATCCACCCTGCCGCCGCATTGGCCCGCATGATCGATAGCGGTCGGCGCATTGGCAGGCTTTCGTCGCAGCGTACGTGGGCAAAGCTGCCTGCTGTCGCCCGGGCAGCACATTCCGGCGCTTGCAGCCGCAAAACGAACTGTGCACCCGGAAAATGCTCGACAGCGAGCACGGCTGCGTCTTCAACAAAAATGGTGTCGCGGTGAGCTCGCGTCACATTGGTTCCGGTCAATGGTCGTCCTTGCCGGTCACCGCGCACAAAATTGCCATGCGGACCGCCACGCCGGACGCTACCTGCTCGGTGATGACAGAGCGCGCGCTGTCCGCGAGTGCCGATTCAATTTCAATACCACGGTTCATCGGCCCGGGATGCATTACGATGACATCCGGCGCGGATTGTCTGAGGCGCTCACTACTGACGCCATAATTGGCGAAATATTCATCGATTCCAGGTATGCCATCGAGGTTGCCAATGCGTTCACGTTGTATGCGCAACGCCATTACAACATCGGCCTCGCGTAGCCCGTCATCCAGGCTGGACATGATGCGCGCCCCGGGAAAATCTTCCTGAGACGGCGCCAGCGCGGGCGGCGACACGAGGCGGAGCTCGCCAACCCCCATAGTGGTCAGTCCTTGTGCGGCCGAGCGCGCAACGCGCGAATGTGCGATATCGCCGACGATGGCCACGTTTAGTTTGCTGAAGTCGCCCTTGTGGCGGCGGATGGTCAGTAAATCGAGCAAACCTTGCGTCGGGTGCGACACTTCCGATTCGCCGGCATTCAGCACGCTGACATGATCGTCTACGTGTCGCGCGATATAGGCCGGCACACCGGCACTCGCATCACGGATGACGAATACGTCAACCTGCATCGCCTGCAGCGTGTAAATGGTATCGAGGATGCTTTCGCCCTTCTTGCGAGACGAAGTATTTACATCGAGGTTCAACACATCGGCGCCAAGGCGTCGTGCAGCAAGATCAAATGACGCGCGCGTGCGCGTACTGGGTTCGAAAAACAGGTTTGCGACGGTAAAGCCCTGCAGCGCATCCGATCGCACTGCCGGGCTGCCCATCGGACTAAGCCAGCGTTCGGCCGAATCCAACAGTGCAGTCATTCGCTTGCGATCAATGCCTTGCAGGGTTAGCAGGTGACGCAAACGGCCATCGGTCGCGAATTGCTGATCGCTGTCTGCGGTTACGCGGGTGTCATTGAAGAGTTCGGTGACTTGCATCGCGGCAACATTCTACTCTGTTTTGCGGCGTTCATCCGTGTGTGCTGCCAGAAGCCAGCGCTCGGCGATGATGGCCGCGGCGGTTGCGTCGATAATGCCTTTGCTTATTCGGCGGCGCGCGCCGGCTTTGCGGCTGACTTTCAGCTGCGCGTTGGCTTCCTGCGACGACAGTCGCTCATCCACGGTTTCGAGTGGCAGAGAAAAGCGGCCCAAATGCTCGCAAAACGCGTCAATCGACGGCGCCAGTGAGCCTGGCTTGCCATCTGCATTAACGGGCATGCCAACGATCAGGCGCTGCGGCTGCCACTCCTTGATCAGCGCTTCGATGTGCGCCCAATCAGGGCCGTTGTCGCGGTTGGCGACCGTCGCAACGGCGCTGGCGGAGCCGGTAACCTGCTGGCCAACTGCGACCCCTATTCGGCGCAGTCCGAAATCAAATGCAAGCACGGTCTCCATCTCGCGGGCCTCAGGCGTGCCCTGCATCGGACGACAACTGGTGCATATCTATGCCGAGCGACCGCGCGGCGCTTTGCCAGCGCTCCGCATACGGCAGATCAAAGATGATTTCCGTGGTGGCCGGTACCGTGAGCCAGCTATTGGCGAGGACTTCAGCCTCTAGCTGGCCTGCGGCCCAGCCCGCATAACCCAGCGCGACCAGACACTTGGCAGGGCCCTTACCCGCAGCCAGCGCATCGAGCACGTCGCGCGAAAATGTCATTTGAATTTCTTCGGAGACGGTGAGGGCGCCTTCGAATTCTTGATCGGCGGTATGCAGGACAAAGCCGCGATCGGCCGCAACCGGACCGCCTCCGTATACCAGCGTATCGGCGATTTTCTGGTCCGCCGCGGTCAAAGAGAGCTGCTCGAATAATTCGCTTAGCGGCATCGGCAGCGGGCGATTGATCACGATGCCCAGCGCGCCGTCCCCGTTATGCTCACAGACCAGCGTTACCGTTGCGTGAAAATCCGGGTCATTGAGGCCCGGCATCGCAATGAGCAAGTGATTGCTTAGGGTAGTCGTAGAGTCCATTTAAAGAGTATCAACGGCTTCTCCACAGAGGACAACCGGCGCGAACCTCAATGCTCCTTGTCAGTTGCTGCTGGCCGCTGTCTTTGTTAATTCGGCGAAGCGCCATTTGTAGAGGAAATTGAGCTGTGGGTAGTCGAGACGTACGGCTTCGGGGAAGGGATCAAATGGGGATGCGCGCCGCAGTATGCTCAGTGCTGCCTGATCGAGAACGCGCGAACCGGATGAGCGGATAATTACCACTTCGGCAAGTTCGCCCGAGGCGTCGATCGTAACTTCCAGCGTCGGGCTGCCCGACAGCCCGCGGAGGCTCGCCTGCTCGGGGATGTACTTACTGCCAACCGTCTCGATCTTGCGTTTCCAGCGGTCGACATAACCGGCGATACTGGACTCGCGGGTGTCGGCACTCAGGATCAGGCGTTTGCGGTTTTGATCGCGCACCTCAAAATTGGCCTCGGTGTCTTGCGGCAGCGGCAACGTCGTGTCGACGCCGGCTTCGAGGTAGGCAGCGCGCGCCTCAATGTCTTGAGGTAATTCGCGCGGCTTGTCTGCTACGCGCTGTGCCTGAGCGGCCCTTGTCGTTAATACCTGGTCGGCGGTTGCGTCCTGTTGCATGGTGTCACGCAAGGCATCTGCATAAAGGTCGCCGAGATTGTCGACCGGGACATCACTTTTCGCCGGGGCGCCGGGTCGAACGGCTTCATCGGTGTTGCCGCCCCCTTCCTGGCTGGCTTGCGCAAGATACTCGGCGTTGTCGTCGCGCCGGTTGCTGCGATCGGGGTCGGCTACGATGGTGACTTCCAGCGAGACGGACTCACTCGGCGGACGGTCGAAGACCGCATTGAAAGTGACGCCAATGATCAATATGCCGTGCACGAGTGCTGCCAGGAATAGCATTGGCGGCAGCCGGTCCGGTTTCGCCGTATGGTCGAGTTCGACCTCGTCCAGCTCAGTCGACACGTCATATTGTTGGGTCGCAATTTCAGTCATGACTAATCCGGCAGGGGCTCGCGCGCCGCATAATTGTGACACAGATGAGCGGTATGCCTTTCAGTTTGGCAACCAGTTTACGCGCTCGGCCATGCTTCGGGTGAGACGCAGATCACCGCTCGTGGTGACGAGCAGCGCATATTCCACGCCCAGTTCAGCGCACAGCGACTCAAACTCAACGCTTCCTGCAACCAGCAATGCGGTAGCTGCTGCGTCTGCGAGCATCGGATCGCGGTGGATTACGGTCACGGACGAGGTGCCCACGGCCGGGTAACCGGTGCGTGGATCGAGCACGTGCGCAAAGCGCTTGCCCTCAAATTCAAAAAAACGTTCGTAATCTCCCGAGGTCATTACTGCCTCATTGCTCGCAATAGCCACCCAGCCAAGTGCGTCGCTATCGCCCGGACGGCGAATGCCGATACGTGCGCGGCGATCCCCAATTCTGCCTAGCACGAGCAGGTCACCGCCGATATCGATGATCGCGTTTTCAATGCCGTAAGCTTTCAGAATGCGGGCCGCATCTTCGAGAATTGCGCCCTTCGCGATACCACCGAGATCGAGTTTTATTTCTGACGCTGGCGCAGTAAGCAAGTCATCGGACCAACGCAGCGATTGCGCACCGGGAAGGGCGTTTTCGAGCAGTCGCTCGATGAGTTCTCGCTCAGGCGGGCGCCAGCCGGTCTGCAGCGGCTCGTTGAACCCCCACGCTTCGCTTAACTCCCCAAGCGCCGCGTTAAACCGACTAGCGGTGAGACTCTCAAGCTCGGCGGCGCGTTGCAGCACCTCGCGCAACCGATGGCTAACCTGCACTGACTCGCTGCGGGCGATCGCTTTGTTAATCCTTGCCAACTCGCCGTCAGCCCACGGATACCATTCCCTGCCGATATTGAACAGGAGGCGCTCGAGTTCACTGGCCGCGGCTGCGAAATTTTTCTCTGAGCGGGTAAAGGCGGTAACGGTGACAATGGTGCCCATCGTCGCGTAGCGTCGCTCGAACTCATTGGATTCAGCGCTGCCGTGACACGCCGCTACGGCGGCCAGGGCGGCCAGGGCGGCCAGGGCGGCAAGCGCCAGGGCTTTAGGCAAGCCTTGCGTCAATCGCATCGAACAGCTTGCCGGCAATGTTCAAATCGAACATGCGGTCAAGTTCGCGGATTCCCGTCGGGCTGGTTACGTTTATTTCTGTCAGGTAATCGCCGATGACGTCGATGCCGGCAAACACAACGCCCCCCTCTTTAAGACGTGGCCCGACGCGGGAGCAGATAAAGCGATCACGCTCTGAGAGTTCAAGGCCTTCCGCAGTGGCGCCCATTACGAGATTGCCCCGATTGTCGTCTGCCGGAGGAATGCGTGCGAGCGCATAGGGCACGGGTTCTCCGTCAATAAGCAAAATACGCTTATCCCCCTTATTAATCTCAGGGATAAAAGTTTGCGCCATGGCGAAGCGCTGGCCATTGTCGGTGAGCGTTTCAAAAACAACGTTCGCGTTATTGTCTCCCTTCTTGATAACGAAGATAGAGCGACCCCCCATACCGTCCAGGGGTTTGATGACAACGTGCTGGTGATCACGGAGGAAATCTTTTAAATCAGCCATCGAACGCGTAATCAACGTCATCGGCGCGCAATCTGCAAACCACGCTGTGTACGCCTTTTCATTCATGTCGCGCAGACTGCCAGGCGAGTTGACGACGAGCGCGCCAGCATCGGCTGCGCGCTCCAGAATGTACGTGCTGTAAATGTATTCCATGTTGAAAGGAGGGTCTTTGCGCATCAGGATCACGTCGAGGTCACCGAGTGCCAGGTCTTCTGCGGCACCGAGCGAGTACCAGTTTTCAGCGTCATCTTGAACCTGCAACAAGCGCGCATTGCCAAGGGCCACGCCACCGGCGAGTCGCAGATCGCGCAACTCGAAATAATAGATTGCGGCGCCGCGCCGCGACGCTTCCAGCAGCATCGCAAAGGAGCTGTCTTTTTTGGGCGTAATGGATTTGATCGGGTCCATCACGACGCCAAGTCGCAGTGGCTTTGCGGGCATGTTGTTGCTCACTCCTGTCGAATAATCCGGTGCTTGCCGGCCGCGCCGGCCGTGATAACTATACAGGTCAGTCAGCTCGCTCTGTAACGCGCTTTTGCTCGTATTTTGCACGTTCGCTACAGGCTCTCCGGATGAAACGGCGAAACCAGCCAATGCGCCTGATTATTCTGTGAAAAGTAGACCCTGGGCGGCCCGTCATGGCGACCCATGGGGCAATGTGGTACAAGTCGCACTGGGTAACGTTTTAATGCAGACGGCCGGCAGCAAAGCCGCTCCAGGCGCCGACCGAAGGCCGTTTTGCCAGTCGTCGCATGATTCGTCGGCTGCGATAATGACCCAGCGATTTAACCTGTCTGGACAACATGGTTGATCGTCGTGCGGAAGCGGGTCTGCATCAGTCAAAAAAACACAATGACGACAGTGTCCGGGTCGACAAATGGGCGAGGAAATCCGGTGTCAAGCAACGCATCCCGAAGTCTGAACGGACTTAAGATTCTGGTAATAGATGACAGCAAGACGATCCGCCGCACTGCGGAAACCCTTTTGTCAAAGGAAGGTTGCGAAGTTTTCACGGCTATTGACGGCTTCGATGCGTTGTCAAAGATCGCCGACCACCAGCCGGACCTTATTTTTGTCGACATCATGATGCCGCGACTCGACGGCTACCAGACCTGCTCCCTGATCAAACACAACAAGGTGTTCAAAGACACGCCTGTCGTCATGTTGTCGAGCAAGGACGGCCTGTTCGATCGGGCCCGTGGCCGCATCGTCGGATCAGAGCAGTACCTGACCAAACCCTTTACGCGCGACGAATTGCTTGGCGCGATATCAAGTCAGATTAGCTAACGGCGAGAGGGCATCCCGGAAATTGACCATGGCTACAGTATTAATCGTTGATGATTCTCCGACTGAGCTGCATTTGTTCCAAAAAATGCTGGATAAGAATGGCTTCGCCACGCTGGTCGCCGATAACGGCGAAGACGGACTGAAACAAGCGCACTCTGCGCGTCCCGACTGCATTCTTATGGATGTCGTGATGCCGGGTATGAATGGCTTTCAGGCAACCCGAAAACTTACGAAAGATCCCGTAACCGCGAAAATCCCGGTAATCATGGTCACTACCAAAGATCAAGAGAGCGACAAGATCTGGGGTATGCGCCAGGGTGCTGTTGAATACATCGTCAAGCCGGTGACCGAAGCTGAATTGGTGGCAAAAATTAATTCGGTGATGGCTGGCTGAATGAACACAGTCTCCGAATTGCAGGCTTTGGTCGATACGCCCTTCGAGTTATTGCAGGAACTCGAGCGACGCAGTCGCACGGCGCTTGCCGGGAAGAGCAGCGGTGAGCTGTCTGAGGAATGGGTTGGCGTGGGTTTCAGAATAGGCGAAGAGCAGTTTGTCGCGAGCCGTGAGGAGGTTCGTGAAATTCTTATGCTGCCGGACAGTATTACAAGAGTACCGGGCGCCCGGCGCTGGCTGCTCGGCGTCGCCAATCTTCGCGGCCATTTGCTACCGCTTATTGACCTGAAACTTTTTCTGGGGAGCGGTCGGACTCCGCTGCGTCGCGACAGTCGCGTCATCTCTGTCAATCATCGCGACATCCCTGCGGGCCTCGTCGTTGATGAAGTTCTGGGGTTCCGGAGGTTTACGCAGAATGAGTTTGCAAATGAGTGGCCGGAAACGGTCGTGCGTTGCGATCGTTTCATTCGCGGAGCCTACAAACGCGGCCATGATAACTGGCCCATTTTTGGACTGTATGAGCTGCTTGCGAGCAGCTCATTCCTGCAGGCCGCTGCTGATTGACGTGCCTACATCTTTAACAAGTTGATGCAGAACTATGGCTGAAAAACCCGATAAGACTTCTTTATTTATTCCGCTGGCGTTGCTGACCGGTGTGCTGTTGATCGCGGCAGCGACTTTATTCTGGCTGCAGAACAGAAGTGTCGACGGGCCCGACCTGTCTTTGGTCGGGGTTGCGACGCTATCGCAATCTCTCGCACTTCAGGCGAGTCGCGTGCAAGCGGGCGAGACCGCGGCGTTGCCGCGCCTTGATGCCAACCTCACAAGGCTGAGGCAGCTTCGCTCAGCAAGCGAGGCCTTACCGGGCGATCGCGGCCAATGGGATGCACTAACGGATAGCGCGGCCACCATCGTTGAGCAGGGCACCGTCCTGCGCACAGTCGATAGCGCCGCCCAGGCTATTGCGCAGACTGTGCCGGATTTTCAGGTGGCGGCGACTTCATTACTAACAACAGCAGGTAGCGTATCGACGCTGCAAGCATTGCAGCAGCGCGCGCAGAGCTTGAGCAATACCGCGGCCGCTTTGTGGGGAAGCAATAATCCACAGGAACTGGCAGCAACCATCAGCGAGGAACTTGCAGATCTTCGGTCCATTCATGGGGCGTTGTCCGGTGAGGCGGAGGGCCTGGATATCGCGGCAATCGACAGGTCGGCGAACGAGGCCAGCTGGGCGGCTTTTGATGAGGCCTTCGACGCGATCGCGACAAACGCCGACACTTTGCTTGCCAGCGTTTCGGGTATTGCCGAGGTGCGTGCGGCAGCGGACTACGTGGTCTCGGCAGCACAGCAACTTGAAACACCGCTCGTCAATGCCAGCGGCAGCTCTGCCGACAGCGGCTCGTACAGTTCCTATGTCGTTCCCGGCTTGCTGATCGCCGCGTTGTTGAGCCTGATCGGGTTGGTCTTTATTTACCGGAAGAACACTGCTTTTGAGCAAGCTGCGTTGGCGCAAGCGGAGCAGAACGAACGGAATCAGCAGGCCATATTAAGACTGCTTGACGAACTTGATAGCCTTGCCGACGGCGATCTTACGGTCGAGGCCACTGTTACAGAGGACATAACCGGCGCAATCGCAGACTCCATTAATTACGCTATCGAAAAATTGCGTGAGCTCGTTGCAACCATTAACGAGACCGCGATTATGGTCGACTCGGCCGCCAAGCAGACGGAAAGCACAGCCGTGCACATGGCACGTGCCGCCGATAATCAGAACAGGGAAATCAAGGCAGCGACCGAATCAATCGTTTCGATGGCCGGCTCTATCGAGGAAGTTTCCGGAAACGCAGAACGTTCGTCGGATGTCGCGAGACACTCCGTCGATGTTGCGCACAAAGGCGGTGACGCCGTGCGCCGTACCATCGATGGCATGAACACCATTCGCGAGACCATCCAGGATACGTCAAAACGTATTAAACGGCTGGGTGAGAGCTCGCAGGAGATAGGCAATATCGTAGAGTTGATTAACGACATTGCCGAACAAACCAACATCCTTGCGCTGAATGCCTCAATTCAGGCGTCGATGGCCGGTGAGGCGGGCCGCGGATTTGCCGTGGTTGCCGACGAGGTTCAACGATTGGCAGAACGTTCGACCAATGCAACGAAGCAAATCGAGGTGCTGGTGCGCACGATCCAATCGGATACCAACGAGGCAGTCGTATCGATGGAACGGAGCACGACGGACGTTGTCGGCGGTGCCCTGTTGGCAGAAAATGCCGGAGCTGCGCTTGATGAGATCGAACAAGTGTCCAATCAGATTGCCAGCCTGGTACAAAATATTTCAGGATCTGCACGCGAACAGGCAAGCAGTGCGGCCGACGTCACTCGCCGCACCAGCAAGCTGAAAGAGATCAGCGAACAAACCGGCAACGCCACGATTGCGACTGCTGCGGCAATTTCCAAGCTGTCGGAGCTTGCCTCACAGCTGCGCGACACGGTCGCCGGCTTTACCCTGCCAACGTCCGCCCTGCAGATGCGAAATCTGGCGGGCCCTGCGGAAGAGGAAGAGCTTGTTGAACTCCATGAGCCTGGTGAAGATCAGGCGGCCGGTTGAGCACCGCTGCCAATCGTCCGATGAGCGCAATTAGCGATACTCAGCAAGAGCAACACGGTACAACGACCGTGACTCGCGCCCTCAATATCATCAGCCAGGAGCTGCTGGAGGCGATTCGCAGCGCACACCTTGCGCTTGAGGAGTGTGTCGATGGCAGAGGCGGGAATACGGCGCTCACCAATGCCGGCGACACGCTGCATTCCATTCGCGGTGCTTTGCGCGTCAGCGAAGCGTACGGTGCGGCGCTCCTCGTCGAGGAGATGGAGGCTGTTTGTGTCCATGCCGCAAAACTCAAGGAAAGCCCGGGCCGCGACGAATCACTCGATGCGCTAACGCGTGCGATGGTGCAGCTGCCGATTTATATCGAGCGATTGCTTGGCGGTGGCCGCGACATCGCACTGGTGCTGCTTCCTCTCCTGAACGATTTGCGCGCGGTGCGCGGTAAGCCCCTCCTGTCGGAGGGGACCCTGTTGTTACTCAACCTGTCACCCGCCCGTCAGCTGGCAGAAAATCAATCGCGGCAGCCAAGCGGCGAAGACATCGCGCGACTTGCCGCCCGCATCCGCCCGCGGTTTCAACTCGCGTTGCTTGGCCTTATCAAGGGCGGCAATGCGAGCAAGCACCTGAAGAGCCTCGCCGAGGTAGCAGACAGGCTTGAACGCGCTGCGACCGGCGATGAGCTGTACCAGCTATGGTGGGTGCTTGGCGGTGTACTCGAGTCAATGCAGGATGGCGGCCTCGATATCGCTGTTGCCGTTAAGCGCCTGCTGGGGCAAACCGATCGCCAGATCAAGCGCCTGATTGACAACGGGCCGGACAAATTCGCAGATCAGAGCGTCACTGATTTGCAGAACAACCTGTTGTACTACGTCGCTCGTTCGCGCACCGCGGGCCCGCGCATCGGCGAGATACGTGCTGCTTTTAACCTCGCCGAAATGCTGCCGGGCGATGAACAGGTGGCGCATGCACGCGAGGGTTTGTCCGCACCCAGTATTAAATTGATGAGAACGGTCGGCAGCGCGATCAAGGAAGACCTCGGTCGAGTCAAGGATGTGCTCGACATCTACGTGCGGACCGGCATGAGCAAGCCATCCGAGCTGGTGCCGCAACTCGACTTGCTGAAAAAAATCAGCGATACGCTCGGCGTGCTTGGCCTCGGCGAGTTGCGCGGCAATGTCGACGTAGAGATTGATCGCCTGAAAACCGTGGTACGCGAAGGCGGCGACGCACGCGAGCAGACCGTCTTGGAAATAGCGTCGACCCTGCTTCGAGTTGAGGATCGGCTCGACCAGCAATTGATGCGAATGATCTCCCCGCAGGGGCCCGATGAGGCGGACGAGGCGTACGAATCCGGTGATGACGATAATGCTGAGTACCGGCAGGTGGCCGAGGCGGTAATGCGGGAGTGCATTATCAACCTGGCGAGAATCAAGGAAACATTTACGCAAAGCATGACGTCTGCCGTCGATTCTCACGGAGTGGACAGCGTCCCCACGCTAATACGTGGCATCAAGGCAGGTCTCCTGATGCTGCAGAAAGATCGTGCGCTTGCCGTGTTTGAGCGCGTGGGGGACTTGATTCGCATGACGCTTGCGGGTGACGGGCCGGCCCGCCTCGAACAACGCGAAATGGACCGGTTGGCGGATGCCATCGTTAGCATTGAGTACTACATGGAAACGGTCAAAGCAGGCCGTAAAGATCCTTACTACATGCTCGACAATGCAGAGACTTGCCTCGGAGTGCTGAGTGAGCTCGAGGCGCGCCTCCATGCCGATGCGGAACCCGAGGCCGACCAGCCTGTTGTTGCTCCGGAACCGCCACCGGTGCCGGACGCTGCGAGTGTGTTCAAAGCGACGCAATTTACCGATGCGCCGGTCATTCGCCCGCAAACAGAACATATCGATCCCGAACTGCTCGAATTGTTCATCGAGGAGGCGAAGGAAGAAATTAGCGCCATCAAGCGCAATTTGCCAAACTGGATTGCGCGACCTGACGATATGGAGTCGCTCATTACCGTGCGGCGTTCGTTCCACACCTTGAAGGGCAGCGGCCGCATGGTCGGCGCAGAGCGCATCGGCGAATATTGCTGGGCGATCGAAAGCTTGTTGAATCGGCTGATCAACCGCACGATGACACGTACGCCGCCGATGGCAGAATTCATCGAGGCCGCTGCGGCTGTTGTGCCGGAACTCGTCGAACAGCTCGAGGTCGGGACGCGACCACAGTCAGACGTCAATCTGTTTCTGGCGCGCGCCAATGCCTTTGCCGAGGGCGATCCAAATGCAGCGCAGCTCACTATCGCCGCTCCACAGGTCGTCTCTGCAGAAGATGACCAGGGTCTTGAGATGGACCCGGTGCTGCTCGATATTTTTTCGAAAGAGACGGCCGGGCATCTGCAAACAATTCGCGAATTTATTGCTGCCTGCGAAGGTCACCAGCCACCCTATTTCGTGACCGATAAATTACACCGTTCGTGTCACACGCTGCATGGCAGTGCAAATATGGCCAATGTCGATCGCGGCGTCGCGGTTGCGGGCGCGTTAAACCGATACATACGGCGTGTTTATGATTACCAGATTGGTTTTGCCGACGAGGGTCTCGACGCGCTCGAGCAGTCAGCACGCGCTATCGAAACGATTGTTAGCGACATCAACAGCACGGATCGCGAAAGGTCGGATTTCAGCGATCTGATTGAGCACCTTGCGGCACTGGCAGGGGCGGTGGAACCTGCCGAGCCCGACGAGGAAGACGTCGTGGACGAAGCCAGCGCGGATGTGCCTGTCGCCGAGGCGAGCGATGAGCCGGAACTGGCGGCCTATGATGCCGAAATCGCCGCCATTTTCTCAGAAGAGGCCGCTGAGTTGCTCGAAGCAGCCGACCGCGCGCTGGCGACCTGGAGCAATGATCGAGGCTCGCGGCCTTACCTCGAAGAACTCAAACGACATTTGCACACGCTGAAAGGTGGTGCGCGCATGGCCGGCATTTCCGCAATGGGCAACCTGAGCCATGAGGTAGAAACGCT
>JABDKF010000252.1 GCA_013003155.1 Woeseia sp. | reverse complement strand
GACTGGTGCAGAGGCCAACAGAAAACCAGCTTTTTTAGCAGCGATTAACGACGTTTACGCCGGGAAGCACTGCCGCCTGTTGAGATAGGCTAGGCGACCAAACCGGCCGCATACCCTGACGCCCATGCCCATTGAAAATTGAAGCCGCCCAGGTGGCCGGTCACATCAACCACTTCGCCGATGCAGTAGAGGCCTTTCTGGCGACGTGCCTCCAAAGTTTTTGAAGACAGCTCGCCGGTATCGATGCCGCCCATCGTTACCTCGGCCGTTCGATAACCTTCCGTTCCGGCAGGCCGCACCGACCAGGCTGATAGTTCGCCGGCAATCTGCCGCAAACTGTCGTCCGGGATTTCGGCAAGCGGTGTTTCCGCCTGTTGAGGCCAGAGCAACGCCTGCAACTCGATGACCAGCGCGCGCGGCAAACTATCGATTAGCACGGTGCGCAACACGGATTTGGGACGCTGCCGCTTCTGCTTCTGCAAATGATCTGCAATTGCCGTTCCGGGAAACAAATCGATAGTTAGCGCCTCGCCGGGTGTCCAGTAACTCGATATCTGCAAAGCTGCAGGACCGCTCAAACCACGGTGTGTGAACAGGATGTTCTCTGCAAAAGACATTGAATCAGTTGCTACGTTGGCCGCAGTACTGACTCCCGACAGACGAGTGGCAAGTTCATGGAGAACTCCGGTAAAGGTGAACGGCACCAACGCCGCCCGCGTATCGAGCACGTTCAAATCAAACTGGCGGGCCAGTTTGTAGCCAAAATCAGACGCACCCATTTTTGGAATTGAGAGGCCGCCGGTCGCAATGACAAGCGACTCGCACTCATAGCTGCCGCCTTCGCAATCGATCTGATAGTGGCCATTGCAGGAAATATCATCGACAACGCTGCTCGTCTGAATTTCCACTTTTGCAGCACTACATTCCGCCAGCAACATTGCCACTATCTGTTTAGACGACTCGTTACAAAAAAGCTGGCCGGCAGTTTTCTCATGGTATGCGATGCCGTGCCGCTGCACCATCTCGATAAAATCCCATTGCGTATATCGACTTAATGCGGATATACAAAATCTCGGGTTTTTGGAGATAAAGTTTTCGGGCTTGCAATGAAGGTTCGTGAAGTTACAGCGCCCGCCGCCCGACATCAGGATTTTCTTGCCAACACGATTGGAGCCTTCGAGAACCAGGACACGTCGCCCTCGTTGACCGGCGGTGATAGCACACATCAGTCCGGCTGCACCGCCACCTAAAACAACAACGTCAAAGTAAGACATTGCAGCAAACCTTCGCATTGCTCGATTCTGAATCAGGCAATGGCGTTACTGCGACCATCAGTATCGTATTGCATACGTTGCGACGTGTTTTTTGCAGATTCGTGAACAGAGAATTTGCTGCAATCGTGTTTTGCCAGGTGTCAGGCAGAGGCGCGGCCTGCGAGATGGCGTTCAGCCAACGTAGTGGCGATCGGGAGCCGCACACGCACGGTCGTACCCCGGTCTCGCTTGCCGCTGATTTCAAATGTGCCCCCGACCATGGTTGCGCGCTCGCGCATCCCCATCACGCCGAGCGACTTGGTCGATGCCAGCTCGTCAAACTCGACTCCGCGTCCATCGTCCGTGACCGTCAACTCTATAATTTCGCCCAGATCGGCGACGGTTACATCAATAAAGCTCGCGTTCGCGTGGCGAGCTATGTTGGTCATTGCCTCCTGCGTAATTCGAAATAGCGCGATGCGCACGTCTTCAGTCAGTTTAGGTTCGCGTGCCGGGGCTTTAACCTCGCATGCAATCTTCGTACGCCGGCTAAATTCGTCCGCATGCCATTGTATTGCGGGAACCAGGCCAAATGCGTCCAGCCCTTCAGGCCGCAACTGCGTGGCGATATTACGGACGGACATTATCGTGGAATCGACCAGGGTCGCCATTGACTGTAGCGCTGCACCAAAATCGTTTGCGCCACGCCCCAGTTTTTCGTTGTCCGTAATATCTCCCGACAGCAACGTCAGATCGAACTTCAAGGCTGTTAACATTTGCCCCAGCTCGTCGTGAATTTCGCGGGAAATATTGGCTCGCTCGTCTTCCCTGATTTTCTCCAGCCGCCGACCCAGCGCGCGCAGCTGATTTTCTGAATGTCTCAAACGTTCAACCGTCTGGTTGATATCCGTGATATCCAGGCAGGCGCCGATGATGCCGTAAACTTCTCCCGCGCTATTCCTGACAACGTCAATTGACGTTTGAACATTTCGGACAGTGTTGTCAGGTCGGCGCACGCGGATTTGCGTTTGTCGTGGCACAAAGTCCTTGGCAACGATAGATATGCTCGACTGCAGTTTTTCGCGGTCTTCTTCGACGACATAGGCGATCAGTTTATCAAGTTGCATTGGCTCTGAATCGATATCACGTCTGAAAATTGAATTCAGCCCGTCAGAGCAGCGCACCGTTTTATTTTCCAGTGCATACTGCCAGCTGCCGATTTGCGCCATTTGCTCAGCTCGCCGCATCATCGTATCCTGCTCCCGAAGCACGCGCTCTGCTGCACGAATACTTGTAACGTCGCGGCCGACGCCGAGAAAAAGATCCCCGTCCGTCCAGGGGACCGCATTCCAAACGATGTCACGGTACTCACCGTCCCGGGTCCGCATGCGGACATCCAGCAACTGAACGTCTTCGCCCTTGCCAAGCGCCGTCAAGATCTCTCGGGCATGGTCAATATCCTCTTCGTGCGCAATGTCAAAATAGTTTATTTCGCATAATTCGTCACTGGAATAACCCAGTATTCGGGTGCACGCCCTGTTCGGGACCAGGAAGCGACCAGACAGATCAGCGATTACCAGCATATCAACTGACCGATCGAAGACCATGTTGCGCTGTAACTCGGATTCTTTGGTTTCACGCAAATCCTGAACGAGTGCAAAAATCTGTGCAACTGCGCCATCGGGTCCGTGCACCGCTGTCACACTAAAATGTCGCCATGCTTCTCCTGGATGCCGTGATTTTCTGTTTCGCGCTTCCATTTCGAAACCCGGAATCACGCCCTCGGCGAGTTTTTGTAACTGTTGCGCGAACGAGATGCGATCTGCCTTATGCACAAGGTCGAGCAGATTTTGACCGCCCGAAGTTTTAAGAGGCTCTCCGGAAAAAGTAAGAAAGGCATCGTTAAAGCGAATTATGTCGCCATTGGATTTGCCCACCACGATGCCGACGCTGGCATTTTCAAACAAACTGCGCAACTGCTGCTCGCTCGAATGCAGGTTTGCGTATGCGTTTTCAAGGTCTTTCGTTCGCCGCTGAACTCGGTGTTCCAGGCTTTTGTTCAAATCCTTGGTTTGCTTGTGAGCAGCAACTCGTTCAGATATATCGCGGTGCGAAATCACAGCAAAGCGACCCGCAGCGGTTCCGAATGCCGACAGCTGTGAGGCAAACCAGCAGGTGTCATTATCGCCAGGACAGGCATACTCGAGACTGATCGTGCCGGATGATTCAGCTGCAAAGATAGTGCGTATTGCATCTGCCAGTTGGGCGGCCGCCGTCGATCCTGCGTTGGCTGCACGTTCGCTGAGCTTCAAGTAATTCGTTCCCGTCTCGGCGCCTGATATCAGGTTTGGCGGGCGGCAGTTTTTGGCACAATCCAGCCAGGCATCGTTCGCATGAACAATGTCGCCGTCCGGATTAATTATCGCGATATTGTCCTGCAAGGAATCAAGCGTCGATCGCATAAAGGAGTCGGCAAGTTGCCGCGATTCGTCAATTTTGATGTGCTCGTCAATTTCGGCGGCAAGCGCCTTACGAGCAGATTCGGCCACGCCTAAATTCCGCCTGAGTTCGAGTGTCTTGACGACCTGCTTCGCAAGAATGCTGAGTCCGTCCAGTTGGTTTTCATCGAGTTTGCGGGGTACGCGGTCAATGACACACAAGGCGCCGATGCGATGGCCATCGGGCGTCAACAGGGGTGCGCCAGCGTAAAAGCGGATGAAGGGCGATCCGGTGACCAGCGGGTTGTCGCGAAAACGAGGATCGAGAGACGCGTCTTCAACGATCAACATGTCTTCGCTGGTGATGTTCGTTGCGCAGAAAGAAACTTCGCGAGCCGTTTCCGTTACGTCAAGTCCCACCTTGCTCTTAAACCATTGGCGATTCTCGTCGACAAAAGTGATGAGTGCTACGGGAGTACTGCAAATGCTGCTTGCAAGCCGAGCCACATCGTCAAATGCAGGTTCTCTGGGCGTATCAAGAATTTCATAACGCCGCAGCGCCTCCAGTCGCGCCTCTTCAACCTGCAGGTCTTGCACGGGGTCAGCTGACATAGCCTCTTGCCGCCACTGCGGCTTCGCAAGCGGGTGCGAAATGCTCCCGCGATCCGCCTATTTTGACCGTTTTGATGCCCCCCGTCACTTGACACCGCGGTTTTTGTGACAAATAGCCAGCACAGCGGCAACGTAGCGTGGGACAATCTGGCCCATGAAGCTTCGAATACGCGGCAACTCGCTTAGGTTGCGCCTTACCAAACGGGAGGTTGCGGCGCTCATTGCGCACGGTGAGATTGCTGAACGCATCGAATTCGGCATCGGCAACGCGCTGGATTACCGGTTGGGGATGAGTGAAACCGCAACCGAATGTCATGCTGTGCTGGGAGATGGGGGCATCGTCGTGTTCGTGCCTGCATCAGTTGCGACGCACTGGGCGAATAGCGATTCAGTGTCGATCCAGGCGGCGCAGCCACTGAGTGACAATCGTGCGCTTACGATATTGATCGAGAAAGATTACGCCTGTCTCGTCGATCGCCCGGGAGAGGACGACAGCGACGCGTTCCCGCATCCCAAGGACTGTTAAGACCAACGTCCCTCACGCGGGGCGGATTGCGACGGGCACGGACTTGAAGTTTGGTGTCTTGCTGCGTTGGTCATGGCTGCGGCCAGTCAGCGCGTTCGCTTCCGGAAAATAGGTCATAACGTCACCGCGCCGCAAACCGTAGACATAGGTTCGCACGTTGCGCATTTCACCGTGGGGTGATCGCACGGTCACAAGATCCCCGGGCTGCAGGCCGAGCGCGTCGATGTCTTCCTTGTGCATCAGGACGGACCAGCGATCGTCAGTCCCGCGGTAGCTGTCTTTTTCTTCGTAAATAATGGTATTGAACTGACCCTCGCTGCGCACGCTGGTCAGCATGTAGGGGTATTTCCTGGCATTCTGTGACCGTAATGTGAGCGGGTGAGTAACAAGCCGGGCGCGGCCCGTGCTTGTCTTGAACTCAGGTTTGTGCAGCAGTCGCCCGCGGATATGAAACTCCTTCTTCGCAACGTCAATATCTGCCAGCTGTTCCATCCCGGGGATCGTCGCGGCGATTGCCTCGCGAATGTAGCGGTGCTCCTTGAACTTGTCGAAATCCAGCGCGCAGTCTGGCAACAGCTGCAATGCAAGGTCGGCAAGAATGCTCACTTCCGAACGCACACCTGCCAGGCGCTCGATACCGCCGTCACTTAAACGGACGTAATTGAACATGGACTCCTGGGTTGTGGGCTGTGGCTCTTCATCGCGTGCCGTCACCGGCAATACCAGTACTTCGCCAGCGTCTACGCAGTGCACGTGACCCAGATTCAGCGTCGTCGTCAGGAACATCTTGAACTTGATGTTTTCCAGTGCGCTCGCTGCGAAGCGACTGTTCGGCGTTGCGGCATAGAGGTTGCCGCCCATCATCAGCGCTGCGTCTATCTCACCCCGCTCAGCGGCCTCCAGTCCTGCCAGTGTATCGACACCCTTACCCTTTGGCAGCGTTACGCCAAGATATTCCTCAAGCCGCGCGAACACGTGCTCGGGCAGGACAGGTTTGACCCCAATCGTACCGATACCCTGAACGTTGCTATGACCGCGTAGTGGCAGTAACCCCGCCTGCGGTTTGCCTACCATGCCGCGGAGCAGCGCGAGGTTGCTGATGTACTCAATGTTTTCGACGCCATGGAGATGATGCGTAACGCCCATGCCCCATGCGAACACCGCTTTTTTTGCCTTGCTATAGAGCGCACCAATGCGCTGCATATCGCTTTTCGGAATTTCGCATGCGTCTGTGATGTCATCCCACGTTGTGCTTTCGATATCCGCCAGGAATTCCTCGTAGCCTTCACACCAGCGTTCGAGGTAATCCTCATCCACCGTGCCCGCTTCGATGATGGCCTTCGCAATGCCTTTCAGGAGAGCAACATCTGATCCGATGCGCGGTTGCAGGTACTCGCTGGCAATCCAGTCGCCGCCCTTCAGCATCGAGCCCGGGCTTCTCGGCACGGCAAATCGGACCAGTCCCGATTCGCGTGCGGGATTGATCACAACCACATCGCCGCCGCGATCGCGCAGTGCTTTCAACTTATGCAGCAGGCGAGGGTGATTCGATGCCGGGTTAGCCCCGATCAGGAAGAAAAGGTCGCATCCTGACAGGTCCGCAAGTTCGACCGTTGACGTGCCGGTGCCGATCGTGTTGCCTAGCGCGACGCCGCTTGCTTCATGGCAATAGTAAGAGCAATTGTTGACGTTGTTTGTGCCGTACAGTCGTGCAACGAGCTGCAGCAGAAATCCGGCCTCGTTCGAAGAGCGCCCTGACGAATAGAAAAAACTACGATCAGGTTTTGTGTCTCTAAACCTTTCCGCAGCGAGCGCAATCGCATCTTCCCAACTGATCGGGGAATAGTGCTCGCCGGAGGCTTGCTTGTGTAGCGGCTGTCCAAGGCGGCCCAGATGTTCGAGTTCATGACCGCTTAATTCCCGGAGTTCTTCGAGCGGATGTGAAAAAACTTCGAGTGGGATAGGTGGCTGAATGTCGGTCGATTGTGCCTGTACGCTCTTGTTGCAGATTGAAGGAAATTCGCCAAGCTCATTGACCATGCCGCCGTGCTGGCCTCCCATGCCCAGCGCGCAGGCCTTACAGGTATTTTTGGAGCGCAGTGCTTTGGCGGAATCCAAAAGGCCGATACGTCGGACGGTATCCAGCGTATACAAAACTTTCTTGCCGCCACCACCGATTATTGTTCTGGATCCGGACTTGCTCACGAGGCCTTCTGCTCATTATCAGTATGACGTGCAGCATGCCACAAAGCGCAATAAAGAAAAGGCCCCGACAGGGGCCTTTTCAATACCCAAGCTCTTAAGCTTGTGCGTTTACTACAACGCCTTTTTACTGATTACTTACGGTCAGATTGTTGTGCACCTTGGCTACGCTTTCGGTGTTTTTCGCCAGGGCTTCTGCCAGGTCACGTTCTTCTGAAGACCGCACCTTGCCAGACAGGGTTACCTCGTCATCGTCAGTGTCGACATTGATACTCAGCCCCTTGGTATTGCCGTTTGCCATCAGACGCGTCTTAACGCTGGCCGTGATCGTTGCGTCGCTGATTGACTGCATCAGGCTGTTCGTTTTCTTCTCTGCGGAATCCGCCATCTTATCCATGGTGTCTTTTTCCTGCACCTGAAGCTCGTTCTCAACCTTCGTTACGCCGTCAATATTCAGAGCTATCTGTGCGGCGAGATCACGGTCAATATCCGATTCCACAGTGCCACTAAGGTATGCAACACCATTGTCCACCTCGGTATCGATCGCGAAAGGGTTCAGGTGACGGTTCAGCGCGAAAGCGGTTTCAATGCGTCCGTCAAGCCAGGCATCTTTTACCGCGCCTGTGTACCCGGAGTTATTGTCCGCGAACGCAGCACCACTCGCGCCCAATGAAAGGGCGACCATGACAGCTGTTGCGATCTTGTTGCGAGATGCATTGCTTGATTGGGTTTTCATATTTCCTCCTTGGCATTCAAAAGAATATTCCCGATAGAGAACACATCGTTGAGTACCGCGATGGGCCGATCAATCGGTAACACCATACTGAAAGCAGTATCCGTGCCAAGCGCCCAGCCTCTCCCGTAACATGCTGTTTTATCGCTAAAACTGGAGATTTTGGTGAAAATACGGGCGAGCCCGGAACACGCTGGTTGTTGGAAAAATTACAATTGTCTCGTCAATAATTCAGGATTCGCGGGGTAGGCTTGAGGCACCGCCGCCATGGCCTTCTCGCAAGGCTTCGATTCATTGGGAGAAACGGGAATGTCCTTAATACCAGCCGACCAGGACTTCGCGGTTTGGGCGGTCTTGTTCGGCATTGCTGCATTCGGTTTCTGGTCGGAGCGATACCCGTTTGGTCGCAAGTATTCCGGCGTGATGCTTTTGATAACGCTGGCCATTGTGCTGTCGAATCTGCGGGTCATTCCGACATCCGCGCCGGCTTACGATA
>JABDKF010000248.1 GCA_013003155.1 Woeseia sp. | reverse complement strand
ATGGCCGCCGTTACCAGCAAGATGCCGCTGGCGGACTCAAGCTTTAGAAAATGACGTATGACCTGCAGCACTGCTTTCTCCGGAATTCACGATGGCAATTTAAGGAGCGTGAGTTTACCGACAACTGCAGCGCGCTGCGCGGCCGCCGTTATACTGCGCCCGTGCCTCTAGTACTTCTCAACAAGCCGTTCCGCGTGCTGAGCCAGTTCAGCGATGCAAAAGACCGCGCCACGCTCGCCGACTTCATCGATGTTCCGGAGGTCTATCCGGCTGGGCGCCTGGACCTGGACAGCGAGGGTCTATTGCTGCTGACTGACGATGGTCGGCTGCAGGCTCGGATCGCCGAGCCGCGCCAGAAACTGCCCAAACGCTACTGGGTGCAGGTTGAAGGCACCCCCGAAGCTCCCGCCCTGGCGCGCCTCGAGCGCGGTGTGCACTTAAAGGACGGCGCGGCGCGAGCGTTGCTCGCCAAAACAATCGATGCACCGGAGCCACTATGGCCGCGCGATCCGCCGATTCGCGAACGCAAGAACATCCCCACTCACTGGCTGGAGCTGGTTATCGATGAAGGCCGCAATCGCCAGATCCGGCGCATGACGGCCGCCGTTGGCTTGCCCACACTGCGCCTGATTCGGCACCGCATAGGACCCTGGTCTGTTGCCGGCCTCAAACCCGGTGAGTCACGCGCCATGCCCAGCAATGAGGCGTGGGCGGCGCTTCAGGCCTGAACTTCGCTGCTGCGTTTCAATCCGGCGATCAGCATCGCGATTTCGAGCGCCTGTTCGTAATTCAGGCGCGGATCAACGCTGGACTTGTACGCGCGAGCAAGATCGGCGTCATTCAATCCGCGAGCGCCGCCGGTGCATTCGGTAACGTTTTCGCCGGTGAGTTCGAGATGCACCCCGCCGAGGTAGCTGCCAAGCTCCTGGTGAATGCGAAACGACAAATCGAGCTCTGACACAATATTGTCAAAGCGGCGCGTCTTCGTACCGTTGGCCGTGCTCTCGGTATTACCATGCATTGGATCGCAAACCCACAGTACCGGCGAGCCTGTTTCCCGCACGGCCTTAATCAGGTCGGGCAGGCCTTCTTCGATGTTCTTTGCGCCGAAGCGGTGAATTAGTGTCAGTCGGCCGGGCTCGTTATTCGGATTCAGTACGCTGATCAAGTCCTGCAACCAGCCGCGTGTCATGCCCGGGCCTATCTTAATGCCCATCGGGTTCGCGATACCGCGGAAGAATTCGACATGGGCGCCATCCATCGCCGCCGTGCGCATGCCTATCCACGGAAAATGCGTAGTCAGGTTGTACCAGCGCTTGCGGCGTGGCAGGTAGCGCGTCTGCGCCTGCTCGTATAACAAGTGCAGCCCTTCGTGCGCTGCATAGATATCCGCGCGTTGCGATTCGTGCACCGGTTGGCCCGAGACGGACTCGAGAAAATCCAGCGAATCTGAAATAGCCGCAACAATGTGGCGGTATTCGTCAGCCGTTTTTGAATGGCCAACCCAGTCCAGGTCCCAGTACTCTGGGTGGTGCAAATCGGCGAAGCCACCATCGATCAGTGAGCGCACGAAGTTTAGCGTTATGGCGGCGCGTTCATAGCCGCGCAGAATAAGTTGCGGATCCGGGACGCGGTCGGCTTCGGTAAACGGGTTGCGGTTGACCAGGTCGCCACGAAAACTTGGCAGCGTCACCCCGTCACGGGTTTCCATGTCGGCGGAGCGCGGCTTGGCGTACTGGCCCGCCATACGACCGACGCGCACGACAGGCTTCTTCAGGCCGTACAGCATCACAAGGCTCATCTGCAGCAGGATCTTCAGTTTCGCCACGACGCTTTCCGAGGTGCAGTCCGCAAAACTTTCGGCACAATCACCGCCCTGCAAGACAAATGCCTCGCCGCGCTGGGCGCGCGCTATCTGGTCGCGCAGCGCATCGACTTCCCACGACGTTACCAACGGTGGCAATCGGCTCAGATCTGCAATTGCGGCATCGAGCGCGCCCTGGTCCGGGTAGGTTGGCTGCTGCGCAGCGTCGTGCGATTGCCAGCTGGCAGGGTGCCAGTCACTACTCGTGCGGGTCACAGGGGGCTCCTCGGGGCTGCCGGTCGCGGCAGCAGATGGCCGAAATATGCCATGCATCGGGACCGTACTGCAAAGTTTTCAAGCCTTTACGAGGGTTTCGAGATAAACCATTGCAACAGCGGTTGTGGCGTAGAGACGGGCACATTGGCACAATGCGCGGCCTGCCGGCACCCGTGGTGCCGCACTACGTACAGCTATCGGCCAGGAGGCCACGACATCATGAAAGATATTCTTCGCAGACTGGGACTTGACGACGTCAACGCGGGTACCTGGTCCGGGGCGAAGGCATTGCAATCAGACAACGCCCCGCTCATTGAGTCGGTAAATCCGTCGAACGGCAAATTGATCGCAAGCGTCCGCAGTACCACCAGGAACGAATATGAAACTGTCATAAAGAATGCGCAGGAAGCATTTCTCGAATGGCGCAAGATCCCCGCGCCGGTGCGCGGTGACGCCGTGCGCAAGATCGGCAACGCGCTGCGCGACAACAAGGATGCGTTAGGCAGCCTCGTGACGCTCGAGATGGGAAAGATCAAGGCCGAGGGCGACGGCGAGGTGCAGGAGATGATTGACATCGCGGACTTCGCGGTGGGTCAGTCGCGTATGCTGTATGGCAACACGATGCATTCCGAGCGTCCGCTCCACCGGATGTACGAGCAGTGGCATCCGCTGGGACTCGTAGGCATTTTGACGGCCTTTAACTTCCCGGTCGCGGTTGCTGCATGGAACGGTTGTCTCGCGGCTATTTGCGGCAATATCAATATCTGGAAGCCGTCTCCAAAAACGCCGCTGTGCGGCGTCGCCACCCAGAAAATCATTAACGACGCGCTGAGTGATAGCGACCTGCCGGATTTCTTTTATTTATTCAACGATGGCAGCAACGAGCTGGCGCAGGAATTTGTTGACGATGCCCGCATTGCGCTGGTGTCCTTCACCGGCTCCTGCGAAATCGGTCGCAAAGTCGGTGCACGCGTGGCACAACGGATGGGCAAGTCGCTGCTCGAATTGGGCGGCAACAATGCGATCATCATCGATGAGTCCGCAAATCTCGACATCGCAGTGCCCGGTATCGTATTTGGCTCAGTGGGCACGGCCGGCCAGCGCTGTACCAGTACGCGTCGGGTCATCGTGCACGAGTCACGCATGGACGAATTGAAAAAGCGATTGGTCAAGGCGTACGGCCAGGTTCGCATTGGTGACCCGCTCGATCCCAAGACGCTGATGGGTCCGTTAATCGAGGAATCCACCATTGAGCGCGTGCAGGCAGCGATCAAGGCCGTGCAGGCGGCAGGTGGCGAAATTCTGTGCGGCGGCGAGCGAGTCGATGGACCGGGTAACTTCATGAAACCGGCAATCGCGGTTGCAGAAAACGATTGGGAGATCGTGCAGCAAGAGACGTTTGGACCGATCCTCTACCTCATTCCGGCAGCGAATCTCGAAGACGCCGTGGCAAAGCAGAACGGTGTTGCGCAAGGCCTGTCTTCGGCAATCTTTACCGATCGCCTGCAGAGCGCTGAGTACTTCCTGTCGC
>JABDKF010000246.1 GCA_013003155.1 Woeseia sp. | reverse complement strand
ACCAGCCCATCGACCGCGTACATCGGCACATCAAGCGATTCGGACGGTGCGTCCGCGCCGTTGGCTTTCGGCAGCGGCTTCGTCCCCGAATAATCGTCTTTCGACCCGGCCGAATCACCCACAACCGCCTGCAGTTCGTCACGCACATCTTCGCTGGTCTGATATTCAAATGCGTCAAAGTCGAGCAGGTTGCCGAGCACGCGCAGGACCTTCCAACCCGGCCGCGCTTCTGCAACGGGGTTCGCTATGCCGCGAAAACTCTGCCAGCGGCCTTCACAATTAACGTAGGTGCCGGCTGACTCGGCGAACGTGCCGATGGGCAGCAAGAGGTCCGCGACCTCGTTTAGCGCGTCCGATTCGTAACTGGTGAACGCTGCTACGAACTTATGTTTGGCCAGCGCTTCTGCGGCGCCGGCCGCGGCCAGATCATGGTCCGGCTCCAGACCGAACAACAGGCAGGCGTCGAGTTCCCCCGCGACGATGTCGCTCGCGCAAAGACCTGCTTTCGCCCGCGGCGTGCCTCCCGCCGAGCGATGCGGCAGAACGCCCGCCAGGCACGCGCCAGCGGCATTGGGTCCTTCAGACAGGACGCCCACGCCCGCCCCACTGAGCTCTGCGATCGCCGCCGCGAGCGCACGGAGCGCTGAATATGCCGGGTGCCTGACAGCAATATGCCCCAGCACGACGTGGCCCTGTTCCGCCGCTTTCAGCATATCGGCGATCGCTTGTTGTGCCGCGGTCGGCGCTACGCCCTCGCACAGTGCCTGCACGGTAGCAGGTAACTTGCCGCTCGCGCCCAGCGCAACCACCACGCCTGCAAGCTGCGCCACCAGCCCGTCTTCCTGCAGGTAATGCGCGACGGGAAAATGGTATTCGTAGCGTTCGCGGTTAATAAAGGCGACGTTGGCACCGCCGACCGCCGCTTTGCGGACGCGGTGTGCAAGGATCGGCACTTCGCGCCGCAGGTTGGAACCGACGACCAGGAGCGCATCACGCGACTCAATATCGGCGATGCTGCAGCCGAGACCCGGCATCAGCGGATCGTTGTCCTGGTCGGCAAAATCGCGTTGCCGCAGGCGATGATCAATATTGGCCGTGCCGAGACCTTCTGCAAGCCGCGCCAGCAGGTGCGCCTCTTCGAGCGTCGCGCCGGGCGATGCCAGCAAACCTGTTTTTTCCGTGTCGCTGTCGCGCAGCACGCCCGCCAGTTTTTCGAGCGCAGCTTCCCAGCCGACGTTTTGCCAGTTGCCGTCCACTTTCATGCGCGGCTGCGGCAATCGCTCGTCGCTGTAAATGCCCTGGTAGCTGAACCGGTCACGGTCTGCGATCCAGGTTTCATTGATCTCTTCGTTCTCGCGCGGCACGACCCGCTTCACGGTACCCCGCAGCGTGTGCGCGAACATATTGGAGCCGGCACAATCATGCGGGGAAACGCTCGCACGCTGCACCATTTCCCACGACCGGGCGCTGTAACGGTAGGGCTTATTGTTCAATGCGCCAACCGGGCAAAGGTCAACAATGTTTGCTGACAACTCGTGGTCGACGGCCTTTTCGATATACATGCTGATGCGCATGTTTTCGCCGCGACCGACCGTGCCGAGTTCCTGCAGGCCCTCGATTTCCTCGCTGAATCGAACGCAACGCGTGCAGTGTATGCAGCGCGTCATGTCGGTCGAGACGAGCGGCCCGAGATCCTTGTCTTTTACGACCCGCTTGCCGTCGTTGTAACGGGAAATATCGCGGCCGTAGCCCATCGCGAGGTCCTGCAACTCGCACTCGCCGCCCTGATCGCAAATCGGGCAATCCAGCGGGTGGTTGATCAACAGGAATTCCATTGTCGCTTTTTGCGCGGCAATCGCTTTCGGCGAACGCGTAAAAACCTTCATGCCGTCATTGACCGGCGTGGCGCAGGCCGGCAGCGGTTTGGGTGCTTTCTCGACTTCGACGAGGCACATGCGGCAATTCGCCGCGATGCTTAACTTTTCGTGGTAACAGAAACGCGGCACATAGGCGCCGACTCGATCCGTCACCTCGATAAGCATCTGTCCTTTCCGAGCTTCAACTGTCTCGCCATCGACTTCGATTTTAACCGTATCGTCGCTCATGCAGCAGCCTCGGCACCGCCCTCGACGATACTGCGGCCGCCGTGCTCCACCATGTACTCGAACTCATGATGGAAGTGGCGCAGAAAACTCTGTACCGGCCACGCCGCGGCATCACCCAGCGCGCAGATCGTGTGGCCTTCGATCTTGTTCGCAACCTGCACGAGACGATCGAGGTCTTCGTGACGACCCTCACCTTCGAGAATGCGAGTCAGCATCCGATACAGCCAGCCGGTGCCTTCCCGGCACGGCGTACACTGGCCGCAGGACTCCGCCATGTAAAAGCGGGAGATACGGCGCAAGACCCTGACCATGCAGGTCGTATCGTCCATCACCATCACGGCACCGGTGCCAAAGGACGAACCTGCCTGTTGCAGCGAGGTGTAATCCATCGTGCAGTCCATGATGATGTCGGCGGGCAACACGGGGACCGATGAGCCGCCGGGAATAACGGCTTTCAATTTCCTGCCCTTCCAGATGCCGCCGCACAGCTCGAGCAAATCCTTGAACGGAATCCCCATCGGCAATTCAAGATTGCTGGGACGCTCGACGTGACCGCTGACGGAGAATTGCGCGGTGCCGCCCGAATTCTCCGGGCCCAGTCCAGCGAACCAGGCCGCCCCCTTGCGCATGATTGAAGGAACGCTGGCGAGGCTTTGCGTGTTGTTAATCGTCGTCGGCTTGCCGTACAGGCCGAAATTCGCCGGAAACGGCGGCTTGAAGCGAGGCTTGCCCTGCTTGCCTTCCAGCGATTCAATCAACGCGGTTTCCTCACCGCAAATGTAGGCACCGGCGCCAAGGAACGCGTAGATGTCGAGATCGATACCGGATCCCTCGATGTTCTTACCGAACAAGCCGGCCTCGTAAGCCTCCTCCAGCGCAGCCTCGAAGCGCGGGAACGGCTCATCCATGAATTCGCCCCGGACGTAGTTGTAGGCGACCGTTGCACCCATCGAATAAGCCGCGATTGCAATGCCCTCGATCAACGCGTGCGGATTGCCGCGCAGAATTTCGCGATCATGGCAGGTGCCAGGCTCGCTTTCGTCCGAGTTGCACACGAGATATTTCTGGCCCGGCGCGGTGCGCGGCATAAAGCTCCATTTAAGGCCGGTCGGGAATCCCGCGCCGCCGCGGCCGCGCAAGCCCGATGCCTTTACCTCGTCGATGATCTGCTCCGGCGTCAACTCACCTTTTAATATGCGGCGCCACGACTCATAACCGTTGTCCGCCTCATAGGTCTTGAGCGTCCACGATTCGGGCGAATCAAAGGTGTGCCAGCAAACGAGATTTTGTTCGTAAGCCATTAGTCCAGCCCGTCCAGAATTTCGTCAACCTGCTCGATCGTCAGGTTTTCATGATACTTGTGATCGACCATCATCATCGGCGCTCCGCAGCAGGCGGCAAGACACTCCTCTTCTTTTTTCAGGAACACGCGACCATCGGCCGTGCTCTCGCCCAGCTTGATGCCGAGTTTTCTTTCGGCATATTCGACAATGTCATCGGCCCCGCGCAACATGCATGACACGTTCGTGCAAATTGCGACGTCATGACGCCCGACAGGCTTCGTCTGGAACATCGAATAGAAACTTGCCACTTCGTAGACCTGGATCGGCGGCAGACCGAGGTACTCTGCAACACCGTCCATCAGCTCAGTGGTTAAATATCCCTTGTTCTCGTGCTGTGCAGCATGCAGCGCGCTGATAACGGCCGAGCGTTTCTGGTCCTCCGGGAAACGCGCCGTCCAGCGATCAATTTCCTCGCGCACGTGGTGCGACAGTTCGTTCGTTTCACTCATCGATCGATCTCACCGAAAACAATATCCTGCGTGCCGATAACGGCAACGACATCGGCCAGCATGTGTCCTTCCACCATTTCTGACATGGCGGCGATGTGCGCAAAACCGGGGGCACGAATCTTGACCCGGTAGGGTTTGTTCGCGCCGTCTGAAATCATGTAAACGCCAAACTCGCCTTTGGGTGCCTCGACTGCCGCGTAAGCCTCCCCTTCCGGCACCGAGTAGCCCTCGGTAAATAATTTGAAGTGGTGAATCATCGACTCCATGTCATCTTTCATCTCGACACGGGTCGGCGGGACAATTTTGTGGTCGTCAACCATCACCGGACCGGAGTTCGCTCGTAACCAATCGACGCATTGCTTGATGATACGGTTTGACTGGCGCATCTCCTCAACACGCACGAGGTAACGGTCGTAACAGTCACCGTTTACGCCAACCGGAATATCGAAGTCTATTTTGTCATACGCAGCATACGGCTGTTTCTTGCGCAGATCCCACTCGATGCCGGATCCACGGATCATCGGGCCGGTAAAACCAAGCGCCAAAGCGCGCTCTGGCGATACAACACCGATGTTCACTGTGCGTTGCTTCCAGATACGGTTGTTCGTCAGCAGCGTCTCATATTGGTCAACGCAACCTGGAAATTTTTCGGTAAAGGCTTCGATGAAATCGAGCATGGAGCCGCTCCGTGCTTCATTCAGCTGATCGACATCTTTTTGCTTGCGCCACTTTGACGCCTGGTACTTCGGCATCGACTCGGGCAAATCGCGGTATACGCCGCCCGGTCGGTAGTAAGTCGCATGCATGCGCGTGCCTGACACCGCCTCGTAGCAGTCCATCAGGTCTTCGCGCTCACGGAAGCAATACAGGAACATCGTCATTGCGCCGATATCGAGACCGTGTGCGCCCAACCACATAAGGTGGTTCAGGACGCGCGTGATCTCGTCGAACATGACGCGGATGTACTGGGCGCGCTCGGGCGGCTTAATGCCGAGCAGTTTTTCGATCGCGAGAACATAGCCGTGCTCGTTACACATCATCGACACGTAGTCGAGTCGATCCATGTAGCCGATGCTTTGGCTGTAGGGCTTGGACTCAGCCAGTTTCTCGGTACCACGGTGCAGCAGCCCGACGTGCGGGTCTGCTCGCTGAATTACCTCGCCGTCCATCTCCAGCACGAGTCGCAATACGCCGTGCGCGGCCGGATGCTGCGGACCGAAATTCATCGTGTAGTTCTGAATCTCAGCCATCGTTCACGACATCCTTTATATCGGGGTTGTAACGGTTGTCGTCGCGAATCACACGAGGAACCAGCGTGCGCGGCTCGATGCTGACAGGCTGATAGGCCACGCGACCTTTCTCAGCGTCATAGTGCACCTCGACGTTGCCCGACAACGGGAAGTCCTTGCGAAACGGGTGACCAATGAATCCGTAATCTGTCAGGACACGACGTAGGTCAGGATGCCCTTCGAATAACACGCCAAACATGTCGAAGGCCTCACGCTCGAACCAGTTCGCAGAATTCCAGACCGGCACCAGGGACTTCAAAACGGGCGGATTGTCTGTGCCCGTATACACGCGCAACCGCAAGCGCAGGTTATTGGCCACTGAAAGCAGGTGATAGACCACGGCAAAGCGACGCGCATCGAATGTTTCGGACTCATCGAGGATAACCGGCTCGCGCACGACGCCGCGACTGTAACCAGACTCGGTCGCATCCTCGGTCTTCCATTCGTCCTGGCCAAAAGTCAAATAATCGACGCCGCAGACGTCGATGAGTTGCTCAAACGCGAATTCATCACGAATAGCGGTCGCAACGTCCAGCAAGGAGTCCTTCGCAACCTCGAAGGTCAGCTCACCACAAGTTGACGGCACTCGCGTGACATCGTTGGCAAAGCGCTCCGCAATGCGAGCCGCTAGAGTCTCGTATTTTTCTGTCATTTTCTGGTCGCGCTACCGGGCAATGGTGTTGGTGCGGCGAATTTTCTTCTGTAACTGGATCAGACCGTACACGAGCGCCTCCGCAGTCGGCGGGCAACCCGGCACGTAGACGTCAACGGGCACGATGCGATCGCAACCGCGCACTACAGCATAGGAATAATGGTAGTAGCCGCCGCCATTCGCGCAAGAGCCCATCGATACGACCCAGCGCGGTTCCGGCATCTGGTCATAAACCTTGCGCAAGGCCGGCGCCATCTTGTTGACGAGCGTCCCGGCGACGATCATGACATCGGACTGCCGGGGGCTTGGGCGGAATATGATGCCAAAGCGGTCAAGATCGTAGCGAGCAGCGCCGGCGTGCATCATTTCGACCGCACAGCAGGCCAATCCAAAGGTCATCGGCCACAGCGAACCAGTTCTGGCCCAATTTATAACCGAATCAACCGAGGTGACGACGAAGCCTTTTTTCTGCAGGCTTTGTCCCGCCCCTTCGGCCGCCGTGGGTGGCGCTTCCCTGGCTGCCGTATTCAATCCCATTCCAGCGCCCCCTTCTTCCATTCATAGACGAAGCCGACGACGAGGATCGCAAGAAATATGCCCATCGCAATGAGGCCGAATCCGCCGATGGTGTCCAGCGATACCGCCCAGGGAAACAGGAAGGCAATTTCCAGATCAAAAATTATGAAGAGAATGGCGACGAGGTAGTAACGCACGTCAAATCTGTTGCGCGAGTCCTCAAACGGCTCAAAGCCGCACTCATAGGCCGAGAGTTTTTCGCTGTCTTTCTCGCCGCCGCCAAACAGGAAGCCCAGCACCAACAAAAGCACGCCGATGCCGGTCGCGACACCCAGAAAGATCAAGACGGGCAAATAATTTTCAAGCATGGGAAAAGCTGGTCAAGTAATTGTCCTTTCAGGATTTGTTGCGGACAGTATTGTATCAGTCCGCAAGACTCGGATAACAGCCCTTCAACGAATGTGGGCGGAAGTTTTTCGTAACAAATCGAGATTCTCGCAGCAGCAGCCGCGCGCGTTTCTGGCAAAAGGTCGCTCAAGAGCCGGCAACAGACGACTGCGCGGGGCCTGAAATTACAAAAGCCTCCCCGGGCAGCGCCTGGGGAGGCTTTCAGTTTGGTGCCGATGGCCGGACTCGAACCGGCACAGCTTGCGCTACTGCCCCCTCAAGACAGCGTGTCTACCAATTCCACCACATCGGCTGGAGCGTGAATTCCGAAGAGCTTACTGCGGTACGTCGATTGGCTGATCGCTTTCCAGCTGCGGCATGTCGACCGGGGGAGCATCACCGTCGATAGGCTCCATTGCCGGCAGGTCCGGCAGATCATTCGCTTCTGCGGGCGCCTCGTCCTCGGTCAGCGGTACGGATTCGATGAGGCTGGCGGGCACCTCCGACACGCGCTGGCTGCTCATGTAAGCCAGTGTCAGGCTGCTCGCAAAGAACGCCGTTGCCAGAATTGCCGTCATGCGCGAGAAAAAACTGGAGCTGCCACGTGCTCCGAACACCGTGCCGGAAGCACCGGCGCCGAACGCCGCCCCCGCATCGGCGCCTTTGCCACGCTGCAACAACACCAGCGCAATAATCAGCACGGCTATCAGGGTGTGGCCAATCAGAACCACGGTTTGCATAGTATTCATATCTGTCTCAATCCTGGGCCATTGCCGCTGTGGCAATCGCCAAAAAATCATCGGCCTTCAGCGACGCGCCGCCAATCAGACCACCATCAATATCCCCTTTGGAAAACAAGCCGGCGGCATTGTCACCTTTGACACTCCCGCCGTAGAGGATCTGCAATTTGTCCGCAACCTGTCGATCGTGGCCGGCAACGCGCGCCCGAATGTGAGCATGCACGTCTTCTGCTTGCTGCGGGCTCGCAGATTTTCCGGTCCCGATCGCCCAAACCGGCTCGTAAGCTACAACCGCCTCGGCAAAGGTCGAGACCCCGGCCGCTTGCAAGACCGCATCGAGCTGCTCATCAATAACGGCTTCCGTGTGCCCTGCTTCGCGCTCATCAAGCGATTCGCCGACACACAGAATGGGTCGCAACCCGCCTGACAAGGCCGCGACAAATTTTGCCGCAACGTCCTCGCTGGTCTCTCCCATCAACGCGCGTCGTTCGGAATGACCGACGATTACGTAGCTACAGCCCACGTCACTCAGCATCGCCGCGGAGCATTCGCCGGTGAAGGCGCCAGACTCATGTTGCGAGACATTTTGCGCCCCCAGCCGAATTGCGCTGCCTTCGAGCTCACGGGCGACGTCGGCCAGGTAAGGGAACGGCGGACAGACCAGCATTTCGACCCCGGGCGAGCCCGTAAAGCCGTCACGCAAGCCGCGTAGCAAAGCGGCGTTGGCCGCGCGGCTACCGTTCATTTTCCAGTTTCCTGCTACCAGGTAGCTGCGCATCTCGGTCTCGTCGGGTGGGCGGCGTAAAAGGCGCGCAAGGATACCCGGCAGATCAGCTCAAATCAACGCGTGACGAGCCAAAGCAAGGCCGGACAAGCCTCAGGCCGCCGCCTCGGCAACCACGGCGGCGAGTCGTTCCGCCAGCGCCAGGACCTGCGTTTCGTCCCTGCCCTCCACCATGACGCGGATGACAGGCTCTGTGCCGGAGGCCCGCAGTACCACCCGCCCGTTGTCTTTAAGCTCAACCTCCGCTTTCGAGACCGCGCTCTGGATCGCCGTGGATTGCCCAGGATCGAGCCGGCGCTCCGTGCGCACGTTGAGCAGCGTTTGGGGATACTTGGGCATGCCACCTGCCAGTTGTGACAGGCTCTTGCCCGTTTGCTTCATCACCGCAAGAATTTGTAGTGCGCTAATCAGCCCGTCGCCGGTGGTGGTCTTGTCGAGGCAGATCATGTGGCCCGACGTTTCGCCACCGATAATGCCGCCGTGGGCCCGCAGTGCTTCGAGTACATACCGGTCACCAACCTGTGCCCGCATAAATTCAATGCCAAGGTCGCGAAACGCGTGCTCCAGACCGAGATTGCTCATTACCGTACCGACAACGGGCCCGGTGAGCAGGCCTTCCTGCTGGCGGGCGGTGGCTAATATATAAAGAAGCTGATCGCCGTCCAGCAGCACACCGTTTTCATCGGTCATGATGAGTCGATCACCGTCACCATCGAGCGCAATACCCGCCTGCGCGCCCACTGCGGGTACTGTTTGCTGAAGTAGCTCCGGCTGGGTTGAGCCGCAGCCATCGTTGATGTTCCGGCCGTTGGGCGAGCAACCGATGGGAATAACGGCCGCGCCCAGCTCATTCAGCGCCCGCGGTCCGACCTTGTAGCCCGCACCGTTCGCGCCGTCGAATACGATCTTCATACCTTCGAGATTGCTATCCGCCGGAAACGTTGAGGTACAAAACTCCTGGTAGCGATCGCGCGCTGAATCAATACGTTTGGCTTTGCCGAGTTTGCTGGACTCGCGGGTAATGGCCGGCTCGTGCAGGAAACTTTCAATCTGGTCCTGTTCCTCATCACGCAACTTCGAGCCTTTGCCATCAAAAAACTTGATGCCGTTATCGTAGTAAGGATTGTGCGATGCGCTGATGACGACGCCGAGGTCTGCCGTGAATTGCTGAGTCAGGAAGGCGATACCGGGAGTCGGCAAGGGACCCAGCAGCAAAACGTTGGCGCCGGCAGCAACGAAACCTGCCTCCAGTGCAGACTCGAACATATAGCCAGAGAGACGCGTGTCCTTGCCAATCAACACCGTGCCGCCCGATGGCACGAGCACCCTGGCAGCTGCGCTGGCGAGTCGCAGGGCGAAATCGGCGGTCATCGGGTCTTTGCCGACGGGACCGCGGACCCCGTCTGTCCCGAAATATTTTTTAGTCATTTTTTGGCTTCGCTTTGCTTATGTGTCTTCAGCACCGCCGCCGAGGCCGCAACTACCGCCAGCGCGTCGGCCGTTGCTGCGACATCGTGTGTGCGCACTATATGCGCCCCGCGCTCCACAGCCAAGACTGCGGCCGCAATACCTGAAGCCACCCGATCTTTCGCCGCTCGCCCGGTAAGGTTGCCCAGCGTGCGCTTACGTGAAAGGCCGACCAGAACAGGCCGGCCCAAATCGACGATCCTGTCCAGCCGGCTCAGCAGCAACAGGTTATGTTCATCGGTTTTACCGAAGCCGAAGCCAGGGTCGACAATAATGCGCTCCCGCGCGATGCCCGATGCCTCACAATGCGCCACTCGCCTGTCTAAAAACTGCGCGACTTCATCAGGCACGGAATCATAAGTCGGGTTTTCCTGCATGCTACGTGGCGTTCCGCGCATATGCATCAGACACACCCCCACGGCCAGCTCGCACACCGCCTCGACGGCGCCCGGGCGCTGCAGCGCGTACACGTCGTTGACCAGTGTCGCGCCGGCAGCAACTGCGGCGCGCATGACCTCCGGCTTGCTGGTGTCAACTGATAAAGGAACAGAGCATTCGCCGGCCAGCGCTTCAATCACCGGCACAACACGAGCGATCTCGTCACGGACCGATACCTCGTTCGCACCCGGACGCGTCGATTCACCCCCGACGTCGATAATATCCGCTCCATCGGCGACCATCGCGAGCGCATGTTGCACCGCAGTCTCTCGGGCAACGAAATCGCCGCCATCTGAAAACGAATCCGGCGTGACGTTCAAGATTCCCATAATTTTTGGGCGCGTCAGGTCCAGAACATGTTTTCCGAGAGTCAATTGCATAGCGTCATCGCAAAAAAAAAGCGAGCGGCGATAATACCTCGCCGCTCGCTGTTGTTCGTTTAGAGAAGTTAGTTAGTGTTCGCTCGCGGGACCGCCGATGGTGCCAGCGGTCTCCGGATCCGGACGCCGGTCCTTGCCAGGTTTCGGCGTATCGCCATGATCATCCCAGCCTGCCGGCGGCTGCGGTTCACGCCCTTCCATGATGTCCTTGATTTGCGTGGAATCGATGGTTTCGTATTTCATCAACGCCTTGGCCATCACTTCCAGCTTCTTCGTGTTTTCCGTAAGAATTCGTTTGGCGCGATCGTAGTTACGATCGATGATCGCGCGAACCTCTTCATCGATGGTATTCGCGGTTTCCGCCGAGACCTGCTTGTGCTGTGTCACCGATCTGCCGAGAAACACCTCGCCGTCGTCTTCACTGTAGGTTAGTGGACCGAGCTTCTCGGACAGTCCCCACTTGGTCACCATGTTGCGGGCGATGTCGGTGGCGCGCTCGATATCGTTCGAGGCACCTGTCGTGACTCCGTTGGGTCCCAAGGTCATTTCTTCTGCGAGGCGACCGCCAAACAAGGAAGAGATGTTGCTCTCGAGACGTTCTTTCGAAATGCTGTACTTGTCTTCCTCGGGCAGGTACATCGTCACACCCAATGCACGCCCTCGAGGAATAATCGTGACTTTATGCACGGGATCATGGTCCGGCACGCAGTAGCCCACAATCGCATGGCCGGCCTCGTGATAGGCGGTATTGAGTTTCTCTTTTTCACTCATGACCATCGAGCGTCGCTCGGTACCCATCATGATTTTGTCTTTCGCCATTTCGAACTGATCCATGCTAACGACGCGCCGGTTGGCACGCGCCGCAAACAACGCAGCTTCATTCACCAGGTTGGCGAGATCCGCACCCGAAAAACCTGGCGTGCCACGCGCAATGATTGCGGCGTCGACATCATCATCGAGCGGAACTTTACGCATGTGCACTTTCAGAATGAGTTCGCGACCGCGAATATCCGGCAGTGGCACGACGACCTGGCGATCGAAACGGCCCGGCCGCAGCAGCGCGGGATCGAGCACGTCGGGACGGTTAGTAGCCGCGATAACGATAATGCCCTCGTTACCCTCAAAGCCGTCCATCTCCACCAGCATCTGGTTCAGCGTCTGCTCACGTTCGTCATGTCCGCCGCCAAGGCCCGCACCACGGTGCCGACCAACAGCATCCAGCTCATCAATAAAGATAATGCACGGCGCCTGCTTCTTGGCTTGCTCAAACATGTCGCGCACGCGCGAGGCGCCAACACCGACGAACATTTCAACGAAGTCGGAACCCGAGATGGTGAAAAACGGTACTTTGGCCTCGCCGGCAATCGCGCGCGCCAACAAGGTCTTGCCGGTTCCGGGAGGACCGACCATTAATACGCCTTTGGGTATCTTGCCGCCAAGGCGCTGAAACTTGCTCGGGTCGCGCAGGAAATCGACGATCTCCGAGACCTCGGCTTTAGCTTCTTCGATCCCGGCAACGTCCGCGAAGGAGACGCTGACCTGATCTTCGCCCAGCAGGCGTGCCTTGCTCTTGCCGAAGGTCATCGCACCGCGGCCACCACCACCGCCCTGCATCTGGCGCATGAAATAGATCCAGACCCCGATCAGCAAGAGGATCGGGAACGAGCTGATCAGTAGCTGCCCGATCAGGCTCTGCCTCTCCGGCTCCTCGCCGGTGAAATTCACGTTGTACTCTTCAAGCAGTCCGATCAGCGTGTTGTTGTCAGTCTCAGGACTGATCGTGTAGTTCGACAACGGCACACGGTTACCGAAGTTGATGCGCTTGCCCTGGTCGAACTCCACGCGCTGCACGCTGCCGTTCTTAACTTCATCGAGAAATGCCGAATAGTCGACCTTCTGCGGCGGCGGCCCGTTGACGCCACTCAAGCCTTGCACCACCGACAGCAGCACCACGATGATGACTATAAATACGAGGATGTTTTTGGTCAGGTCATTCACAATAAATTTGATCCATCTGGCTGGCCCTGATGCATTCCGGAACGGCCGCCTGAGCGACCATTTTAGACTGCGTCTAAGCGTTAGACACTACTACAGTTGATAGTTTCTCGCTACCAAGTAGACCTCGCGGCTGGCTGGCCTGGAAGCCGCTGGTTTCTTCACTTTTACCCGTTTGAATGAGCTGCGAGCATCGCGGATAAATTCCTCAGATCCCGCGCCCTGAAACAATTTACAGACAAAACTTCCGTCTTTTCTCAAAACCTGGCGTGCTAGCTCCAGCGCCAGCTCCGCGAGGTACATGGCCCGCGGCTGGTCAACCGCCCGCGTTCCACTGATATTGGGTGCCATATCGCTCAATACAAGGTCAGCGCGCTGCTTTCCCAACAAATCGAGGAGCTTACGAAGCACTGCGGGCTCGGTAAAATCGCCTTGCAGGAATTCGACGTCCGGAAGCGGCTCCATCGGCAACAGGTCAACTGCGATGATGCGCAGCCGCCCTTTTTGCGTTTCCGCAAGGAATTGGCTCCAGCCGCCCGGTGCGGACCCCAAGTCGACACAGACCATACCGGGTCGCAATAGTTTTTCTTTGTTCAGAATTTCTTCGAGCTTGAAGACGGCGCGGGAACGCCAACCGGCTTGTCGTGCCTTCTGTACGTATGGGTCTTTTTCCTGGCGGGCACGCCAACTGCCTGAACTGCTGCGCGGCTTGCTCATCGGCTGAGCACTGCGTTGCTGGCGATGCTGCTACAATTCCGGGTCATGAAACTGACCGAACCACAGAAAAAACATTTGCGCGGCATCGGCCACCACCTTAACCCCGTGATTATCGTCGGAGACGCGGGCATATCGGACGCTTTACTAAAAGAATTTAATAGCACGATTGATCATCACGAATTAATAAAGGTAAAGGTTCGAGCCGGCGACCGGGGACAGCGCAATACCCTGATTGACGATCTTTGCGCCCGCGGATCGGCCGAACTCGTAACGCGCATCGGCAATGTCGCGTTGCTCTATCGACGCAACAACGAGAAACCGAAGGTCAAGCTACCGCAAGCTTGAGACGGCCCCGGGCCTATTCATAGCGAACTTCAATCACTTCGTAGTGCATTTCACCGCCAGGCGCTGAGAAAGTCACCTCGTCGCCTTCATTTTTACCGATCAACGCGCGTGCTATCGGCGATGTAAACGATATTTTTCCAGTCTTGATGTCCGCCTCGTCTTCCCCGACGATCGTGTAGATTTTCTTATCGCCTGTTTCTTCCTCTATCAACTCGACCGTTGATCCGAAGACGATCCGGCCCTTCGCATCGATTGCTGTGACATCAATCACCTGGATATTGGACAATTTACCTTCAATATCCTTAATGCGCCCTTCGATAAAACCCTGCTGCTCTTTCGCCGCATGGTACTCCGCATTTTCCTTAAGATCGCCGTGTGCGCGCGCTTCTGCGATCGCTTTGATCACGCGCGGACGATCGGAAGATTTCAATCGCTTGAGTTCTTCTCGCAGCAGCTCCGCGCCGCGAACTGTCATTGGCACTTTATTCATGCCGCGATCTCACCGTGCAAGTCCTGCAATCGATTAACCTCAATATTATCCAGATGATCCAGTGCCCGGCAGGTTGCGATGGCCGCACCAAGCGTCGTGTAATACGTGACGTTTTTACGAACAGCCTCACCGCGAATCGATTCCGATTCCGAAATGGCCTGTTTACCTTCCGTGGTATTTACGATCAAAACGATCTCACTGTTCTTGATCATATCAACGATGTGCGGCCGACCCTCCCTTACTTTGTTGACACGGCGACAGGGAATGCCAGCCTCTGCCAGCGATTTGGCAGTGCCGTGAGTTGCGACGATTTCGAAGCCGCGAGCTTCTAGTATTCGGGCTAGCAAGATTGCACCGTCCTTGTCGCGGTCACGCACGCTTAATAGCGCCGCGCCAAAACGCGGCAGTTTTACGCCAGATGCCAACTGCGCTTTCGCGTAGGCCTCGCCAAACGAACGGCCGATCCCCATAACCTCCCCCGTCGATTTCATTTCCGGACCGAGTATAGGGTCCGCGCCGGGAAATTTTACGAAGGGAAACACAGATTCTTTGACCGAAAAGTAGGCGGGCTTGCGTTGTTGCGTATAGCCCTGACTTGCGAGTGACTCACCAACCATGACGCGCGCGGCAATTTTTGCGAGCGGCAGACCGATCGCCTTCGAAACAAAAGGAATGGTGCGAGACGCGCGCGGATTGACTTCGAGCAGGTACACATCGTTGTTTTGAATGGCGAACTGGGTGTTCATCAAGCCGACGACGTTCAGGCCTTTAGCAAGTTTGATTGCCTGCTCGATCATCTCCTCCTGCAAATCGGACGACAAACTAAACGGCGGCAATGAACAGCCGGAGTCTCCCGAATGGACACCCGCTTGCTCGATGTGCTCCATCACGCCGCCGACCAGGACATCCGTGCCATCGGAAACCAGGTCGACATCGACTTCCGTTGCGAGATCGAGGAAACGATCAAGCAACACGGGACTGTCGTTAGACACGTTGATGGCGGCCTGCATGTAGGCGTCCAGATCTTCTTCATCGTAGACGATTTCCATCGCCCGACCGCCCAGCACGTAAGACGGCCGCACGACGAGCGGGTAGCCGACATCGGCCCCCATCCGCACAGCTTCTTCACGATTGCGAGCGGTACTGTTCGGTGGCTGCCGCAATTGCAGTTCGTTGACCAGCTTTTGAAACCGCTCGCGGTCCTCGGCGAGATCGATAGAATCGGGCGACGTACCAACTATAGGTGCGCCCGCCGCTTCCAGATCGCGCGCCAGTTTCAGAGGCGTCTGACCTCCGTACTGCACGATGACGCCTTTTGGCTGCTCCTTGTCGATGATTTCCATGACGTCCTCAAACGTCAGGGATTCGAAGTACAGTCGGTCTGATGTGTCGTAGTCGGTCGAGACAGTTTCCGGATTGCAGTTGACCATGATGGTCTCAAAGCCGGCTGCTTTTAACGCCAAAGAAGCGTGCACACAGCAATAATCGAACTCGATTCCCTGGCCGATACGATTGGGGCCACCGCCGAGTATCATGATCTTGTCGCGATTGGACGGTTCGGCTTCGCACTCGTCTTCGTAGGTCGAATAGAGATAGGCAGTTGTAGTTGCAAACTCTGCCGCGCAAGTATCGACGCGCTTGAACACCGGGCGTATACCTTGCTCGAGCCGGCGATTGCGAATCGCTTTGTCCGTCGTGCCCGTCAGGTCGCCAAGGCGCTCATCGGAAAACCCTTTGCGTTTCAATTGCCACATGCGGAGCGGGTCCAGCGAATCCATTCCTGACTTCGCTACGGCTTCTTCTTCGCGCACCAGGTCTTCGATCTGCGCAAGAAACCAGGGATCAATGCCGCTGATTTCGGCACACTCTGCAACGGAAAAACCGAGCCTGAACGCATCGGCCACGAGCCACAGCCGATCCGCACCGGGGAGACGCAATTCCTGTCTCAGCTCGTCAAGATCCTTGGGGTCGCTGAGCAGGTCGAGCTTCGAATCGAGTCCTGCAACCCCGGTTTCCAGACCGCGCAGTGCCTTCTGCAAAGACTCCTGGAAGGTCCGACCGAACGACATGACCTCTCCCACCGATTTCATCTGGGTGGTCAGCCTGTCATTTGCGCGCGGAAATTTTTCAAACGTAAAGCGCGGGATTTTCGTGACGACGTAATCGATGCTGGGTTCGAACGACGCAGGCGTCGCGCCTCCGGTGATGTCATTCTGCAGTTCGTCCAGCGTGTAGCCAACGGCCAGTTTTGCTGCAATCTTGGCAATCGGAAAGCCTGTTGCCTTCGACGCGAGCGCTGACGAACGTGAAACGCGCGGATTCATTTCGATTACGAGCAGCCGCCCATTCTCAGGACTGACAGCAAACTGTACGTTCGAGCCGCCGGTCTCGACGCCAATTTTGCGAAGCACGTCGATGGCCGCGTTACGCATGCGCTGGTATTCCTTATCGGTCAGCGTCTGTGCCGGCGCGACCGTGATTGAGTCACCGGTGTGCACGCCCATCGCGTCGAGGTTCTCAATGGAGCAAACGATGATGCAATTGTCATTGCGATCACGCACCACCTCCATCTCGAATTCTTTCCAGCCGACGACGGATTCCTCGAGCAACACCTCGGTCGTCGGCGACATTTCCAAGCCGTGCGCAACAATGCGAGAAAACTCCTCGAGGTTATAAGCAATGCCCCCGCCGGACCCGCCCATCGTAAAAGACGGTCTGATGATCGTTGGGAAGCCGATGCCTTGCTGCTTTTCCATCGCCTCTTCGAGGGAATGCGCAATCTCGGCTCGCGGCGTCTCCAGTCCGATGTCGCGCATTGCTTCACGAAACTTCTCGCGATCCTCCGCCATGTCGATCGCCTCACGCGACGCCGCGATCAGCTCCACGCCGTGGCGCTCCAGCACGCCCTCGCGCACCAGGTCCAACGCACAGTTGAGCCCCGTCTGGCCACCCATCGTTGGCAGCAGCGCATCCGGTTTTTCCTGGGCAATTATCTGTTCGAGCGCGCGCCAGTCCACTGGCTCGACGTAAATGGCGTCCGCAGTTTCCGGGTCAGTCATGATGGTTGCCGGATTCGAATTCACGAGAATCACCCGGTAACCCTCTTCCTTCAGCGCTTTGCATGCCTGCGTGCCGGAATAGTCAAACTCGCAGGCCTGGCCGATAACGATCGGGCCTGCGCCGATGATCAAGATACTTTTAAGGTCGCTGCGTTTGGGCATGGTGCTCTGCAAAGCCGCCTTTCGGGACGGGATTTATAAAGATATTTCGCTTTAAGAGATATTAATAACTAATTGTTTATTATGTCTTTTCTAATTGAGTGACAAGGCCTCGTGCGAGCTGCGGCGCATCACCTCATCCATGTCCGCGATGAAACGCTCGAACAGGAAGATAAGGTCGTGCGGCCCCGGGCTGGCTTCCGGATGGCCTTGAAAGCCGAACGCAGGACGACCGTTCAGAGCGATGCCTTGCACCGAGCCATCGAACAGCGAACGGTGGGTCACTTTGACATCCGCGGGCAGAGACGCCTCGTCAACCGAGAAGCCATGGTTCTGGCTTGAAATTAATACCCTGCCCGACTGCAGGTCCTGGACCGGGTGATTCGCGCCATGATGGCCGAATTTCATCTTGACCGTCTTGCCGCCGGCCGCGAGCGCCAGAAGCTGGTGGCCGAGGCAAATGCCGAACACGGGTAAACCGGCCTCTATAAATGCACGGATGGCCTCGATCGCGTAATTGCAGGGCTCCGGGTCACCGGGACCGTTCGACAGGAAAACGCCCGATGGATTTAATGCCATCACCTCTTCTGCCGGCGTTGTTGCAGGCACAACGGTCATGCGGCAGTCGAAGTCCGACAACAGCCGCAAGATATTGCGCTTGATGCCGAAATCGTAGGCAACGACATGATAAGGCGCGATGCGGCGCGTCAGGACGCGCGGCTTGCGGCCGAAATCGCTGCCGTGGCTCCATTGGTAGCTGCGATCCGCCGTTACGAATTTCGCGAGATCCATACCCGCAATGCCGGGAAACTTTCGCGCATGGGCGATGGCTAACGCGGGGTCAGCGTCACCGGCGATGATGCAGCCCGATTGCGCCCCGGTTTCACGGAGAATGCGGGTGAGCTTGCGCGTGTCGATATCGGCAATCGCCACCGTCTTGGCCTGCCTCAGAAAATCCTGGAAGCTCCGCTCGGAGCGCCAGCTGCTGTTGATCATTGAGCTATCCCGAATGACCAGGCCGGATGCATGCACACGCGACGACTCGTGGTCATCACTGTTGGTACCGGTATTACCGATGTGCGGGTAGGTCAGCGTGACGATCTGGCGGCAATACGACGGGTCCGTCAGAATTTCCTGGTAGCCCGTCATTGCCGTGTTAAACACTACTTCACCGATGGTCTGGCCATCACTGCCGACAGAAACACCCCGAAAAACAGTGCCATCCTGAAGAGCGAGTAACGCAGCAGTAGTCAACAACAATCCTCAATTCAGTTCACGCTGTGTGCATTTCGTCCGTTTTAAGACGTTAGATGCACAAAAGCGGAAGGACCACGCCTTCCGCTCAGGGATTCGCCAACCGTCAGGCGACCCGTCGTAGTTTACTCAACGCGAGCCGCCGGCGCCACAGCCGTCACGTTTGGCGCGGTGTGAGGTCAGCCAGCAGGTCCTGCATGCCGTAGAAGCCAGCCGCCTTACCCTGGAGCCAGCCCGCTGCGCGTAATGCACCATCCGCGAAAACGCGTCGATCACTCACCTCGTGGCCGAATACCAGGCGTTCGCGACCGTTCGTGAAACGGACTTCATGGGTACCCGGATGGTTGCCCTCGCGCCTTACGCTGAAACCGATGTCGTCCTGCCCGCGCGTGGCGCCCGATTCTTCCGGGTCATAATACTTAACCTGCTCGAACGCTTGCCCGCGCGCCTCGGCTACCGCTTCGCCGAGCAACAGCGCGGTGCCTGACGGTGCATCGCGTTTGTGCTTGTGGTGAAGATCATCGATATCGATCTGGAATTCCGTGCCCAACACGGCGCCTGCCAGCGCGGCGCTACGCGTTAGCAAGGCGATGCCGATGCTCATGTTGCGTGCAAAAAAAACGGGGATATCGTTGGCAGCTGCGCGCAGGGCCTGCATGTCAGCCGATTTGATGCCGCTCACGCCGCAAACGAGCGGCTTGCCTAGCGAGCGAGTCGCAGCAACGATCTCGGCCGTGGCATCTGGCAAGGTAAAGTCGATTACAACGTCTGCATTCCCTATCGCGGAAGGCAAACTGCTGCGCGGCTCCACACCGGCAGCAACCAGGATGTCAGCAATGTCTTCAGATTGAATGTTGCTGTCCGAGCGCGCCCAAAGGCCGGCGAGCGTAAAGCGATTCGCATCAGCGGCTACAGCACGCAGCAGCTCGCAGCCCATGCGGCCCGCTCCCAGCAAGCTAACGTTCAAATTGGACATGCGTCGTCTCCCGGCCTGCAGCGTACGAATCGCCGCGCGCCGCGGCGATCAAGACTGGCCGATTTGGTCGAAAAACCGTTTGACAGTATCGAGCCAGCTGCCTGCCCGGGGATTATGTCGCTCTCCGCCTTTCATGACGGATGCTTCGAAATCCCTGAGCATGGTTTTTTGCTCCTCCGTCAGCTTAACCGGCGTCTCGACGGCAACCCGGGCAAACAAATCACCCTGCTGGCGATCGCGAACGGTCGTCACGCCCTTGCCGCGCAGTCGGAAAACCTTTCCCGATTGCGTACCGCCGGGAATTTTCAGCGAGACATTGCCGTCAAGCGTCGGCAGCTCAACTTCACCGCCCAGCGCGGCCGTTGTAATACTTACCGGCACCTCGCAGTTCAGGTCCGCGCCCTCGCGCGTGAATATCTTGTGCGGGTTGATCCGGATTTCGACGTAGAGGTCGCCCGGCGGTCCACCGTTTCGTCCTGCCTCGCCTTCGCCGGAGAGCCGTATCCGGTCGCCGTCATCGACCCCGGGCGGAACTTTCACGGAGAGGTTTTTCGTGCGCGCGACGCGGCCGCGGCCGTGACAGGGTTCGCAGGGATCGGCGATGACCGTTCCCGCGCCTTTGCACGCCGGGCAGGTTTGCTGGATAGAGAAAAACCCTTGCTGCATGCGCACCTGGCCGACGCCACCACAGGTCGTGCATTTGACCGGGTCGCTGCCCTTCTTTGCGCCGCTGCCATCACAGGTTTCGCACACAGACTGAGTCGGCACTTCTATTGTTACGGTGTCACCGGCAACCGCGTTCTCAAGGTCCAGCCTTAACTCGTAGCCCAAATCCGCGCCGCGAAAAACCTGGCTGCGGCCGCGCCGACCGCCGCCAAAAATATCGCCGAACACGTCGCCGAAAATATCGCCAAAGCCTTCCGCGCTAAAGCCACCCGCACCCCCCGCACTGGCACGCAGACCGTCATGGCCGAACTGGTCATAGGTCGCGCGCTTTTCCTTATTGCTAAGCACATCGTAGGCTTCGCGCGCCTCCTTAAAGCGGCTGGCGGCGGCGTCGTCATCCTTATTCCGGTCCGGGTGGTGCTTCATCGCCAGCCGACGATACGACTTCTTGATCTCGGCTTCGGTGGCAGAACGGCCCACACCCAGAATTTCGTAGTAATCGCGCTTTGCCATATGGCCTCTATGTCAAAAAGGCGGACGCCCATGAGGCGCCCGCCAGTCTCTTGCGCCTTACTGAGTCAGTCTCAGTCCGACTTGTCCTTGTCTTTGCCATCGACTTCTTCGAACTCCGCGTCGACAACACCGTCGTCTGCGCCAGCGCCATCATTCTCGGGCTGCGTACCTTCGCCTTCAGCATCGGCTGCCTGCGACTCGTAGAGTTTTTGTGCAACACCCGCAGATGCCTCTGCCAGGGCAGCGGTCTTCGCCTCGATGTCGCTGATTTCGTCGCCGTCCAATGCCGTTTTCAAATCGCTGATCGCGGCTTCAATTTTCGACGTGTCATCATCGCCGGCTTTCTCGCCCAGTTCCTTGAGCGATTTCTCAGCCGCATGAATCATGCCATCCGCCTGATTGCGTGCATCAACCAGTTCGCGGAACTTCTTGTCGTCTTCCGCGTGACTTTCTGCATCGGAGACCATCTTCTCGATCTCGTCGTCGCTCAGGCCGCTCGATGCCTTGATAACGATGTTCTGACTCTTGCCGGTTGCCTTGTCTTTTGCCGAAACGTTCAGGATACCGTTTGCATCAATATCAAACGTCACCTCAATCTGCGGCATGCCACGCGGCGCCAGCGGGATATTCGCAAGATCGAATCGACCGAGTGACTTGTTGTCCTGCGCCCGTTCGCGCTCGCCTTGCAGCACGTGAATCGTCACCGCAGTCTGGTTGTCATCGGCCGTCGAGAATACCTGCTCTGCATTGGCAGGAATCGTCGTATTTTTTTCGATCAGCTTGGTCATGACTCCGCCGAGCGTTTCGATACCCAACGACAACGGTGTGACGTCCAGCAGCAATACGTCCTTGACGTCACCGGCCAGCACGCCGCCCTGGATCGCAGCACCGAGCGCCACGGCTTCATCCGGATTGACGTCCCGTCGCGGCTCCTTACCAAAGAAGTTTTGCACGGCCTCCTGCACTTTCGGCATACGCGTCTGACCGCCAACCAGGATAACGTCGTTAACGTCGCCTACCTTCAGGCCGGCGTCTTTCAACGCGATCTTGCACGGTTCTATGGTGCGGGTAATGAGCTCCTCGACCAGTGACTCAAGCTTCGCGCGAGTCAGTTTGATGTTCAGGTGCTTCGGCCCGGACGCATCCGCCGTAACGTACGGCAGGTTCACCTCGGTCTGCTGACCGGATGACAATTCGATTTTCGCTTTTTCAGCCGCGTCTTTCAGCCGCTGCATCGCCAAGGGGTCCTTGCTGATGTCGACACCGCTCTCGCGCTTGAATTCCGCTACGAGGTATTGGATGACTCGCAGATCGAAATCCTCACCACCGAGGAACGTATCGCCGTTGGTCGCCAGCACTTCGAACTGGTGTTCACCGTCGACTTCGGCAATCTCAATGATGGAGACGTCGAATGTGCCACCACCCAGATCGTAGACCGCGATCTTGGAGTCGCCACGCTTCTTGTCCATGCCATACGCCAGCGCTGCCGCGGTCGGCTCGTTGATGATGCGTTTGACATCGAGACCCGCGATGCGACCGGCATCTTTCGTTGCCTGGCGCTGTGAATCGTTAAAGTAGGCCGGCACCGTGACGACCGCCTCGGTAACCGTCTCACCGAGATAATCTTCCGCCGTTTTTTTCATTTTCATCAGAACGCGCGCGGAAACCTCCGGCGGCGCCATTGCCTTGCCGTTGGCCTCAACCCACGCGTCGCCGTTGTCGGCCTTCACGATCTTGTAGGACACCATGTCCATGTCGCGCTTGACGACTTTGTCGTCGAAGCGGCGACCAATAAGGCGTTTCACCGCGAACAAGGTGTTGGCGGGGTTGGTCACCGCCTGGCGCTTGGCCGACTGTCCGACCAGCACCTCGCCATCCTTCGCGAATGCAACGGTCGATGGCGTCGTACGATCGCCTTCGCTGTTCTCAATCACCTTGGGCTTGTCGCCCTCCATGACTGCTACGCAGGAATTGGTGGTACCGAGGTCGATACCAATCACTTTACCCATAACTGTGTCTCCGAAATTCTGTGTAAAACTGTAAATCTGCGTGAAAAGTGGGGGCTCTCATTGGCGTTTCAAGCGCAAGCAGCAACTTATTCGCTGCCCGCCGCTTCAGAGACCGCCTCGGCCACCACCACCCGGGCCGGTCGCAGCAGCCGGCCGTGCAGTGAGTAGCCCTTCTGGAACACCGTCAACACGGTGCCAGGCTCGGCATCAGCTGTGGGCTGCGTCGTCATGGCCTCGTGCAGTTGTGGATCAAACGGTTCACCGTGGGGGTCGATTTCGTCGATCCCGAAGCGCTCCATCATGGCGGCGAGCTGTTTTAAGGTCGCCTCGAACCCGGCGCGAATGGCGTCCCCCTCGCTGCCGCTGGCAGCGCTCAGACCCATTTCGAGGCTGTCCCGGACGTCCAGCAGGTCCCGGGCGAAAGGCTCCAATGCAAACTTGCGCGCGTTTTGCACGTCCCGGCTTGCGCGCTTGCGCACGTTATCGAGCTCGGCCATCGCCCGCAGGTACTTGTCCCAGTTCTCATCTGCTAGTGCTTGCAGCGCCTCAGGACCAGCGGCCTCGGCACGACCATCATCTTCGACTGCAGCGTCCATCGTGTCCTGACTATCGTCTGCACCAAACTCGCGCTCTTCGGCGCCAGGACTTTCGGGCTGTCCATTCATGTCAAATCTGCTCCAATCGCTATCTAACTGTGGCTAGGCGCGGCGTTGGCGACCCGCGGCATCAGGTGGGGAGTTTGGGGGTCAGGATTCAAATATCAAGGTTGCCGAGCGGATTTTAGGGCCACGTGGCGCGTGAAAGGCTAATCCGGGCCGTGGAGCGCGGATCCCAGCATCCGGGCGGTGACCTCGACAATCGGGACTACGCGGTCATAGGCCATACGCGTCGGCCCGATAACGCCGAGGACGCCGATCGTGTCGTCGTCGATTCGGTAAGGCGCCGTCACGACGCTGCAATCGTCAAGGATCTGGTGACCGGACTCTTCGCCGATAAAAATTTGCACGCCGTTTGCATTGATGCTGCGATCCAGCAGGTCGATCAACAAGCGCTTTTTCGAGAACGCGTCAAACAGACGCTTCAATTTCTCGATGTCCGATAATTCGGCAAAGCCCATCAGGTTGGTCTCGCCCGTGACCACGAAGCCTCCCTCGCGATCGGTCGCGCCGTCCATGGCCGACTGTGCAACGCTGACGATATCGAGCATCGCCTGGTTCATTGAATCACGCGTATTCTCGAGGTCCGCGACAAGGCGTGCATGCACGTCCGCTAATTCAACGCCCGCATAATTTTCATTGATGAAATTGGCCGCGCGCTGCAGCTCATCGGCACTGTAGTTGTGATCCGTATGCAGAATTCGATTCTGCACTTCTTTATTGTTTATAACGAGAATGGCCAGCACGCGCTTGTCGGCAAGCGGCAAAAACTCAATTTGCCGCAGGGTGGCGTGCTGCCCCTTCGGCACCGTGACAACACCGGCCAGGCTGGTCAGGCGAGACAAAACGCTGGACACCGAATTAACCAGCTGCTCCGGGTTGCCATCAGTGCCCTCGAGTCGTTTTTGCAAACGCAGAATCTCTTTTTCTTTCGGCCGCTTGTACTGGACCAGCGTATCGACAAACATGCGGTAGCCGCGCGGTGTCGGAACCCGGCCGGCGGAGGTGTGCGGCGCTGACACAAAGCCCATGTCCTCGAGGTCTGACAAGACGTTGCGGATAGTCGCGGGGCTTAGCTCAAGGCCGGAGTCCTTGCTCAGGGTGCGCGAGCCAACCGGCTGCCCGTCGCGAATGAAGCGCTGGATCAGCACTTTCAGGAGGTACTGAGCGCGTTCGCTGGGAGCGTTATCTAACGACTGTTTAGCCATGTGAATCTGGCATTCCATGCATGCGACGACCTTGCCATGGCGAAAAAGTATACGCATGCACGGCGCGGTACAAGCCTGTTCCTCTGAAGAAACCTGCCGGGCTGGCTGGCAATTGAGGCAAACTGGGTCGGTATAGCGCTTGGCGGCTTGGCGGCAGTTTGCAACAATCCCTGTCGCTACAAGCGTTCGCGCACAGATAAGAAACAAACGGGCTCAAGATTGCGTATGGAATTCAAGACAATTGCACTGCACGGCCGCAATGCGGACCCGCGCGTCGCCGAGCCCATGCAGGTCCTGGTTGAGCATCTGCAGCGCGCCGGTATTGACGTTATTACGGACGCCACCGGCGACGACGATCTGGCCGCACGCCAGGTGACTGAGCAAACGGTCGCGAAACAGTCGGATATGATTATTGCCGTTGGCGGCGACGGCACCATGCTGCACGCTGCCCGGATCGCCCTTCAACACGATGTGCCGTTACTTGGAGTGAACCGCGGCCGACTCGGATTCCTGGCAGACATAACTCCTGACGAAATGCTGCAAAGCGTAGACCAGGTCCTGGCCGGCGATTACTACCTGGAGAATCGTCTGTTGTTGCTGGCCGAACGACACCGTGACGGCGCTGTTGACGGCACCGCGTTTGCACTGAATGACGTGGTCTTACAACGGCGTGAGACCGGGCGCATGGTCGATTTCGAAACGCGTATTGGCGGCCGCCTGGTCAACGCGCATTCGGGTGACGGTCTGATTATCGCAACGCCAACAGGGTCCACTGCGTACGCCTTGAGCTGCGGCGGACCCATTATTGAGCCTGCTCTCGATGCGCTGGTCCTGGTGCCGATTTGTCCGCATACGCTGAGCGACCGGCCGATCGTTGTGCCGGCATCGGTCCAGGTCGAGGTTAAAGTGCTCCGGCGTATCGATACCAAGGCCGAAGTCACGGTCGACGGGCACACGATCGGCGACTTGCTGCCCGAGGACCGCTTGATTGTCCGCGATGCAGGACACCGCGTACGCTTGATCCATCCGCCCGGCTATGACTATTACGAAATTCTGCGTTCGAAGCTGCACTGGGGGCGGGACAGTCGGCAACGCAACCCTGCTCCGTACGAGACGGACTAGCTGCCGGTGTTAACGAGTTTACAAGTTCGCAACTTTGCCATTGTCGATGAGGTTGAGGTCGACTTCGAGGCAGGCATGACGGTGCTCACCGGCGAAACCGGCGCGGGCAAATCCATTCTTGTTGACGCGCTTGCGCTGGTGCTGGGCGAACGTGGCAGTGCAGGCCTCGTGCGCGAAGGCACCGAACGCGCTGATATCTCGGCGCAGTTCGACGTCCGGAAACTCGAGCACGCGCGCGAATGGCTTATCGAGCAGGCGCTCGACAGTGACGATGATTGTGTATTGCGCAGGGTCATTGGCGCTGACGGGCGATCGCGCGCTTTCGTCAACGGCACTGCAACCAATCTGCAAGGCCTCAAACAATTAGGCGAATTGCTGCTTGATATTCACGGCCAGCATTTTCATCAGTCGCTCGCGCGACGCGACGTACAGCGCGAACTGCTGGACCATTTCGGTGGCTTAACCGCACAGGCCCGGAAAACTGCCGTGACATTTGACGACTGGCAAACGCTGGCCGAAGAATTGCGCGAACTGGAAAACAGCAACTCGGACAAAGCCGCCCGACTCGAACTTCTGGAGTTTCAGATTCGCGAACTCGATGGTCTCGATGCAAGCGACGGCGAACTGGAAGCGCTCCAGCATGAGCGAGAAAAATTGCTCAACAGCGGCCGCATCGCGGACGGTCTGGCAAACGCGCTACAGCAAATATACGAAGCTGAACAGCAGAATGCGCACCAGCTGTTGGCCCGCGCACAGCAGACACTGGAGCCCTTAGTCGAGTTTGACACGCGCCTTGCAACGGCGCGCGGCCTGCTTGCGGAAGCCGTAATCCAGGTCGCGGAAGCAGCGGATCAGTTGCAGCGCTGCGCTGAGGACCTGGATGCCGATCCGGCGCGGCGCGAGTGGATTGAGGATCGTCTGGATGCGATCAAAACGATTGCGCGCAAGCACAAACTGGAACCGACGGAGCTGGCAACGCTGCGTGTTCGACTGGGTGCCGAGCTCGAAAGCCTGCAGAATATCGAACAACGCGGCGCTGAACTGGCCTCAAAAACACAGCAGGCAGCCGAAAAATTTCGCGATGCAGCAGCAATACTCGGCAAGGGTCGCCAGAAGGCCGCGAAAAAGCTCGCGCAGAACGTCACGAACGCGATGGCAGACTTGGGCATGCCGGGCGGTGTATTCGAGGTGCGGCTCAGCGCGCGCGCTGACGACGCCGCTCGCGCATACGGTATGGAAGATGTCGAATACCTGATCAGCGCAAACCCCGGTCAAAGCCCCCAGCCACTGGCAAAAATCGCCTCGGGTGGCGAGTTATCACGCATGAGTCTAGCGATCCAGGTCATTGTCAGCGATGGCAGCAGCATTCCGACGATGATCTTTGATGAAGTGGATTCCGGTGTCGGTGGTGGCATCGCGGAAATGGTCGGCCGGCGGCTGGGCGAACTGGCAAACTCCCGACAGGTGCTGTGCGTCACTCATTTGCCGCAAGTGGCAAGTCAGGCTCACCATCATTTGCGCGTCAACAAACTAACGGACGGAAAATCGACCCGCACGACGGTTGGCGTGCTGAAAAACGGGGAGCGCGTGGAAGAGCTTGCGCGCATGCTTGGCGGCGTGGAAATAACCGGCCGAACGCGTGAGCACGCCGCCGAGATGCTCGAGCGGGCAGGCAACAAGTCCAAAAAGAAAAAAAAGCGCGCGGCAAAACGCGCCTGACCGGTCAGGCGTCCTTCTTCAGCGGTTTTACATACAGGACGAGGCTGTGGTCGATGAGTTCGTAACCGTGCTTGTGGGCGATGTCTTTTTGTAAACGTTCGATTTCCTCGTTCATGAATTCAACGACATCGCCGGTCTCCACGCAGACCATGTGATCGTGGTGCTCGCCTTCGTCGACCTCGAAGACGGAGTGCCCGCCTTCGAAATTGTGCCGGTGAACCAGGCCGGCCGATTCGAATTGCGTCAGCACCCGATAAACCGTTGCAAGCCCGATGTCTTCGCCGGTATCCAGCAATTCCTTGTAAATATCTTCGGCGCTTAGATGACGCTGTCCATGGCCTGCCAGGATTTCCAGTATTTTCAGGCGGGGCAGCGTGACCTTGAGGCCGGCTTTTCTCAGTTCCTGGCGCTGTAACATTGCAAATCTCTCTTTTTGCGCTAAAGAGCCGCGGCTACCGCCACAGCCGTCAAGCAGGTATCATTCGCCGCCTATTATGACCCACTCGAGGTAGGCGCTCCAGCCGCGGGACCTGCCATTGACTCCTCCAGACACATTGTTCAACAAATTATTTATGCCTCAAAACATCGTAGCCATCCTGACTCTGCTGTTGACCATGATCCTGGCGGGATGCGTCTACCAGGCGCCCCTTTCGCAAGGCAACCTGCTGGATGATAAAGATCTCGAGCAGATTGAAATCGGCATGACGCGCGGGCAGGTGCGTTTCTTGCTCGGCACACCCATGATCGACGACCCCTTCCACAAAAATCGTTGGGACTACGTGTATTACATGAGGATCGGGCGTGAGCAGGCCAGGGCTAAACGCTGGGTTTCTGTTTACTTTGACGGCGACACCGTGTCGCTTATCGAGAAAGACCGCGAACTGAATCCGCAGATGTAGGCCGCATATGCAATTCGATCGGGATTGCAGATCTAGTTTTTTTGCCCCATCGCCCGGCCGTGCGCAGCAAGCTGACGACGCGCCTCACGCGGATCAATTTGCAGCGGCCGATAAACTTCAACGCGGTCACCATCCTGCAACGGTGCCGAACGGTCGACCAGGCGTCCCCAGATACCTACCTCAGCATTCGCGAGGTCCAACTTCGGAACCTCCTCGACCAGGCGAGACGCCACGAGCGCGTCTGCAACCGTAGATCCAGCGGCGACGTTTGCTCTGACTAAGTATTGCTTATCGAGTGCCGCGTAGACCACTTCTACATTAAGCTGCGGCTTGCCGCTGGCGACCATCAGGTCAGCTCGCTCCGTAGACTGCAGCCGCGCGCTGCGTGAATGCATCGATCAATTTGTTGCAGGTATCTTCAAAGTAGGAGCCCAACAGCAGGTCGAGCATCTGCGACTCAAATTCAAAAGAGAGTTCGAGCGAAACCTTACTCCCTTGCTCCCCTAAAGCCTTGAACCGCCAGCCACCGCTCAGGGCCTGGAAGGGTCCGCTCAGCAGCTTCAGATCAATGGCAACGGGAATATCCCTCGTGTTTTGCGTGGAAAAACGCTTGCGCAGCCCGCCCTTTTTTAGCTGCAGGGTCGCGACGACGATCTCGCCGTCACGAGAATCGATCCGCGCGTCGCTGCACCACGGCAGGAATTCCGGATAGCTTTCGATGTCATCCACGAGACTAAACATTTGCTCAGCGCTGTAGGGCACCAGCGCACTGCGATTCACCTTATGCATGCGGATTCATACTACGGCACTGAGGCAAACCCGAACATCAGGACAGTTCTGGAATGACACCGATCGCTTTGGCAAAGACAAACAGAATGGCAACGGGCGCAAGGTAGCGCGCAAGAAAGCGCCAGATCTTGTACAGCCTGCCGGCCCCGCCAAGTTCCTCAGCCGTTGAATTCCGGCACATGACCCAGGCGGCAAATACCACGATTAGCACGCCACCCAACGGCAGCATGACATTGCTGGTCAGGTGGTCGAGGTTGTCGAACAATGTGCCTTTGTAAAATTTGAAGTCTGCCAGCAGATTGAAGGAAAAGACGGTGGCGAAACCCATCAGCCAGATCAACCCGCCCACCAACACCGCCGCTTGCGCACGGCTGCGCTTCAGGTGTTCGACGCAAAATGCGACGGCCGGTTCTACCAGGCCGAGTGCCGAGGTCCACGCGGCAAAGGTCAGCAATACAAAAAAGATCGTCGCGAAAAAGGTACCGCCCGTCATCTGGCCGAATGCCAGCGGCAGCGTGATGAATACCAGGCCCGGACCATCAGCGGGGTTCAGGTTGTTGGCAAACACGAGCGGGAAAATAACCAGGCCGGCCAGGATCGCAATGCCTGTATCCGCCGCGACGACGGCAGCCGAGGCGCCTGTTATCGAGGTCTCCTCAGGAAGGTAGGCGCCATAAGCCATTACCGCACCCATGCCAATACTGAGCGTAAAAAACGCTTGCCCCAATGCTGCGAGAACGCTGTCCCAGTCCAACGCACCAAAATCGGCAGAAAACATGAAGTCGAGACCGGCGCCGAAATGGCCGGAACTGATCGCATAGCCAAGTAACGCGAGCATCAGTAACAGCAGTGCCGGGACCATAAATCGCACGGCTTTCTCGAGCCCGCGCTCGACGCCACGGGCGACCACGAAAACCGTCAAACCCATAAAAATTGTATGACTGAGCGTCAGCTTCCACGCACTGCCGGTGAAGGTACTGAATGCCAGCTCAACCTCGGAAGGGCTGGCGCCATTGAAACTGCCCATCGCGCTTTTGAATACGTAAGTGAGCGTCCAGCCGCCGATCACACTGTAATAGGAAAGAATAAAGAAGCCGGCAAGGACGCCAATCGCCCCCACCCATTTCCAGTTTTTGCTGGCGCCCTCTTCTTCACCGAGCAGCGCCATCGTGGCAACGGGATTGCGGCGACCGCGACGGCCGATAAGGATTTCCGACATCATGACCGGCATACCGATCAAGATGACGCACAGCAAATAGACGAGCACGAAAGCGCCGCCGCCATTCTGGCCGGCGATGTAGGGGAATTTCCAGATATTGCCGAGGCCGACGGCCGAGCCGGTCACGGCAAGAATAAAGGCCATACGGGATGACCAGTTGCCGTGCAGCGAAGTGCGTTTTACGTCGGTACCAGATTCAGGAGTCAGCATTATTATTCTCGTTAGTCTGCGTATCTGGAATTCTGGAACAATTATGCTGCGCTGACAACAGGATACGCTCCCTTCATCGGGCGTGGCTGCCGTATAATCGCCGACCGCCTCCCTGGACCCTGCAGAAATTCCCAACATGAGCAAGACCAAGAAATCGACCGCACCGGCGCGTATCGCGGAGAATCGCAAGGCGCGCCATGAATACTTCATCGAGGACACCTTCGAGGCGGGTCTGGTGCTGGAGGGCTGGGAGGTCAAGAGCCTGCGGGCGGGGCGCGCGCAATTGACCGAGACCTACGTGCACGTAAAAAACGGCGAGGCCTGGCTGATCGGCGCCCATTTTTCGCCGCTGACGAGCGCCTCAACGCACGTCAATGCGAATCCGACGCGTACTCGCAAGCTGCTGTTAAACCGCAAGGAGCTGGACCGACTGATTGGGGCAGTCGAACGCAAGGGCTACACGCTCGTTGCACTCAACCTGCATTGGTCGAAGGGCAAGGTGAAAGTCGACATCGGTCTCGCCAAAGGTAAAAAGCAGCACGATAAACGTGCCACGGAAAAAGCCCGCGACTGGCAGCGCCAGAAAGCACGTATCCTCAAGTCTTGATTTTTAAATCAATGATTTATGGGCGTTACTTAAAGTAACTACTTCGCCCTGCGCCAGGGCCGATCACGCGCCTCAGCCCACTCAGCCAGCGGTTCCAGCGTGCGGTAGAGCGACTCGCCGCTCGCGCTGAGGCGATAGCCCATACGCGGCACTTTCTCGATGACCCCGACTCGCTGCAGTTCGTGCAGGCGGCTCTGCAGGACGCTGGGGGAGACCCCACCGCACGCCTTCTGCAAAGCGCGAAACGTTAGCGCCCCGCGCCGCAATTCCCAGACCACCCGGACAGCCCAGCGCCGGCCCAGCAGCTCCGTCAACAGCGCCATACCGTGGCCGGTCGGCAGCTCTCTCCAGTTGCGAACTCCTTTAACCATGCGGCTTTCAGCCTTTTGCTATTAAATTCGTAGCGCGCTTTTACTTTGCTACTGATTATGTAGCACAGCAGCTGTGAAAGCTCAACCAGACCCCTGCCCCGAGAAAACCGGGGACAGAGAAAACCGGGGACAGACCACGGTTTTCCATGGGTGAGAGATGCCGGTTAAGGATTTTTGTAAAACCGTGGTCTGTCCCCGGTTTTCGAATTCTGTCGATTTCAGGATTGTGTTTTGCCGATCCGCCCCTACACTACTGGGAGCGATCAATTGTTCGATCGTGGAAAGACACCGGGGGCGACATGGCTTCGACGTGGGTCGCGAAACTCTGGGTGCATGCCGAGGAACAGATCACCTCGTAAATCCAGCTGTAACACTTATAGTTGCCAACGACGACAACTACGCATTAGCTGC
>JABDKF010000186.1 GCA_013003155.1 Woeseia sp. | reverse complement strand
GAGACCAACGCACTCGTTCACCGGCGACGTGAAATTCCTCCGAAATCAATGTTCGCTTTGGCGGAGCAAGTATATCGAGAGCATTTTTCCGACGGCGACGGTTATCTTCTCGCGACGTTCGAGCTGGTGTTTCTCACGGGCTGGGCTCCGTCCGGCAATCAACCAAGATCGCTTCGACCGGGTTCTGCGAAGCGCCGTTTGTCCGACGCACTGGGCGTAGAGGAACTCGGGATTCCCGATACAGACAATCCGCGCACGCGTTGACTGCATGCCGATTCCGCCTAGTTGCGCCTGCTAAAGACATCGGGTCAGGGGACGTATACAGATGCTGGACGCAAAATCAGACCAGACCGGAGATACAGGATTGGAGCAGACCCGCACCACAGAATCGCACCTGCCGCCAGATCATCCGCCGTTGAAGCGGCAGAGGGTCGGCATCTTGCTGGCAAACCTGGGAACGCCGGACGGCTATGATTACTGGTCGATGCGTCGCTACCTGAATGAGTTTCTGTCGGATCGACGCGTGATCGACTATTCGCCATGGAAATGGCAGCCTCTGCTTCAGCTGATCATTCTCACCAAGCGTCCTTTCTCATCTGGCGCCGCCTATCGTTCCATTTGGAATGAAGAGATGGGCGAAAGCCCGTTGATGACTATCACTAAGGCGCAGACCAAGAAGATACGATCGGCCCTGACAGAGCGATACGGCGACGATGTGTTGGTCGACTTCTGTATGCGCTATGGCAATCCGTCGACCAAATCCAAGGTTCGTGACTTGGTGGATCAGGGCTGTCGGAAGATCGTGTTCTTTCCGCTTTATCCGCAATACGCGGGGGCAACCACCGCCACCGCAAACGATCAGTTCTTCCGCGCCTTGAAGGATGAGAAGTGGCAGCCGTCGGTCCGGACAGTGCCGCCCTATTTTGACCGCTCCTCGTATATCGACGCATTAGCAGAGAGTGTAGAGCAGAGCTACGAGGCTGTGGAGATCAAGCCGGACATCCTTGTTTGCTCGTATCACGGTGTTCCGAAACGGTATCTGATGGAGGGCGACCCTTACCATTGTCAGTGTCAAAAAACTACGCGGTTGCTGAAAGAACGCCTTGGTTGGGACAACTCCCGGATCACCACCACCTTCCAGTCCCGTTTCGGGCCCGAGGAGTGGCTGAAACCCTATACAGTGGAGGAGGTTGCCCGACTTGCCGAACAGGGGAAAAGGCATATCGCCGTGATTGCTCCAGCTTTTTCGGCCGACTGCATCGAGACGCTGGAGGAAATCAACGAAGAGATACGCGAGAGTTTCGAGGAGGCCGGAGGTGAGCGATTCACCTACATCCCCTGCCTCAATGACGGCGACGCGCATATTCGTGCGTTGACGGAAGCAATAGAGGACAGCCTCAAGGGATGGGTCTGACGAAACAGGGCGCCAACTCGGCGCCCTGCGTCGGTCTAGGCCCAGCCGATGCTAGATCACAAGGACTTGGGTGCCATTGCGCGCCATGCTGAACAACTCAGCAATATGCTCGTTATAAAGACCGATACACCCGTTGGACGATCTCCGGCCGATTTTGCGGGTGTCGTGGGTTCCGTGGATTCGATAGTAAGTCCAACTCAAGTACAATGCGTGAGTCCCAAGCGGGTTTTCCGGACCCGGAGGAACGTAATCGGGCCAGTTGGGATTGCGACGCTTCATCGATGGTGTCGGACGCCAGTCGGGGCCTTCGACTTTGCGGACCACTTTGGTCCTTCCGCGTCGGGTCAGTTCTTCGCTGATCGGCACGCTTGTCGGATAGAGTTTGTAGATCGCCTGATCGCTGTTCCAGTAATGCAGCGCACGTGAGCTGATATCCACCAGGATGGCTCCACCCCGGGTGCTGTTGAAATAGGGTCGCCAGTCGAGGGCGCGGAATGCGGATGCATTTCGGCGGACATTCCCCGCAATAGGCTCGCGGCCTTCAATGATATCAGGCACCGCTTCCTGCGCAACGGCGGGTGCCGCCAGAAGCATCGCGCCGCCGGCCAGAACTCCGCGACGGCCGATCTCAACGTTCTTCTTGATAGACATGGTTTGCCTTTCGGATCTCGCAATTTGGGTGAACCTAGTGCGACTTCTCGGCATCTTCAAATCAAAGAAGCGTTAGTCTGCCGATCATTGCATGCTTGTGTTTGAACCGGCGCACATCACACGGTAAGGCTACGCGCGAGTAAACAGAAAAGAATCCAATATGCTACGTTCCTTCGCCCTTCTTGTGGTTGTCTCACTTGGACTTGCGGCTTGCGCAACACCCGAGCCGCGCTTCGGCCCGGACGGCCGACCCCTGCCGCAAATCTATCGGATATCGTCCGGTGACACAGCGAAAGTTCAGTTTCGAATGCTGGATGCCGTGAATACGCTTCGATCTGCTCGCGGTGCGCCGGACCTGGCGTTGTCGTCAGAATTGAATGCTGCTGCTGCAACCCATTCGCGCGACATGTCGGTGCAGAACCGCCCCTGGCATTTTGGCTCTGACGGCTCAAGCCCGCTGGATCGGGTGCGGCGCGTTGGCTATACGGGGCAGCTTGTCGGTGAGAATATTTCTGAAACCTACGAATCCGAACTTGAGACTCTGTCAGCTTGGATGTCTCAGTCGGAGACGCGAGAGGTCATTCTCGACCGACGTGGTCGTGACATGGGTTTCGCGTGGTTTCAAGAATCCAACGGCAAGATTTGGTGGACGATGATTGTCGGTCAGTCCGGCGGCGGCGGATCACTCATAAATTGAGATTGGCGTTCCATCTCGCACCATCGCGTAGATTTCCTCCATCTCGTCGTTCGTGACCGCGATACACCCCCATGTCCAATCCGGGATGAGAAACGAGAAATTCCGGCCTTGGCCATGAATAAATATGTCGCCTCCAGGTGCTTTTCCAAGCGCCTCGGCCTCTGAAATGTCGCGCTCGCTTGGGTAATTGATGCCCAGGCTGAGGTGGTAGCGGCTATCCGGGTTTCGACGATCTATCAGATAATGACCTACTGGCGTGCGCCCGTCGCCTTCAACCTTTTTGTCGCCTCGCGGCGCGAAACCCAGCCCAACGCGATAGGACTTGAGAACCGTCTTATTGTGAATCAGGAACAATCGGCGGGATTGCTTGTAGACGACTACACGGGTGACTTCCGGGCCGCTGTAATCGCGGAACTTCGAAGCGCACCCCGAAAGAAGTGCGATTGCAAACAACAACGCTGTCGTCTTGGCCAAAATTTGCATGGGTGCCTGCTGCTTTTCTTTTATTCGCCCGTTTCCGCCAGCTAACTCTGACGGCCACCGCTCAATCAAGAGAAAACTGCGCCACCAGTTCGACATGCGGTGACCACCGAAACTGATCTACAACGTCCAACCAGTCCAATCGATAACCCGCATTGACCAATACTTCGGCATCCCGAGCGAAAGTAACGGGGTTGCAGGAGACAAAAGCGATGCGCGCAACCTTCGACGCCGCCAACGCGCGCGTTTGCGCTTCGGCACCGGCACGAGGAGGGTCAATGACCGCAGCCGCGAACCGCGCCAATTCATGACTTGGCAGCGGATTTCTGAATAGATCGCGCTGCTCGGTCGATAGGTGGTGCAAGCCGTGGCTGTGGCGCCACCCTTCGTCTAGGGTCGCCAACATGGATCTATCACTCTCGACTGCATGCACATGGCGGGCGGCGGCCAATGGAAGAGCAAAGGTGCCGAGGCCAGAAAAGAGGTCGACGACGGGACCGTCGGTATCCTCGACTGCCTCAAGGACCGCGGCTTGGAGTGCCGCCTCGCCCTGTCGGGTTGCCTGCAGAAAACATCCGGGTGGCGGTGTAACAAAGGCCGTTCCAAGCTTGAGCACAGGTCTTTGCAACGTCACGACAGTCTCGCCGTCCCAGGACAATCTTGCGACGCCGACATCTTGGACAGCGCCGACCAATGCCTGGTGCAATTCGAGCGACATCGCTTTTCCGCCCCGGACTGATACATCCAATCCGGTCTCTGTTGCTGTCACCGAAAATTGCAACTTTCCTTTCCGGCTGGCGCTGTAGATGGATATCTCGGCAAGGCTGGGAATGGCATTCAGGATTTCGGGCACAAGTATCAGACAGTCCGGAATATCATGGATCACATCGCTGCCTTGCTGATGAAAACCAACCGTTGCACTCTTCTTCGTCCTCCGACCCGACAGAGTTGCGCGGCGGCGCGAGGACGCCGGCGACGTATGAATGGACCTGACCTCAGAAACGATTCCGCGGGCCGAAAGCGCGGTTTTTACGATTGTCTTCTTCCACTCCGCCACGAAGTCATCATGGGCGTGCTGTAAGGAGCATCCGCCGCATGCCTTGTAGTGGCGACACGGCGCAGAAACTCGATCGGTAGATGCCCGGAGGATCCTCGGCTTATGGATACTGCCTTCGCGGACAACGCCTTCGACGACTTCGCCCGGCAGCGTGCGCGGAACGAAAACGGGACCATCCGCGATGCCGTGGCCAAGGTGACCGAGACGTTGGATCTCTACAGCCAAACTATTCTGCAGCTTCTCGTGTGCGAATGAAGCCTCCCGACTGCCGCCTCCAGAAGCCTGCATATTTTCCACCCTTGGCGAGAAGTTCCTCGTGCGTCCCCTGTTCGACGATCCGCCCTTCATCCAGAACGATCACCCGGTCCATATTGGCAAGCGTCGAAAGCCGGTGCGCAATGGCCAGCACCGTTTTTCCCTCCATGACTTGCTGAAGTGCCAATTGAATTGACGCCTCCACTTCCGAGTCGAGTGCGCTGGTTGCTTCGTCCAACACGAGGATTGGCGCATCCTTCAAGATCGCACGCGCCAGCGCGATGCGCTGCCGTTGCCCTCCAGACAGCTTCACACCGCGCTCGCCAAGGTGAGCCTCGTAACCAGTTTTTCCTCGGTGATCCTGCAGGCCGGTAATGAATTCGTGAGCTTCGGCGCGTCTGGTAGCGATCAGCATTTCTTCTTCCGTCGCATCGGGTCGCCCGTAGAGGATGTTGTCTCTTGCCGAGCGGTTGAACATCGCGGTCTCCTGCGTGACCATCGCGATCTGACGACGCAGGCTCTCTTGCGTGATATCCCTGACATCGAGATCACCCACTACTACAGAACCGCTCTCGACATCATAGATACGCAGAAGAAGAGCGACGAGTGTCGATTTGCCTGCGCCGGACGCTCCGACAATACCGATTTTTTCCCCCGGCGAGACCACGAGATTTATGCCGTCTACACCGCCGTCTCGCCGGCCATAGGCAAAACTAACGTCACGAAACTCGATAGAAGGTTTGGCGAGGTGCAGCGGCTTGGCATCCTGAGCATCAACGAGGGTGTGCGGATGCGTCAGCGTGCGCATCCCGTCTTCCGCCTCACCGATATTCGAATAAATCGCCATCAGCGTGTGACTCACCCATCCAGACATCTGCGCGATCCGGATCGCGATTGCTCCGGCAGCGGCGATATCGCCGGCTGACGCCTCGCCGCGCGTCCAGAAATACAGCGAACCGCCGATCAGCATGACGGGAACCATTCCCGCGGTTGCCATCAGGCAGAATCGAAATATCGCGGCGATGACCCCATAGTCCAGAACCCGTTCGCGGAAGTGCTTGATGGCATCGAGCGCAGCACCCTCCTCGAAGTCGGCATGAGCAAAGAGTTTTACTGTCCGCATGTTCGTGATCGTGTCCACGACCTGACCCGTAACCATGGCTCGGGCGCCCGCCCGCGCCTTGGACCGGATGCGGATCCGCGGCAGAAACCAACGGATCATCAACAGATACCCGACAACCCAAATGCCCAGCGCCGACGCCATCCAGCCATTGATCGTCGTTAGCAGCAGCGCAGAGCCGATGAGCGACGCAAGCGCGAAGAAAACGACGTTGATGACTTCAGCAGCAACTTCCGTCACGGCCCTTGCGGTTTGAAGCTGTTTTTGCGCAATCCGGCCGGCAAAGTCATTGTCGAAAAAGGTTATCGGCTGGCCCAAAGTCCACCGATGCAATCGTGACAAGACCATAGGGTTGACGTTTGGTTGCACGACAACGGTGTTCGCCATCGCGGATAGGCCCATGAAGAGCGGTCGCAGAACAAGAAAGAACGCCAAAACGCCCCCAATCATCAAGAGATGGTCAGGAAAGAAGCCCTCTGGCCCAGCCGTCAACGCTGCGTCTATGACCTGGCCGAGTAATAGTGCCGTAAACACTTCCACCGTTCCGGCTGCGGCTGAAAGTGCGGCGGCAATTCCAAGCACCGGGAAAGATCCCGCCAATGCCCAGCGGAAGAACGCGATCAGCGTTGTCGGTGGTGGCCCGTCGGCAGGCCGGAGCGAATTGATCAGGTTTCCGGCTCGCCTGATCACTCCGCTGCCTCCGCGGTGTTGATGAAACCGCCTGATTGGCGATTCCAGAATCGAGCATACAGACCGTTTTCGGACAGAAGCGAATCATGGCTTCCGGCTTCGATGATCCGGCCGTTGTCGATCACGATGATCTTGTCCATGTGGGCAATGGTCGACAAACGGTGCGCGATGGCGATGACGGACTTGCCTTCCATCATGCTGTAGAGCGTCTTCTGGATCGAGGCTTCAACCTCGCTGTCCAGCGCGCTTGTTGCCTCGTCCAGTACAAGAATGGGTGCATCCTTCAGTATGACACGGGCGAGAGAAATCCGCTGCCGCTGACCTCCGGACAGCTTGACCCCTCTTTCACCGACATGAGCATCGTAGCCCTTTCGTCCCGACGGATCGCTAAGTTGCAGAATGAAGTCATGCGCTTCGGCCTGTTTGGCGGCTTCGATCATCTGAGCTTCGGGTGCGTCCGGTCTTCCGTAAAGTATGTTGTCGCGAACCGAACGGTGCAACAATGCGCTGTCTTGTTGCACCATCCCGATGCGTTCACGAAGACTGTCCTGCGTGACGTTCGAGATGTCCTGATTGTCGATCAGGATCCTGCCCGACTCGATATCGTAGAAGCGCAGCAACAATTTCACCAAGGTGGACTTTCCTGCGCCCGACCGTCCGACCAATCCGGTTTTCTCTCCCGGCTCGACCGTCAAATCGATACGGTCGATGCCGCCCCTCTCACGGCCGTAGTGGTGAGAAACGGATTGAAAACAAATGCGACCCGGACCCGAGGCCAGCGGCCTGGCATCAGGCCGGTCAACCAAGTCGATTGGCTGCGCAATCGTCTCCATACCTTCGGCGACGATTCCCAGGTTCCGGAAAAAGCTGGTCAGCGCCCACATGATCCA
>JABDKF010000184.1 GCA_013003155.1 Woeseia sp. | reverse complement strand
AACTGTGGCTGCAGATAGGGCTCGAGCTGCGCCGCATTCGGTAGCGTCGGTGGCGTGCTTAGCGGGTCGCCTTCGATGACGCCATCGACAAATATTTTTGCCGTATCGGCTTTGATCAGCGTTGAGCGCTCGTACTTTTTACGCACTTTGTCGAAGTCTGCGATGATCGCATCGATGTCTATCCGGCCTTCTTCATTGCGGTAGCTGTCGAAGTCCGGGAATAGCGCGAGCGTCAGGCGAAACGTCAGCTGCCCCGTATCCGCAAGGTAGTCGAACAATCCCAGGCTTATTTCGCGCGCCGCCGCGTCGCGAATGGACGTTATGCCATTGCTTGCGAGCTTCGCGGCGATCAGCGGCATAATGTTTTCGCCGGGCAGTTGTTCCAGCGTGCTGGCGGGAATGCCGAACAGCCCGCGAGCTGTCTCGTTGATCAACCCGTTGGGCTCGCCGCTTGCGTCGAGGCCAATGTACTCCCGGTACTCGGCGAAATGTTCGTTAATGGTTGCTCCGCTAATGCCGACCACGTCTCCGTTATCGGTTCGCGCGAGCGCCAGCGTCGCACTGTTCGCGGCGCCGTGGTGTCCATCGTTGCCGAGCAGCACGATGGGTAACTCTTTGCTAACCGCGTCAAGAGCAACACGCAGATTCGTATAGCGTTCATCCGGCTGGTTTCCGGCGGTGAAATTCCATTGGTCGACGACCAGCCACTCTGCGCCCGGTTCGAGGCGCGAGACACAGGCCTTCAGAAAGGGCACCAGGTCTGCCAGCGGCATCGGCACGCTTTCAAGGTCGCAGCCGCCCGGCGCGACAATGCTGAGTGGGTGAATGTGCGCATCGTGCAGGCCGGGCAGCAGCATGCGTCCGCCGAGGTCGATTCTTTGCGTACCCGCGTCCGCCAATGCTGCGGCACCTGCACTATCGCCGACGAAGACGATCGTGTCGTCGCGAATGGCAAGTGCATCGGTAATCGTGCGTGCGGCGTCGGCTGTGTACACGTAGCCGTTCGTCAGAATCAAGTCTGCTGGTGCCGAGTCGGCAGTTTCTTTTGAGCACCCGCTACTTAGCAAAGAAGCGCCGAGAGCGCCGATACAGACTGCAGACCTAAAAGCCGTTTTGTTCACGTAACGATCCTCGTGTAGATGGCTGAACTTCACCTCGGCGGATTTCAGTTTAAGAATATCTAGAGGAGCTTTTTTGCCGCCGCGTCGAGCGTGCGGCGCGCTTTCTCGACGAGTTCGTCGATTTCGCTGCGCGAAATCACCAGCGGCGGAGAAATAATTATCGTGCTGCCAACAGCTCGCATAACGAGACCGTGATCAATTGCCAGATCGCGCACTATCGTGCCTGCGGCACCCAGGTCTTCAAATTGTTCGACAGGGTCACGCGATGCGACAAGTTCCAACGCGCCGACCAGGCCAACGCCACGCGTCTCACCGACCAGCGGGTGGTCTGACAAACTGTTCCAGCCGGCTTGCAGGTAAGGGCCAACATCGTCACGTACACGATCAACGAGACCCTCGTCGCGCAGGATTTTGAGATTGGCGGTCGCCACAGCCGCGCACACAGGGTGTCCGGAGTAGGTGTAGCCATGATTGAAATCGCCACCCGCCGACTTGAGGGCATTCGCTATTCGATCAGCGACAATCACGCCGCCGATCGGCAAATAGCCGGAAGACAGTCCCTTGGCGATCGACATGAGGTCAGGCCGGATATTGTAGTGATCGGAGCCGAACCATTCGCCCAGCCGGCCGAAGCCGGTAATGACTTCGTCGGCGACCAGTAAAATATCGTACTCGTCGCAAATGCGCTGAATCTCCGGCCAATAACTGGCAGGCGGGACGATGACACCACCGGCGCCCTGCAGCGGTTCGGCAATAAATGCCGCAACGCGATTGACGCCGAGCTCTTTTATTTTTTCCTCGAGCTGACGCGCGATGCGCAGCCCAAATGCTTCAGGATCTTCGTCGCGCCCCTCGCCAAACCAGTACGGCTGATCGATATGGACGATGTTGGGTATCGGCAGCCCGCCCTGCGCGTGCATGGGTTTCATGCCGCCGAGGCTGGCGCCGGCCATCGTGGAACCGTGGTAGGCGTTCAGGCGACTGATAATAATGTTCTTGTCCGGTTCCCCGTTCGTCGCCCAGTAGTGGCGAACCAGGCGCACCACGGTGTCGTTCGATTCGGACCCGGAACCTGTAAAAAATACGTGATTAAATTGCTCCGGCGCGAGCGACGTGACCAGTTCAGCAAGCTGAATGGTTGCGGGCGTAGTGCATTGAAAAAAACTGTTGTAGTAAGGCAGTTCGGTCATTTGCCGGGTCGCGGCGTCAATCAGTTCCTGCCGACCGTAACCGACGTTGACGCACCAGAGCCCGGCCATGCCGTCGAGCAGGCGGCGACCTTCTATATCGGTGAGATAAACGCCTTCTGCGTGAGTAATGATGCGCGTTCCGCGTTTTGCGAGGTCGCCGTTATCGGTAAACGGGTGCAGGTGATGTGCGGCATCTGCGCGCTGCAGATCGGATAATGCAGTAGCCATAACAAGTCTTCTCTGGTGTCGACGCGTCTGCGCCGGATTACTACACGTTCATCAGGAGGTATTCCCGCTCCCACGAGCTGATAACACGGAAAAAAGTTTCATATTCTTTGCGCTTGATTCCGACGTAGGCCTTTACAAAGTGCTCGCCCATAATCTCCTGAAACTTGGGCTCGTTTTCCAGCGACAACAATGACAATTCAAACGCTATTGGCATCGTCTCCTCAAAATCGTGCGCGTTTTCCTCCGTGGGCTTGGTCGGCTCGATCTTTTCGCGAATGCCCAACAGCCCGCTTGCCAGCGTTGCGGCTATCGCCAGGTAAGGGTTGACGTCAGAACCGGCAAAACGATTCTCGATGCGCCGATTGGCTGAGTTGGAGACGGGTACCCGCAATCCGGCGGTGCGATTGTCAAAGCCCCACGCGACGTTGTTCGGGGCGCTGTCACCGTAAGCAATGCGACGATAGCTGTTAACGTTGGGTGCATAAAAACTCATCGCCGCCGGCGTGTATTTCTGCAGGCCACCAATGTAGTGACGAAACGTGTCGCTCAGGACGCCTTCTTGCGGATCCTCGAATACGTTTTTACCGGACTTGATGTCATTCATTGACTGGTGAATATGCATGGCACTGCCGGGTTCCTGTTCCATCGGCTTTGCCAGGAAAGTTGCGAATACATCGTGGCGCATCGCGACTTCGCGCATCGTACGTTTGAACAGGAACACCTGGTCCGCGCGGCTTAACGCATCCGCGTGCTCAAAATTAACCTCCATTTGCGCCGCGCCCGATTCGTGGATCAGCGTATCGAGGTCAAGCTCCATGGCCTCGCAAAAGTCATACATCTCCTCGAAGATCGGATCGAACTCGTTCACGGCATCAATGGAATACGATTGCCGTGCACGTTCCGGTCGGCCAGAACGCCCGATCGGTGGACGCAAAGGGATATCCGCATCGGGGTTTTTCTCTACCAGGTAAAACTCGACTTCCGGGGCGATAATGGGTTCAAGACCGATTTCTGCATACAGGTCGAGGACATTGCGCAGCACGTTGCGGGAAGCAAGTTTGTGCGGGGTGCCGTCGGCATTCGCGCAGTCATGAATAATCTGGGCCGTCGGTTCGTTTGCCCAGGGCACGATGCGAGCCGTGGCCGGATCCGGTTTCAGGAAGAGGTCGCGATCGGCAGGGTGAATCGCCGCGTCATAGATATCATCGTCAGGCCAGTCGCCGGTGACCGTCTGGATCAGTATCGCTTCCGGCAATCGCACGCCCTCGCCATTGAAAAAGCGGTAAGCGGGTATGATCTTGCCGCGCGCATTGCCCGTCATGTCCGGCACCAGCGCCTCGACCTCTTCAATACTTTTTTCCTTGATCCAGGCGCCAAGTTCTTCGTTGTCTTTAATCATTGTTGATACTCAGTGTCATTTCAGCCATTGGCGAGCGCAGCTGTGCCGACTGCTTGCCGTGCGGCTTGATGGTCACGACAGGCGTCACCGAACGCAGACCAAATTGCCGAATAAAAAGGATGGTTCGCCGGTTTCCACTCGGGATGCCACTGTACCGCGAGCGCAAACGTCCTGGCGGCATCCACGGTGAAGGCTTCAACGAGCCCATCGTCCGCAAGCGCCTCGACCGTCACGCCCGTCGCAAGCTTATCGACTCCTTGACCGTGCAGGCTATTGACCTGCTGCGTCAAATCGCCGACCAGCGAGGACAAAAAGCCGCCACTTGTCAGCCTGACAGGGTGCGCCAGACCGTACTGTTCATCCAGTGTTTTCGTTTTGTCTTCGAGATGCTTGTCGAAACCCGTTACCTCGTGAACTTTCTGGTGCAGTGTGCCGCCGAGAGCGACGTTTAATTCCTGGAAGCCCCGGCAGATGCTGAACAACGGCAAGCCGCGTTCGATCGCAGCGGGAATCAAGCGCAGCGATTGCTCGTCGCGATCGGTATCGAGGGGGCTTCCAGCATACGGCTCGCCACCCCGGTAATGACGCGGATGTACGTTGGAGTAACTGCCGGTTAGCAAAAGGCCGTTAAGTGGCTCGAGTATGTCGTCAACGGTCAGTGCGTCAGCAATGGCCGGAATCAAGAATGGCACGCCGCCCGCGGCGGTCACCACGGCACGCGCGTACTTGTCGCCCACGCAGTGATAGTTGTGCGGAGCCAGTAATTTGAGGTCGGCAACGATACCGATCAGCGGACGTGCTTGCATGCGGCCCGGCCTCCATCCGGGGCCCAGAAAGTAGCAGCAGTGTTCGATTTATTCAACGAATCAACCGTGATTCTGCCGTTTTTCCGGGACCTGGCTCATAATTTTGTCAAAAATATTTTACGCTTTTTCGGTCATTTGCTAGCATTCGGTCCAGTGTAAGCACTCAAACCGGAGCCTGCCATGGGCCGCGACGTCCAGACAGCACTGCAACAGTTTCCCGAGCTCAAGACTCTCGACCTGCTGATGCCCGACATGAACGGCATTGTCAGGGGCAAGCGTGTCAGCAGCGATGCGGCGGAAAAAGCGCTCGAGGAAGGGATTTTACTCCCTGCCTCGCTGTACGCCTGTGACGTATGTGGCGACACGGTTCCCGAAAGCGGGCTCGGGGTGGCGACCGGGGACCGCGACTGGGAGTGCCGGGCGGATCTTGCCACGCTGCGGCCGGTGCCGTGGACGAACGGCGAATCGGCACAGTGCCTGATCGAAATGTTTGACAGTAATGGCGCGCCATTTTTGCCGGGCCCGCGGCTGCGCCTGGCCGAGGTTGTGCGCCGCCTGCACGCCGCCGACCTGTACCCGACCGTTGCCGTGGAGCTTGAGTTCTACCTGGTGGCGCAGCGGCTGGCGGATGATGGCATGCCGGCACTGCCGAGGAACCCGTCGACCGGACAGGCAGAAGGATCGACGCAGGTCTATTCCATGGATGACCTGGATGACTTCGGACCGTTCATTGAGCGCGTGCAGCATTACTGTGCGATACAGTCCGTGCCGGCGTCGGCGGCCGTCGCGGAGTACGCGCCGGGGCAGTTCGAGATCAACCTGCACCATCGCGATGATCCGCTCGCAGCGTGTGACGACGCGCTGTACCTAAAGCGCATCATCAAGACGGCAGCCCGCGAGCTGGGCTATACCGCGACCTTCATGGCCAGGCCGTTTGCCGAGTTTTCGGGTTCCGGCATGCACCTGCATGTCAGCGTGCAGGACAAAGCGGGCAATAATCTGTTTGCGAGTGAGGCAGCAACGCTGCGCGCGGCGGTTGCGGGGCTGCAACGGTCTATGGAAGAGTCGATGTTGATTTTTGCGCCGCATGCAAATTCCTACCGCCGTTTTCGTGAACATGCCTACGTGCCGTTAAGCCCGAGCTGGGGTTATAACAATCGCACTGTCGCGTTGCGTATTCCCGCCGGCGACGCTAAGGCCACGCGTATCGAACATCGCTTGCCGGGCGCAGACGCAAATCCTTATCTCGCAATGGCCGCGGTACTGTCTGGCATCCTTGATGGCTTGCAGGACCGCTGCGAACCGGACGCGCCAATCGATGGCAACGCCGATGAGCTGTGCGAAGCTACGCTGACACCGAACTGGCTTTACGCGATTCGCGACTTCGACGAGAGTGCCTGGATCGCACAACACTTCGGCAAGGAGTTTCAGGCGCTCTTTAGTGTGATCAAGCGCGCGGAGCACGAGCAGTTCCGGCGTGAGGTGAGCCCGCTCGAAGTGAAATGGTGCCTGCGCACCGTCTAGCCGCTGTACCGGCAGAGAGAGTTCATGCAGGCTATAACAATGACTGCACCGCCCGGCTATATCGAATCCTATTACTCAGCAACGGCCAAGGGCATCGTTGCGCGCGCGCCATTGGCGGACACGGTCGATACGGATGTCTGCATCGTTGGCGGCGGCTACACCGGTATTTCAGCCGCGTTGCACCTTGCTGAGCGGGGCTATGCCGTCACGTTGCTGGAGGCCGAACGTATCGGTTGGGGCGCGTCCGGCCGCAATGGCGGCCACGTCGGCATAGGCCAGCGCAAGGGTCAGGCGGAACTGGAATCCATGGTGGGCAAGGAGACAGCCCGCACGCTCTGGCAGTACGGGCTCGAGGCAGTCGATCTCATTCGCACGCGGATCGGGCAGCACGCCATCGATTGCGACCTTAAAGATGGCATTCTGCACGTCGCGGCCAAATCGTCGCATGCGGAGGAGTTGCAGCAAGAAGCCGAAATGCTGCAGCGCGACTATGCTTACGAAAAAATTCGCTACGTTGAGCAGGACGAGTTGAGCTCAATGATCGGCACCGGCCGATTTTTTGCGGGTCAGCTCGATACGGGATCCGCGCACTTGCATCCGCTCAATTTCGTATTGGGCCTTGCAGCCGCTGCTGTTGCGGCGGGTGCAAGCATTCACGAGCAGTCGCGAGTGGTCAAAATTACGGGTGGGGCTAATCCCGTCGTGGAAACGGCGCAGGGCCGCGTGCGTTGCAAGCACCTAATTCTGGCGTGCAATGGCTACCTCGAAGGGCTCGCGCCATCAATCGCGGGTTATATCATGCCGATCAACAACTTCGTGCTGGCAACAGAACCGTTGCCTGACGATACAGCGCGCTCGCTCATTCGTGATGATGTCGCGGTGCAGGACACACAGTTTGTCATTGACTACTGGAAATTGTCCGGTGACAAGCGGCTGATTTTCGGCGGCGGAGAGAACTATTCGCGAAAATTTCCCGCAGACCTTAAAGGGTTTGTTCGCAAATTCATGTTGAAAATATACCCGCAGCTCAGCAACACGCGCATCGACTATGCCTGGGGAGGCACCCTGGCCATCACCATGAATCGACTGCCGCGCTTTGGTCGCACAGCCGACGGCGTTTTTTACGCGCACGGCTACTCCGGTCACGGCGTTCCAACCGCAACGTTTGCCGGCCAGCTGCTTGCGGAGGCGGTTGCGGGCACGGCAGAGCGTTTCGACGTTATGGCCTCATTGCCCAAGGCCAGATTTCCGGGGGGCACCTTGCTGCGCTGGCCGGGCTTGGTGCTGGGCATGCTGTACTATTCATTGCGCGACAAATTTTGACAGGAGTAACAACGTGGCAACTTCTACTGTTTCAAAAAAGGGCTCCGAGGCGGCGCCCGCATTGACTGATTTTTATATCAACGGTGCATGGGTTGCGCCCGCCAAGGCTAAGACGTTTGACGTCATCAACCCGGCGAACGAGCAGCCCGTCGCAAAAATTTCGCTCGGTTCGGCGGCAGACGTCGACCAGGCCGTTGCGGCTGCGCGCGCAGCTTTTGCCTCCTATTCACAAACGACGAAAGATGAGCGTATCGCGCTGCTGGAGCGAATCCTCGACGTCTACAAGCGTCGTTACGAAGAAATGGCCGAGGCCATCACGACTGAAATGGGTGCGCCCAAAAAGTTCTCCTACCACGCGCAGGCGGAATGCGGCAGCGGTCACCTGGCACAGGCAATCGAGGCATTGAAGACCTACGAATTCGAAGAGCGCATGGGTAACTCGATCGTCCGCAAGGAGCCCGTTGGTGTTTGTGCTTTTATTACGCCCTGGAATTGGCCGATCAACCAGATCGCCTGCAAAGTGGCGCCGGCGCTGGCGATGGGCTGCACCATGGTCTTGAAGCCGAGTGAAGTCGCACCGTTGTCGGCCCATTTGTTCGCCGAGATCCTCGATGAAGCGGGAGTCCCTCCAGGCGTATTCAATCTTATCGACGGCGATGGCATCACCGTTGGCGCCGCGCTGGCAGCGCACCCGGACGTAGATATGGTCTCGTTCACGGGCTCCACGCGCGCCGGCATCGAGGTGGCGAAAGCCGCGGCCGATACGGTCAAGCGAGTGGCGCAGGAACTTGGCGGCAAGTCGCCGAACATTATTCTGGAAGACGCGGACTTCGAGCGCGCGGTAAAAAGCGGTGTACGCAGCTGTTTCTCGAACAGCGGACAGTCGTGCAACGCACCGACGCGTATGCTGGTCCCGCGCGCAAAGCTTGCCGAGGCGCAGGCGATTGCAAAAGCGGTCGCCGAGAAAACCGTGGTCGGCGATCCACTTGCCGAGGGGACGCATCTGGGTCCCGTGGTCAGCGAACTGCAGTACACGCGTATTCAAAAGCTGATCAACAAGGCGATCGAAGAGGGTACCGAACTTGTTAGCGGCGGTCCGGGCAAGCCGGATGGCTTGCAAACGGGTTACTACGTGAAGCCGACCGTGTTTGGCAACGTAAATAACGACATGACCATTGCCCGCGAGGAAGTGTTTGGCCCGGTGCTCGCTATTTTGCCGTATGACGACGAGGCTGACGCCATCCGGATTGCAAACGACACCGAGTACGGCTTAAGCGGATACGTACAGTCGGGCGACAAAGTACACGCCCGTCGCGTTGCGGAGCAGCTGCGGACCGGCATGGTACACATTAACGGCGCAAACGGTGACTATGCCGCACCGTTTGGCGGCTACAAGAAATCGGGTAACGGGCGAGAATGGGGCGTGTACGGTTTCGAGGATTTCGTCGAAGTAAAAGCGTTGATGGGACTGGACTAGACGCCTACTGCGCGGTGCCGGAGTGAACTCTAAAAGGACGGTGGGTGATTGGCGCTGACAATCACCACCTCTTCCTTCCCCACATTGCGAAAGCGATGCGGCAGGCGGCAATCGAAGTAATAGCCATCCCCGGCCCCAAGTACCGACACTTCGTCGCCGACGGTTAATTCAATGGTGCCTGAAATAACGACGCCGCTTTCGTCGCCATCATGCAGAATCATTTCATCGCCCGTGTCTGCGCCGACACCGTAAACTTCGCGCAGCATGGCGATTTTGCGTTGTGGCAGGCCTGCGCCTACCAGGTAGTACTCGACCGCGCCCTGTCCCACGTTTGGCTGTTCGTCACGCGGAAAGAACACGGCGCGGCGGTCTTCGCCGTCGCCGAGCGTAAAAAATTCGGCCATTGTCATCGGGAAGCCGTCCAGGACCTTCTTTAGTGAACTCACCGACGGGCTGACCCGATCCTGCTCGATCAGCGATATCGTGCTGTTCGTGACGCCGGCGCGCTTGGCCAGTTCGCGCTGCGACAAGCCTTTGGATTTGCGAACCGCCGCCAGGCGTTTGCCGAGTTCTTCCGTCATCGTGTCGCAGGCCCTCGCGCTCTCGCAGGTCTGTGGCTATTGGAGGGCAATCATCATACTCTAATGCTGCAAATGACAAGATGGCGATGCGCGGACTTGCCGCGTTACGCCGCACGACGAGCGACCCACAGTAATGTCAAACACGTCACCGGATTCTGATGCGTCATTGAAGCGCCTGCTTGAGGCTGGCTTTCGCGCGCTGGATGCGGGCCGTCTCGATGAGGCTGGCGAAGCCTGCCGCAAGGCGCTGGCGATACGCCGCGACTACGTCCAGGCACATTTTCTCGTTGGCTTGATCGCGCTGGAAATGCAGGACAAGCGCACGGCGATTCGCGCGTTCGGTTCTATTACCAAGCTCAGGCCCGAGCACGCCGCTGCGTGGGCCCAACTGGCCCGCCTGTTCGCCCGTAGCGGGCAGGCCAATCGTGCAGACAAAGCGCTCGCCGCAGCGATAGCGCACGAGGAAAACGACGCCATTGTGCAGAACCTGATCGGCGTGGTCTGCACTCTGCTCGGCGAGCATCACGATGCGCGGGAATGGCACCGCAAAGCGGCGCAGGCCTTCCCAGACAACGTGCCTTACGTCACGGCTTATGCCAACAGCCTGATCTATCTCGGTGAGACACAGCCCGCGGAAGAAAAACTGCGTCACGCCTTGACGCTGGAGCCGAATAACGCGCAGGCGAACTGGCTGCTTGCAGGCGTGCACAAGGCACGGGATTCCAAACACATCGACGCGATGCGATCGATTCTTGCCACGACGCACCTGCCGCCGCAATTCGAGGCGTTCCTGTGTTACGCGATCGGCAAGGAACTTGAGGACCTGGAACGATGGCCAGAGGCTTATGCGGCATTCGCGCGCGGCGCGGCCGCGCGCCGCAAAGTGATCGAATTTAACGAAGCAGCGGAAATCGCCATGTACGAAACGCTGGAAAAAACCTACACCGGCGACTGGTTGAGCGAAGGACCGGCCGGCAACCCGAGCGCATCGCCCATTTTCGTTGTTGGTCAGCCGCGTACCGGGACGACCCTGATCGAGCGCATCATTACCAGTCATTCTGCCGTGCATTCTGCGGGCGAGTTGCAACATTTTGGTTTGTCCATTCGACGACTGACGGACTACCAGCAGCCCGAGCGATTCTCGGCGGAGCTTATGGCAAGCGCCGCCACGGTGGAGCCGAACGCGCTTGGCAGCGCCTATCTTCGTTCGAGCGAGCGTTTGACGGGCGAACTGGATTATTTCGTGGACAAACTGCCGCAGAATTATCTTTACCTGCCGCTAATCCTGAAGGCGCTGCCAAACGCAAAAATCGTGCACCTGGTGCGCGACCCGATCGACGCCTGTTTCGCGAGCTTCAAGCAGTTATTCGCGGATGCCTACCCACATTCCTATGATCTCGAAGAAATGGCGCGGCACCATGCGCGCTACCGTCACCTGATGTCCGTCTGGCGCGAACGTTTCGGGGATCGCTTCCTGGATATTTCGTACGAAGACACCGCGCGTGATCTTGAGCCCAACGCACGACGCCTGATCGACTGGCTGGGATTGCCCTGGGAAGATGCCTGTCTTGATTTTCATCAGCAGCGCGGTGCCGTTACCACAGCGAGTGCCGTGCAGGTGCGCGAGCCCGTACACACGCGTTCCATCGGGCGCTGGCAACGCTACGCGACGGAACTCGAACCCTTGATAAAAACGCTCAATGCAAACGGCGTGGCCTGCTGACGTGCCTTGCCCACGACGCTCAGACGACAAGCGCGCAGTTTTCCTCTCCAGCGGAGTGCGACGACATGGCTGATTATGGTTTGCTGACACTGCTGCCGACCGCGGTCGTCGTGGCGCTGGCACTGTGGTCAAGGCGCGTGCTCGAGTCATTGCTCGCCGGCAGCGTCGTTGGCCTGTTTCTCGTTGCACCCGAGGCGCCGCTGCAGCTGCTGGCAGAAAAATCACTCGCGGTGATGATGGACGAGACCGTCGCGTGGGTCATCCTGGTGTGCGGACTAATGGGCAGCATGATTGGCCTGCTGATTCGCACCGGCGCCGTGCATGCATTTGCCGACGCGGTGATCGGCCGCATCAAGAGCCGCACGGGTGCGCTGCTGACCGCGTGGATGCTTGGCATCTTTTTGTTTGTCGACGATTATCTCAATTCCATCGCGGTCGGCGCCGCAATGCGTCGTGTCACTGATTCCTTCAAAATTTCCCGCGAGATGCTGGCCTATGTCGTGGATTCAACCGCCGCGCCGATCAGCGTGATCATTCCGATATCGACCTGGGCCGTGTTTTTTGGCTCGCTGCTGATCGATAACGGCATTGCGCCGGAAGGTGAGGGCGTGCGCACTTATATAAGTGCCATTCCCTACATGTTTTACCCGTGGCTCGCAGTCGTGATCGTGCCGCTTGTTGTCACTGGCATCCTGCCGATCTTCGGGCCCCTGCGGCGAGCCGAAGCGCGCGCTGCGGGCGGCCAGACCGTGCCGCCCGGGGCGGAGCACGTTGAGCAGGCGAACCGGTCGATCGAGGAAAAGCGCAATATCAAGGGCTCTGCCGTGCAGTTCGTTGCGCCGATTGTGATGCTCGCATTGTCGACCTGGTATTTTGATCTCGATTTCCTGAAAGGCATTTACCTGACGCTGGCGCTGTACGTATTGCTTATCCTTGGTCAGCGCACGCTAACGATGCCGGACATCGTCGATACGATGATCGACGGTTTCAAGACCATGATCGAGCCCCTCGCGGTCCTGGTCCTCGCCTACCTGCTCAAGGAAATCAACGACGAGCTGGGCTTGTCGGTCTATACAATCAGCGCGCTGGCCCCTTACGTGACGGCGGAGTTGCTGCCGGTCTCAATATTTATCGTGATGGCAGGACTGTCCTTTGCCACCGGCTCCAGCTGGGGCGTCTTTGTCATTGTGCTGCCGATCGTGACGTCCCTCGCGAATTCGCTGGGCGCAGATATGAGCTTGGTTATCGGCGCCACGCTGTCGGCATCGACCTTTGGCAGTCATGCCTGCTTTTACACCGACGCTACGGTCCTGACCGCGCAGGCGACGAGCTGTACGCCCTACCAACATGCGGTCACGCAGATCCCCTACGCTTTGCTCGCGGCCGGCCTGGCGGCACTGCTCTACCTGGTGACCGCGATCATCTGACCGATGCCAGCAATTTGAACCATGCCGGGCAATAAACGCGGCCAGTGACGCGAAAAAACCCTGCAGGCGAGAATTGCATTATTCCCGCTGACAAATATTATTTACCGCCTGTCCGTTTTGTTGCACACTTCGGGACATCGCATCCGGCAGCTACTCACCTCGGGGGAGAGTCCATATGCCAGCCAAGACGTCTAATCACGCACACAGCGTTTCACCTCGAAAAATGTTGGCTGCAGGCAGGCCGTCACTTCTCTCGCGATCGATATCCGCAGCACTCATTGCGACCGTGGCAATACCGGCGCAGGGGCAGGTGCTTGAGGAGATCATCGTGTCGGCGACCAAGCGTGCCGAATCGATCGACGATGTGCCGCTCGCCATTACGGCTTTTAGCGGCGACTTCACGCGCAGCGTTAATCTCGACGACGTGAAAGATTTGGTGTCGTTCACCCCGGGCGTTACCGGCAACAGCAAAGACAGTTTTATTGACGTAATCAGCATTCGCGGAATTCGCACGAACGATTTTGGTGTGGGCGGCGATCCCTCGGCCGGCTTCTTCAAGAACAACCTGTATGAAGGCCGCAATGGTGCTGTCGTCACCAGCCTGTTCGATATGGAGCGGGCAGAGGTGTTGCGCGGACCGCAGGGTTTCCTGTTCGGCCGCAATGCGATTGGCGGCGCGTTTAGTGTGCATACGCGAAAAGCACAAATTGACGCGCGGGACGGCTATGTCGAAGTCGATGCTGGCGAGCGCGGTCACCTCGTTGGCGAAGGTGCCGTCAATATTCCGGTCAACGACCAGTTCGCGATGCGCCTCGCCGGCTACTACTCGACAGAAGACGGCTATGTCGACAATACAGTGACGCCCGGCGACGACGAACTCATTAATCACGATAAATTCGCAGTGCGCCTGTCCTCGCGGTTTACGCAGGACCGCATGACGATCGATGCGTTCCTCGAGTACGAAGAACGCGAACAAAACGGCACCATGTACCGCGCGACACGTCTCGATGACAAGTGGACCCTGTTCGAAGACCTGTATGGCACATCGTTAAACGGCGATGATGGCCGCGATATCGCGAGTGAATTTTTGCTCGGCGATCCGCGAGACGATGCCGATATCCTGACCATTGGCGCGCAGATCGACTACGAACTGGAATGGGCCACGATCACTGCCAACATCGGCTATAAAGATCATGACTACTTCTATACAGAAGATTTTGACGGCACGTCTATTGGTTTCAACAACTACGGCCAGACGCAAACTGGAGATTACCTGCAAGGCGAGTTACGCCTGGTCTCTAAAGGCGACGATCCGTTGTCGTGGTACGCGGGCGTCTCGTTTTACGATGAAGAAATTGACGCATCCTTTACGCAGGTCAGTTCTGAAGACGCCATGTGCCAGTACTATGGCTACTATGCCTACGGCGTAAATTACAATTGCGTCGACCTTTACGATTACTACGGCTCGCCATTTACTCCAAGCCCGGACGGCACGCTGCGGGAAAACAACCGCGCACGCGGACAATTGAACGGCTGGGCTGCCTATCTCGACCTGAATTATGCGTTTTCTGATGCACTCGACATCGGGGTTGGCCTGCGCTACACCTACGACGAAAAAGAGTTCGACCTGAGTGCGCCGACACCGGTGAGCGAGTTAGGCGCTTACTGGGCGCTGGGCTTTACGACGATCGGTTTCCTGAACGATACGCGCGACTGGGATGAACTTACGCCGCGCGTCATCATGCGCTATCGGCCAACGGACGATGTGCTGCTGTTTGCAAGCGCGACCCGCGGTTACAAATCAGGTGGCTACGGCAGCTTTGCCTTCGCACCCGAGCTGGCGTTCGGTGCCGGAACCGATCTCACCGATGCCGACGGCTTTACCGCTGATCCGTTCGACCCCGAGACCGTCTGGTCCTATGAGATAGGCTACAAGGGCACGCTGCTTGACGGCAACGCGAAAGTCGATTTGTCAGCATTCTTTTATGACTACAAGGACCTGCAGATTACGGTTGACGGGCAGGGCGGTGGCATCGTCGTCGACAATGTCGGTCAGGTGGATGCGCAGGGCCTCGAAGGCTCGATTACCGCCTCGCTCAACGACAATTTCGACCTGTATTTTTCAGCCAGCTATTTCGACAGCGAAGGATCGGGCCTGCAGCGCGTTTGCGGCCTCGATGACCCGAACGGCTGCGAAGGCAACCCGGTTTGGTGGGCGCCCGAGTGGTCCAGCGCCGCCGTTTTGAACGGCGTGTTTCCGGCAGAGCGCGGCGGTGAATGGTT
>JABDKF010000181.1 GCA_013003155.1 Woeseia sp. | reverse complement strand
TGGAATTTCGCCAGCGGCGGCATGTCGCCTGTCGAGGCGTTGCGAACGGCGACGACAGCGCCAGCGGCGGCGCTCGGTTTTGCCAAAGACCTGGGCTCGATCGAAGCGGGCAAGCTGGCGGATCTGGTCGTGATCAATGGCAATGTGCTCGAAGACATTTACCAATCGGACAAGGTCGAGCAGGTGATGCTGAACGGACGCCTGTATGACGCGGCAACGCTCAACGAGACGGTCACCGGCGAGCGACGCACCCAGCCTTTTTATTGGCAGCGCTAAATATCGGGAGACTGACACCGGCGCCGGGTGGTGTGGTCACGCTCGGCGCCGCCGCGTCGCCACCATTCGCATCCAAAAATAGCCACGAAAAAACATAAGGTTATAAAAAGTTACCTGCCATGACAGCGAGACTCTGTTCTGCCAGCCGTTGCGAGTTTGTGCCGCCGCCGTCCGATAAACGCGATGCGGGCCAGGCGCCGCGCATAGACCGACTGGTCAAATCTTTGGTGGTTTCGGGACGATTTGTGGCAAAAATACGACAGCGCAGGCTTACTGATATAGATGAAGGCGCAAATGTGTAACCGAAATGCGACAAAAGTGTGGACATTTGGCTGACATGGCCCTAAAGTTGGCGCACGAAATCCTTTGGCGATCCGGAAACTTCGGGCGGCTGAAGGGTTCTTGCTTCCTAAAGGCCAGTTTGGGTTTTGGAAAGTAAAGATTTCATTGTGATTTTTTTGGAGAAACAAATGAAAACCATTCCTCTCGTACAGAGAATCGGTGGTGCACTGTGTGTCAGTGCCGCGCTGCTTCTTTCTGTTCCTGCGGCAAATGCGCAGAACGACGGTGAGGTACTGGAAGAGATCGTAACCACGGGTTCACGAATTTCCCGTAACGAGTTTAGCTCTTCGAGTCCTATTACTGTTGTCACCGGCGAAGAAGTCGCCCTGTCAGGTACCGTCAGCATCGATGAATACCTGAAAGACGTACCGGCCTTTACCGGTTATCAAATGGGCACCTCGACAAATAACGGTAGTGCAAGCGGCCAGAAGAAACTCGACCTGCGTGGTCTGGGATTCAACCGTACGCTGGTACTGATCAACGGTCGCCGCATGATCGGTGATACCTCCGGTGACGGCGCGGTCGATTTGAACGCCATTCCGGAAGCGATGATCAAGCGCGTTGAAGTACTGAAAGACGGTGCCTCAACCATTTACGGATCTGACGCTCTCGCGGGTGTTGTCAACATCATCCTGCATGACGACTTTGAAGGCGTGCAATTCAGCGGTCGCTACGGCGAAGGTATGGAAGACGGCCAGGCAGCCAACAGCAGCTTGGCAATGATGGCAGGTATCGCCTCGGACCGCGGCAACATGGTCGCGTCCTTAAGCTACACCAACCAGGACGAAATGTTGCAGGCTGAGCGTCCGTTTGCAGTTGACGCCCTGTATCCGCAGCTGGATGCCAGCGGCAACTTCGTTGCGGTTGGTGCCGGTTCGTCGAACAGTCGTCGAATTCGTGTGCCGGGCGAAGGTAACTACATCTGGGACAGCAGTATTGGCGCGGCTCGCGCATACAACGGTGCTACTGACACGTACAACTACTCGCCTGTAAATGCATTGACGCAGCCAAACGAGCGTTGGCAAATTGGCCTTAACGGCAAAGCAACACTGAATGACGCTGTAGAAGGGTATGTCGACGCGATCTACACGCGCCGTACCTCGCAGCAACGTTTAGCGCCGGACGCGTCGTTTGCCGTGAATTCTGCGATCGAAACGCCGAATAACGGCCTTCAATGGAATGATTATGTTCCGGCTGACAACCCGTTCAACCCGTTCGGCGTGAATGCCGCCGGACCGGACGGCACCATTGGTACCGCGGATGACTTGAATCCGCTCGGAATCGAAAACATCGGTGTGCGCATTAATCGCCGCTTCGAAGAGTCCGGTGGCCGTCTGTTCCGTCAAACTGCTGACACTTATCGTATGGCCGCAGGCTTACGCGGTACGTTCTCACAGTACGACATCGACTGGGATGTGTCTTACACCTACGCCGAACAGGAAACGCTCGACGAAACCAAGAACTACGGTCGTTTCGACCGCTGGGCAACCGCTGTTGACCCGGTCGCCTGTGCCGCTGATGCTGCATGCCCCGGCGTTCTGAACCCGTTCTTTGAGTTTGGTTCGATTACGCCCGCGCAGATGGCCTATTTGTCCACCGGATCTTTGAAAGACCTGATCGGTGGTCGCATGGAAATGGGCGCCATCAACCTGAACGGTGCGTTCGGCGAGATGGGCGGTGGTTCCATAGGATGGGCTTTCGGCTACGAGCACAGAAAAGAAAGCGGCCTGTTCTCGCCTGACGAGTTCCTTGCTGCGGGTCTGACGACTGGTGGTGCCAGCGATCCTTTGAACGGTAAGTTCTCGGTTGACGAGATCTACGGTGAGCTGTTGCTGCCGTTTTCCGACAATTTCGAAGTGAGCACCTCGGTACGCTTCTCCGACTACGATACGGTCGGCAGCTCAACTACCTACAAGATCGGTGGTGACTGGGCGGTGAATGACAGCATGCGCCTGCGCGCAACTTACGCGACCGGCTTCCGCGCACCGAACATTGCGGAAATCAACCAGGAAGATGCTGCCGGGTTCCCGGTTATCGAATCGCTCTGTGAGTTTGCTGATCGTCGTCTGGCGGCTGGCGATATCACGCAGCAAATCTTTGATAACTGCCTGGCACTGCTCGGTACCGCTGCTGGTGGTGACGATTCGTTCGTCAGCGACGGTGGTGAATTCGGATTCGCGTGGCAGTCTTTGTTGACGACTCGTGCACCGACTCAGAAGCTGGAGGCAGAAGAGTCCACCTCGTACACAGCGGGCGTCGTATTCCAGCCTTCATTTGCTGATGGTTTGAGTATTGGCATTGACTACTGGAACATCGAGATTGAACAGGTAATCGGTAACGCGGACATGAACGATTTGTTCTACCCGTGCCTGAATTCGCCGAACCTGACTGATCCTACGTGCGACGCATTCGATTTCGGTCCTTACGACCTGGGCATCGTGTTTATCTTCCCGGGTGACGCCACCCTCGACTTCGGTAACCTCGGTACGCTGACGACGGACGGTGTCGATGTTGATGTCGTCTACAACGGCGAGCTGAACACGAGCTGGGCGCAGGGTTTCGATCTGTCATGGTCTACAACCTTTACCAATTCATACGAAGAAGACTTCAAGATCGCTAAAGCGGAACTCGTTGGCACTGCTGACGGCTTCGGGGTCTTTCCGGAAGTGCGTATGAATTTCGGCATTGGTTTTTACGGTGACAATTGGACCGTTGATTACAGCGGCCGTTACATCGGCGAAACCGATGACCGTCGTCGTCCTTGCTACCTGACGGACGATTGCAAAGCGGAAAGCATCTACTATTCTGATCTCGTAGGTACCTACACGTGGGAAAATGTCACGTTTAACCTCGGCTTCAGAAACCTGACGGATGAGACTCCGCCGCGCTTCCACAGTGCTTTCAATGCGAACACCGAGCCTGGCATGTATGACGTCGTTGGACGTGCTTACTACGCTGGATTCAAGCTCACGTTCTGATTACGAGCATAGCCAGAAAAAAAGACAGGGCGGTTTTACCGCCCTGTTTTTTTTGTGCTAGATTTTTGCACGCGAGAATCCGAACGGGCTATTTGAGACGCTTCACCTGCACCGCGCGCTTGATGCCCGCAACCCGCAGGTTGTAAGAGGAAAACATGCCTTTTGAGATTGTCACCTCGGGCGATGGGATCGGTTCGCGCGGCTTG
>JABDKF010000176.1 GCA_013003155.1 Woeseia sp. | reverse complement strand
TCGTCTTCCCAATTCGTCATGTGCAGCGCCTGCACGTGGGCGCCGGCCCGCAGCAATAGCAATGCCGCCACGGCGGAATCAACGCCGCCCGACAGCCCTATAACAACATGGCGGCCCGCATACGAATTGAGATCAGAATATTGCACGGCAGGATTCTAACATTCCCGCCGTAAAGACCGGGCGTTCAGACGGATTTTGCTACCTAAGGGAATCTCTATTAATGCGGCAATGACCGCCGGGGCGACACGATCGTCGATGATTTCGAGACCGCCTGTTTCAGGAGACCGAGGGTTTTTAGATGCCGAGCTGGCGAAATTCCCGCTCGACTTCGCTGGCAACCCAGATTTCATCAAACATTGAACCGTAATGTTTGCAAATGCCCGGCTCGTAAGTATCTGCGATGCCTTCGTTACGACTGGCGTCTAGTCGGTAAACCAGGGCGGTTTCGTCGGCAATGCAGAACGATTCTAGGTGGGTACGCAAATCCTTGCGCACATGGCGAAACTCGATATAGGTATTAAGGCGCCGACCGAGGTTGACGAATGCATTGCCGTTCTTGATCGCGCGAGTTGGATCCGCAATTAGCACCCGAATTCGTGCATACGCCTGAGACAGCACCATGTGTTTGACGACTTCGAGAAAGTCGGGATCGTCGTATATGCCCGTCTCAAGATCGTGCGTATAGATAGAGAGTCGGCGGCGGGCCAGCTTCGCAACTTCGACTACCGCATCGCGCATTTCTTTTTGGGTTGAGACGACCCAGCGTTTTCCGTTCTCTGGTTTTTGTTCCATGCTATTCCGCACTGGTCCCCGTGGACTTCACACTGTTGAGTGTTTGCCAACTACCCTGACCTTTTACCGGAGTTGGTAGTGGCGCAGGTTATTCTGTGTGCGCGCGGCGGCACTTTTTGTCGAGTGGTTATCCCCAACCCCAGCGCGCCAGCAATCCATGCTGAACGATGCTCCTGCCGGCAATGCTCAAAATAAAAGCATGCCGCCAACGGATGGTAACGGTTACGGGGATCGAGCCTGTGCCAACTGCGTCACGTTTTCACGCCACGATTACGCCGGCCGGGTTTCCTGGCCGTCTTAAGTACAGCGGTTGGATTGAGCCTGTTATTTGATGCGGCGGGCGAGCTGGGAGGCAAGGCCTGTGTACGCTGCCGGCGTCAGGGCGAGCAGCCGTTGTTTCGCATCGTCCGGGATTTCCAGTGCTTCGACAAAGCTGCGCAGGATATCCTCTGTGACATCCTGACCGCGAGTCAGGGCCTTGAGCTTCTCATAGGGATTCTCAATACCATGGCGTCGCATCACCGTCTGGATTGCCTCACCCAGCACCTCCCAGCTGTCGTCAAGGTCCGCAGCAATAACAGCCTGATCGGCGTGCAGCTTGCCCAGGCCCTTTTTTACAGACTCCAACGCAATAAGCAGCCAGCCCAGCGCGACGCCAAAATTTCGCTGTACCGTTGAATCCGTCAGGTCTCGCTGCCAGCGCGACACGGGCAGCTTGATCGCAAAATGGCTCAACAGCGCGGACGCCATGCCAAGATTGCCCTCGGCATTTTCGAAATCGATCGGATTCACCTTGTGGGGCATCGTCGACGATCCGACCTCGTCTTTGGCAGCGCGTTGCCGGAAGTAGCCAAGCGAGATATAGCCCCAGGTGTCGCGGCAGAAATCAAGCAGCACCGTGTTATAGCGGACCAGCGCGTGCGCGTATTCAGCCGTCCAGTCGTGCGGTTCAATTTGCGTCGTGTGGTGGTTGGGATCCAATCCGAGTGACGCAACGAAGTCGCCACACACCGTCGGCCAGTCCACCTCGGGGTAAGCCACCGAGTGAGCGTTAAAATTGCCCACAGCGCCATTAAATTTGCCGCGAATCTCGACGTCTGACCACTGCCGCCGCGTGCGCTGCAAACGGGCGAGGACATTGGCGAGCTCTTTGCCAACCGTTGTCGGACTGGCGGTCTGGCCATGTGTGCGCGACAGCATGGCGAGATCGGCGAACTCCGTGACCAGAGAACCCAGGGTCATCTCGAGCTGTTTCATTTCGGCCGTTACGACTTCGTCCCGCGCCTGTCGCAGCATCAGGGCGTAGGCGAGATTATTAATATCCTCGGACGTACAGGCGAAATGGATAAAGTCGTGCAGTTTTTTGGCGTCGGCGCCTGCACCGAGGCGCTCCCGAATAAAGTATTCTACCGCTTTGACATCGTGGTTTGTCTTGGCCTCAATCCGTTTGACTTCCTCGGCATCGTCCGCGGTGAAATTGTCGGCAATCCCGTTGAGGACGTCTTTCATTACCGGTGAGAGCGGTGCGAGTTCCTCGACTTGCGGCTGGTCTGCCAGCCATTGCAGCCAGCGCACCTCAATCAGAACCCGGTAACGAATCAGCCCGAATTCGCTGAGAACGTCGCGCAAACCATGCACTTTATCAGCGTATCGGCCATCGACCGGGGACAGGGCGCGGAGACTGGACAGATTCATCGGCTACTAGACTTGGGCTCGCAAAGCGCGAATCATACACCATTGTTTTTTCAGAACAGCTCCGCGGGGAGCGACACGGAGATCAGCAGCAAATGACTGGCAAGGCATACCGTACCGAACGTGACAGCATGGGTGAATTGCAGGTGCCGAAAGAGGCCCTGTGGGGCGCGCAAACGCAACGTGCAATCGTTAACTTTCCGATCAGCGGCCTGACGATGCCGCGCGCCTTTATCCGCGCGTTGGGGCTCGTCAAATGGGCCGCCGCCGGGGCCAATGCGGAACTCGCTCTGCTGCCCTCCGGCAAGGCCGTCGCCATACAGAAATCTGCGCTGGCCGTTGCTACCGGCGATCATGACGAACATTTTCCCATCGACGTATTCCAGACCGGGTCGGGCACCAGCTCTAACATGAATGCCAACGAAGTTATCGCGCACCTCGCGAGTGCTGAATCGGGTGCTCCCGTACATCCAAACGATGACGTCAATATGAGCCAGAGCAGTAACGACGTTATCCCGACAAGCGTGCACGTGAGTGCCGCACTTGCGATTCACGAAACGTTGCTGCCCGCATTGCAGCACCTCGCCGGTGTGCTCGAGAAGAAAGCAGATGAAACCCGTAGCGTCGTCAAGACGGGACGGACGCACCTGATGGATGCAATGCCGGTCACCATTGGCCAGGAACTCGACGGCTGGCGCGCGCAAATCGAGAATGCAGCTCAGCGCCTGACCGATACGCAATCGCGCCAGACAGCCCTGGCGCAGGGCGGCACTGCGGTCGGCACGGGGATCAATGCGCATCCGAAATTTGGCAGGAAAGTCGCGGTGTTGCTGAGCGAGCACACTGGCCTCGAGTTTCACCAGTCGGCATCACTGTTTGAATCGCTGAGCTCACAAGACACGGCTGTTGAAGCCTCGGGTCAGCTCAAGGTGCTGGCGGTAAGCCTGATGAAGATTGCCAACGACCTGCGCTGGATGAATTCCGGCCCGTTAGCCGGCATCGGCGAAATTGCATTGCCCGCATTGCAGCCCGGTTCCAGCATTATGCCGGGCAAGGTTAA
>JABDKF010000175.1 GCA_013003155.1 Woeseia sp. | reverse complement strand
ATCGACAACAGCGTGTTCGTCACCCAGTACAGCACCAGGCCGGCCGGGAAGAACGCAAAGAACGCGGTGAACACGATCGGCATGATCTGCATGACTTTCGCCTGCATCGGATCCGCCGGGGCCGGGTTCAGCTTTTGCTGGCCGAGCATTGCCGCACCCATGATGATCGGCAAAATGAAATACGGGTCACGCGATGACAGGTCGGTTATCCATAAAGCGAACGGTGCCTGGCGCATTTCGACAGACTCGAGCAGCACCCAGTAGAACGCGAGGAAGAACGGCATCTGGATCAGGATCGGCAAACAGCCCGCAGCCGGGTTTACTTTCTCGCGCTTGTAAAGATCCATCATGGCCTGGCTCAGCGCCTGGCGATCGTCCTTGTAACGTTCCTGCAGCGCCTTCATGCGCGGCTGTATCTTGCGCATCTTGGCCATTGAGCGGCCGCTGGCTTCCGTCAGCTTGTAGAACACGAGCTTGATCAGGATCGTCACGATAATGATCGCAACGCCCCAGTTCTGCACCACCGAAAACACTTTGCTCAACAACCAGAACAGCGGCTCTGAAATAATAGTGAGCCAGCCATAGTCGACGGTCAGTTTTAGTTTCGGGGTGATGTCTTCAAGCTGCGACTGCAGTTTCGGGCCGACGAACAGCGTGTTGGTAAAGAGGTGTTCATCGCCGGGTTCGATCGATTGCGCGCGCCCTATCAGGCTGGCGGTTGCCACTTCGTTTTTGAGCGCGACGGCATAATCAAACGCCGCATCCGCCGGCGGGATGATTGCACTGAGGAAGTGATGCTGAATGGCGCCGACCCACCCCTGCTCCGCCGTCAGTCGCATCGGACCATCATCGGCGAGGTCGCCGTGGTCGAGTTTCGTGGACTTTTCGCCGTCGTAGATAATCGGGCCGTCAAAAGAATACGAGTCGACGTCGAACATGGAACGGTCAGCCGTGTAGAGACGGCGGTGTAGCTGCGCGTATTGCGCGCCGCGCCAGACGCTGGCGCTGCCATTTTGCACCGTTTGCTCTACGTCGATCTGGTAACTGCCACGCTTGAAGCGATAGCGCTTCGTGACCACCACACCATCGTCACCTCTCCAGGTCAGCGGTACGACCAGTTCGTCGCCGCTCATCGTGTAATTCGCTTTCGGCGCTGCGAACATCGCGTTCTGGTTTGCTTCCGCGCCGCCGTCGGCACTGCGCAAACCGGTCTGGATCAGGCCGAGATCGCGGCGCTCGGTGCTGAGCAGCGTAATGACGGTATCGGGCTGGTCTTTCGCGACGGGATATTTGCGGATCTTCGCAAGCTGTAGCGTGCCGCCTTGCGTGTTTATTTCCAGTTCAAGCACGTCCGTTGTAACGCGCACGGCCGCTGTTGTCGGGGCAGCCGCTACCTCATCGTTGACTGCGGCCGGCAAGGCAGGCGTATCGCTGACAGATGGCAGCGGCAGCTCTGTGTCATTTAGCGTTGGAAGTGTGTCGTCCGCCGGCGCGGACAGCTCACTTGCGGGAGCCTCGTTGACCGTGTTGACGGGCACGGGCTTCGGACCGTAGTCCTGCATCCAGGCTTCGTAGGTCAGAAAGGCCATCAGGCCAAACGTCGCCCACACCAACAGTCTCTGGTTATCCATTCAATTTTTTTCCTGGCCGCGCCGCGCGACCTGCTGGCAGCGCTGCCAGTGAGCCGCAAGACTTTTGAAGAGCTCACGATTGCTCAAGCTCTCCGCGCCCTTGTTATTCATGACGACAATATCGAGTCCGCCGAGTATCGACTGATGCTCGCGAAACGACTCGCGTATTATCCTTTTTAATCGATTTCTTGCTACTGCCAGGCGGCAATTTTTTTTCGCCACTGCCAGCCCCAGTCGCGCTTCAGCGTTCTGTGTCTTGCGAAAGAGGACGGTAAAGGAGCGGTCGCGGCTGCGTCGTGCGTTGGCGAATACCCGGCTGAATGCGGCTTTGTCTGGCAGCCGCTCGTTGCGGGAAAACTGGAACCGTTTCGCTCGCGCCGCGTTTCTTTTCAGGTCGCGCGTGACGTTGTCCGGCTTGTCCTGAGAAACGGTGCCGTTACGGCGTAAGCTGCGCGCGGCCTTTTGCACGGCGACGCTTCAGGACCTGGCGGCCGGCCTTCGTTGCCATGCGCGCGCGAAAGCCATGGGTACGTGCCCGTTTCAGTGTGCTGGGCTGGAAGGTGCGTTTCATCTGCCTATACCTGTTGCGTTTTAAGGTGCTTGGGCAGGGCTCATTTGCCCGGCCAAAAAGAGCCGGCAAGAGTACGCGGGGGCCCTTTCACTGTCAATAGAACGACTTGCGTGCCGCTCGCTTTTGGCTTGCTGGCGCGGCAGAAATAGACGGTATAGACTGGCGCGTCCGGCGTCCGACACTGGCCGCCTACTATAATCGCGTGATCCGGGGAACTCACTTGCAAGGCAATACGACGCTATGGAATCGCTGCGTCCGCGAGTTGCAGGCCGAGCTGCCGGAGCAACAATTCAACACCTGGATTCGGCCCCTGCAGGCCGTGGAATCCGACCAGACCCTGACGCTACTCGCCCCTAATCGCTTCGTCGTCGATTGGCTGAAGCAACA
>JABDKF010000146.1 GCA_013003155.1 Woeseia sp. | reverse complement strand
GAGGTGGGCTGCCAGGGCGAGGTCGGATCTGCATGCTCGATGGCGGCCGGCGCCCTCGCGGAGGTCGGCGCCGGCACGCCGGCGCAGGTCGAAAACGCCGCCGAGATCGGCATGGAGCACAACCTGGGCCTCACCTGCGATCCGATCGGCGGGCTGGTGCAGATTCCCTGCATCGAGCGCAACGCGATGGGCGCATTGAAAGCCATCAATGCCGCGCGACTGGCGCGACACGGCGATGGCACGCACAAGGTGTCACTCGATCAGGTTATCCGGACGATGCGGCAGACCGGCATCGACATGTCAACAATCTACAAGGAAACCTCGCGCGGCGGACTCGCCGTAAACGTTCCGGAATGCTAGTTGTCGCCGAATCCGATTACTGCGGCTTTTTCGGGTATTCGTAAAGCAGCAACTCGCGCGTCGCGTTATTGCGCAGCTCCCAGGTTTCACTGTCGACTGACACTGACACTACACCGCAGGTCGGTAAATTGTCGGTCAGATCAGGTATCAGATAGTTGGCGAGATCTGTGAGGCCGGGATTGTGTCCAACAACCATCAGGTTGTTAAAGCCCTCGTCTTGCCGGCTAATGATTTCCAGGATGCGGCGTTTCGAAGCCAGGTACAGATCTTTTTCGCGCTGCAGAAACTCCAGCGGGTAGTGAAGTTCGTCAGCTAGAACCTTCGCCGTAGACCAGGCGCGTACCGCGTGGCTGCTTATGATCAGGGAAGGGCGAATGCCGGCGGCCTGAATGCGCGCTGCCATCACCGGCGCGTCTCTTTCGCCCCGCTTGTTAAGAGGGCGCTCATGATCCGCCAGGCCAGGTGAATCCCAGCTCGATTTTGCATGGCGCAGCAGCGTCAACGTTTTCAATGCAATAATTCCGCGTTTTCTACATCAGACCCGTTTGCAGCCGCGCCTCGTCTGACATCATGCTTTGGTTCCACGGCGGGTCAAACACAAGTTCAACTTTAACGTCGCCGACCGTCGGAATGACAGCGATTTTTTCCTGTGCATCCTGCACAAGGATATCGCCCATGCCACAGCCCGGCGCGGTCAGGGTCATTTCCACTTCGACCGAGCGCTGCCGATCCGGGCCCGATTTCACGTCGCATCGGTAAATTAGCCCAAGATCAACAATGTTCACCGGAATTTCCGGGTCGTAACATGTGCGTAGCTGCTGCCAGATGACGTCTTCGATATCTTTGTCCGAAGGATCGTCAGGCACTGCGGGTGGCGGAACCGGTTCCTTGCCCAGTGCATCGGCATCCGCACCGGCGACGCGAAACAGATTTCCCTCGACGTAGATCGTAAAGCTGCCGCCGAGAGCCTGGGTAATGAATCCCGTTGTCCCTTCCGGCAGCTCGACCTCGTCTCCCGCCGGAATAATAATCGCACTGACCTTACGGGCCAGTGAGAACGGTTCATTGCGGTGTCCGAACATATAATTCTCTATTCCGTGCTTGCAGGCCGCGTGTCCGCGCTCAATGCTGCGCGCAGTGCGTGCCAGGGAAGCGTTGCGCATTTTACCCGTGACGGGAACTCCCGGACGCCTTCCAGTGCTCGCAGCTTGCCCAACGAAAATCCCGCCGGTATTTCCCCGGCGTTTTCACTCCCGGTCAGGCGTGCCGTCAGCGTCGCGCTGTAGCCGAGTGCTGTCGATGAATCCATACCTGCGACCGTTTCGGTCATCAGCGACGCGGAGGCCATCGAAATTGCGCAGCCCGTTCCTTCAAAGCCGATATCGTCGATATGGCCGCCATCCGCCACCTCGAGGTACAGGTGCAGCTTGTCCCCACACAGTGGGTTGATACCGTCAGCACTGTGGGTCACCGTCGGCGGCCTGCCAAAATGCCGCGGGCTGCGCGCGTGGTCCAGGATGAGTTCGCGGTAGAGGTCGCGAAGTTCATTCGTGTCAGCCTTACTGTCGGTCATCATCGAAATAGCTCAGCTGCCTTGCTGAGCCCCCCGATCAAACGATCTACGTCATCGCGATTGTTGTACATCCCCAGCGATGCGCGGGCCGTGCCGGGCAAACCAAAAAACTCCATTACGGGCATGGCGCAATGATGCCCGGTGCGAATTGCAATCCCCTGGTGATCCAGAATGGTACCGAGATCATGCGGATGAATATCGTCGATCAGAAACGATTGCACGCTGGCTTTATTCGCTGCGGTGCCGAATAGTCGAATGCCATCGAGCTTTTGCAAACTCGACGTCAAGTAGTCGAGCAAATCTTTTTCGTGAGAGGCTATCCGCTCCATGCCGAATTTATTCAGGTAGCGGACCGTCGCACCGAGACCGGCAGCGCCGGCGATGTTCGGCGTGCCTGCCTCGAATTTATACGGCAACTCGTTATAGACGGTGCCGCTGAAGCGAACTTCCAGGATCATATCTCCGCCGCCTTTCCACGGAGGCATGGCATCCAGCAGTTGTTCTTTTGCGTACAGCACACCGATGCCGGTGGGCCCAAACATCTTGTGTCCGGAGAGCGCGTAGAAATCTGCATCGAGCGTCTGCATATCCAAGGCCAGGTGGGGCGCCGCCTGCGCACCGTCAACCAGCACGGGAATGTTGCGCCGATGAGCAGTACTGATAATTTCGCCGAGCGGCAGCACGGTGCCGAGCGCATTCGACACGTGCGATATGGCCAGCAGCGTCACACGCTCGTCCAGCAAGTCGTAGAGTTCGTCCAGCAGCACTTCTCCACGCTCGTTAATGGGGGCGACGACAAGTTCCGCGCCAGTCTGCTCACAAACCAGCTGCCACGGCACAATATTGGAGTGATGCTCGAGGTGGCTGATAACTATCCGTTGTCCCGCGGCGAGTTTCGGTCGGCAAAAACTTTGCGCGACAAGATTTATGCCCTCAGTTGTGCCGCTCGTAAAGACGATCTCGCGGCGGCTCGCTGCGTTAAGAAACGCAGCGATGTCATCGCGTGCACCTTCATAAAGGTCCGTTGCACGATGGCTAAGCGTGTGGACGCCACGGTGAACGTTAGCGTGGGCGTGCCGCTGATACTCAGCAATTGCATCGATAACGACCGCAGGCTGTTGTGACGACGCGGCACTGTCGAGGTAGACCAGCGGGTGACCATTGATCTGTTGGTGAAGCGCAGGGAAATCTTCGCGGCAGGATGCAACCTCGCGCTGCGCCGCCTGAGGCGTCGTTGCCGGTGATACGCTACTCATGACGCTCGCTCCTGCAGCAGTTCATCGAGACGTGCATCGACCAGTCCTTCAATATGCGCATGCAAGCCGCTGACAGGCAGTTTCGACAAAATTTGTGCGGCGAATGCACGCGTCAGCATGTGCGCAGCCTGATCGCGGTCGAGGCCGCGCGATTGCATATAAAATATTGCTGATTCATCTAGCTCACCCACCGTTGCGCCGTGCGCGCACTTGACATCGTCGGCGTAGATTTCAAGTTCTGGCTTGGTGTCGACTTCAGCCTTGTTTGAAAGCAGCAGGTTGTGATTGGCTTGTTGTGCGTCGGTGCCGTCCGCGCCCTCGTGGACGATCGCTTTGCCGTTGAATACGCAGCGCGCTGCGCCGTTGAGGATACCCCGGTATTCCTCGCGACTGATCGCAGGACCCACCCGATGATCGACCCGAGTGTGATTGTCGATATGTTGTTCATCGTCGGCCAGGTACAGGCCGTTCATGTGTACTGCGGCGCCCGGTTCCAGTAAGTCGGCGACGATGTCGCTACGTGTAAGTCCGCCGCCCAGATCGAAAGCCGCATGGGACAAGGTGGCATCGCGATGCAGCTTCGCCGCCAGTTTGCCGGTTTGCACGTGCTTGCGATCACGCTGCTGAATCCGCACATAATTTACCGTCGCGCCTTCCGCGAGGTTTATCTGGGTGACTGAATTGGCAAAATGTGCCGTATCGGCACCACGGAGGTGATACTCAATCAAGTCGATCGTTGCATTTGGCCCAACGTCAATAACGATCCGACTTTGGCTTGCCGTCATTGCGCCGTCGTGCAGGTAAATCGCGAGCGGCTTGTCAGCGCGGTGGTTGGTCGGGACCTCAATGAACAAACCGTCCTGTAACATCGCAGCGTTCAGAGTATCCAACGGGCCTTCGGCGTGGACGCGATTCGCGTTGTCACGTAGCCGGCCAATTCGCAGCGCACCGTCAAGCGCGGATTGCACGCGTTGCAATGCAACTTCATCCACCAGGCCATCAACCAGCACCAAGCCGTGCGCGTCCACTTCGGGGAGCTCGACGTTGAGTTCCGCGCTTACGGCCGGCGTGTTGTTCAGTAGATCGCTCAACCAGGTGTTGCTCAGCTCAACGGCATGCGACAGATTCGTGTAGCGCCAGTCCTCGTCGCGCGTCGTCGGAAAGCCATGCCGGGTAACGTCAGGCAAGAGCGCCTGCCGCACAGCACGCAATGCGTCGTTCGGCAACTTCGTTTGTGCCTTTGCGAGCAGGTCTGCTTGAAGAAGCGTCTTATTCATGCACTGGCAGCCTCGTGAACCCAATCATATCCTTCGGCTTCAAGCTTCAGCGCTAGCGACTTGTCGCCCGACTGAACAATGCGGCCGCCGGACAATACGTGCACGAAATCCGGCTTAATGTAATCGAGAAGTCGCTGATAGTGCGTTACCAGGACAATTGCACGATTCGCATCGCGCAGTGCATTGACTCCGCCGGCTACCGCTTTCAGTGCGTCGATGTCGAGGCCGGAGTCGGTTTCATCGAGGATCGCAAGCCGTGGTTCCAGCATGGCCATCTGCAAAATCTCGTTGCGCTTCTTTTCGCCGCCGGAAAAGCCTTCGTTGACCCCACGGTGCAGGAAGCGTATGTCCATATCCAGCAACTGCATTTTTTCCTTGGCGAGCTGCATGAACTCGAAGGCATCGATTTCCTCGAGCCCCTGTTGTTTGCGGCGGGCATTCAGCGCCGCTTTCAACAGGTAGGCGTTGTTGACGCCCGGAATCTCGACTGGATATTGAAAGCCCAGAAAGATGCCCTCGCGGGCTCGCTCTTCCGGCTCCAGCCGCAACAAGTCCTCACCGAAAAAAGTCACGCTGCCGCCGGTGACCTCGTAGTTCGGATGGCCGGCGATGACTTGCGCGAATGTACTCTTGCCAGAGCCATTCGGTCCCATGATCGCGTGCACTTCGCCAGCGGCCACTTTTAATGAAAGGCCGTTCAAGATCTCTGAATCCCCTACGCGGGCATGCAGGTCGCTCACTTCCAACATTGTCTTTTTGTCCATAATCATTACCCGACGGCGCCTTCGAGGCTGACGTTAAGCAGCGCCTGCGCTTCCACGGCAAATTCCATCGGCAGTTCCTTGAAGACTTCTTTGCAGAAGCCGTTAACAATCATATTGACCGCGTCTTCTTCCAAGATGCCGCGTTGCCGGCAGTAAAACAATTGTTCCTCGGAAATCTTTGACGTAGTTGCTTCGTGCTCAACCTTTGCACTCGGGTTGCGAATTTCCATGTACGGGAAGGTGTGGGCGCCACAGTCCTTGCCGATCAACAGCGAATCGCACTGCGTGTGATTGCGGGAATTTTCAGCCTGCGGCATGATACGCACGAGACCGCGATAGGCGTTCTGTGCACGGCCCGCAGAAATGCCTTTCGAGACAATAGTGCTGCGGCTGTTTCGCCCAATGTGAATCATTTTCGTGCCGGTATCTGCTTGCTGCATGTTGTTGGCGACGGCGACCGAGTAAAATTCGCCGACGGAATTCTCGCCGCGCAATATGCAGCTTGGGTATTTCCAGGTGATAGCCGAACCGGTTTCCACCTGCGTCCAGGAAATT
>JABDKF010000130.1 GCA_013003155.1 Woeseia sp. | reverse complement strand
GCCACCGCGAGAGCCGTGCTGCCCAGCACCAGGAACAGACCGCCACTAACCAGCGTAATACGCGTAAATAGCTGGACCTTCAGGTCCTGATTCGTACCCGGTTCGCTCACCGCCACCCCCGATTTTGTTATTCTAGTTGTGCTTTTAGCCAGTATAAGCCACCTTTGGCAGGCGGTGAATAAACAAAGGGAATTGACCGAATGAACGCTGCTACAACAGACAAAAGCCGGGTACTCATCGTTGATGACGAGCCGGGCAACATCAAGATTCTTTCAAGTGTTTTAGCCGGCGATTACGCGCTTAGTGTGGCAACCGGCGGCGAGCAGGCGCTGCAGATCGCCGAGGTGCAGCTGCCTGACATTGTGCTGCTCGACATGGTGATGCCCGGCATGGACGGCATCCAGGTGTGCGAAGCGTTGAAAAGCAATGACAAGACGCAGGACATACCGGTTATTTTTGTGACCAGCATGAGCGATTCGGCCAACGAGGAGCGCGGGCTGGACGCCGGCGCGGTCGATTACATCAGCAAACCGATCAGTCCACCGATCGTTAAGGCGCGCGTCAAGATTCACATCCAGAATTACCTGAGCAAGCGTTTCCTCGAGAACCTGCTGTCTAACAAGAGCGGCACGCTGGACGACGCGAAAAAAGAAGCCGAGTCGCTGCTGGTGTTTGTTTAAGCCGCAGCGTGCATCAGGCTGTCGATGTACTCGACAAACGTGGTTCGGTAACCGCCCTTGGTCTTCGCCCAGAATTGCTGAATGCGCGGCACTGCCATCGCAGCGCCGGTGCGACGCTCCCAGGCATTGAAGTATTCCGGGTCGAGGTTCTTCTTCTGGTATTGAACGAACACTAACTCATTGAGCTCGAACAACGCTGACAGGTAGCCCTCGAATTTCAGCGACTCGAGCGGCGTCAGTTTCTCGCCCATCGCGGCCTTTAGTCGAATCTCCGCCAGTTCGCCCGAATATGACTCTGCGCGGAACTGGATTGCCAGTTCCATCACTGAGTGTATGCTTGCGTCGCGTGTCTCCGCCGCGCTATGCCTCATCTGCAGCGCAACATAAACGAGCGAAACGAATACGCCGATCGAGCCGGCAAAGTCACCTATTGCGCCAATTGCATCCCAGTTAATTCCGTCCACGAATGAAGATCCCCCTGTCAGCAAGTGTGGTCTGCAATGAATATAGAGTGGCGCGACAACGAATGAAAGGTGAACGGCGGGCCAATTCGCGGCAATGCCACTGCCGATTCCCGTGCCATTTTGCAGCGTGCCTACTCCGCCATGACTCTTTCCAGTACGTCGGGATCCCGCCAGCGGCCACCTTGCAGTCGCAGCAGGTACACCAGCGCGATAGCAAGTATCAGCACGACGAACGCTATCCATGACACCTTCGGGTTCATGTTGAACACCCGAATGATGAAGAACTGGGCAACCAGCATCGCCCAGTGCAGGGACACCGAGGCGACCATCAGCCAGCGGGTGTCGCCGGCGCCCCGCAGGATGCCGCCGGACACGAGAATGGCCGCATCGGCGATCATGTAACTGGACAGGCCAATCATCATGTATGCCGATAACTCACGAATGGCTGTAAAGTCACCCGTCGGTGGCGCAAAAACCTCCACGAGCGGATAGCGGAACACGATGTAGATCGCAGCAAGCAGCGCAGAATAGGCTAGGCCGACCACGAAAGCCGCGGTCATCACCTGGTTGGTGCGCGCCATGTCTCTCGCGCCGACGAAACGGCCGATCAGGCTTATGACTCCAACGTTAAGCCCGATCATCGGCACGAATGAAAGAATGTCCCAGTTAAAGACGATGGCGGCAGCGGCGCCCTCGGTAATGCCGTAGGACTGGAACATCAGCAGGAACAGGTTGAATGCGGCGACGTTCAGGAATAGTTCGAGTCCGGACGGCAGGCCGAGGCGCCAGAAGCGTCGCAGGATTTTTATATCAAGCGAAAACGATTGCAGCACGGCAAACTTTTCGCGGTGTTCCTTGTGAAAATAGAACGCGAAAAACAGCAGGAGCGCGAGAACAGAGGAGGCCACAGTGGAGATGCCTGCACCGACGATCCCGAGTTCAGGCAATCCCAGCTTGCCGAATACCATCACATAACAGAGCGGCACGTTGACGACCAGGCCAAACACGTCGCAAATCATCACAACGTGAGTACGACCGATGCCCGCAAAGTAAGACGCGATACACGTTTTGGCCAGCGTAACCAGTACGCCCGACATCAGGATAAGGTAGTAGGTGCGCTCGAGGGCGACCTGCACCGGCTCGTGCCCCATGCTTTCGAAGATTCCGGCGACGAGGAACGCGATCAGCGTTAGCACAGGCAGGCTCATTACCGTCATGATCATGCCCTGCGTGACTACTTTCGCGCACTTCTCGATTTCGCCGGCGCCGAGGTATTGTGCAGCCAGCGCATTGGCGTAGGAAAGCAAACCGAGGAAAAAACAGAACGAAAAGAACGATGCCACGCCCCCGCCCAGTGCTGCCGCCATGTGCACGGGATCGATCTGCGACATGAAGTAGCGGTCGGTAAAGATCATCAGCGCGAACGCGCCTTGCGATACCACCATCGGCAGGGCAAGCCGCAGAAGCTCGACCATCGTTTGCCGGTTGAAATTTCGCGAGAGCAACGACACGGGGACCTGTTTCTCAATCCTGCCAAGGGCGGACAAGTCTACGCATTGCCTTGTTCCGGCGAAAGACAGGAGATGTAGCCTGGATCAATTCGCGCACAAAGATCGTCGAACTGATCAGTTCAGGCCGGGTTCGGAATGGACGCTCGAAACGCATTGATTCTTTTGTCCGAGCCCCGGCGTCGCTGCGGCATTTTACAGGCTGGTCAAATCGCCGGCTTTGCAAGGAATTTTCAGAACCTCAAAGCCAAGGCCCCATCCAGCGTTATACTGGCGCTGCCTATGGATATACGCACAAAACTCGCGCTTGCACTGGTTGGCGTTGCGCTTATCAGCATGCTGGCGCTTGGGACTTTCTCCTACCGCGTATCGGCTGACCTGTTGCAGGAAATTTCCGAACGCCAGCTTGACGCACTCGCAGAGGCCAAGGAACAGGACTTGCTAAGCCTGGTCGAGGGTTGGCGCAATGATGTGCGGCTGATTCGCAGTCGCACCCAGATGCGCATCAAGCTACGCGAGTTTCAGGTTAGTTCGAACCCGCAGGCGCTGGCTGATATCGAACGAATTTTAAAAGACGCGCTGGAGTCTACCGACGACGTTGTGCGCATCGTGTTATTCGATCGCGCAGGTAAGGCCATTGCGGACGTCGGCGATTCGTTTGGACCGACTGACTTGTCAACTGACTTAAACGATCAGGAAGCTCGTTACTCGGGTCTGTTTGTGATTGAGCTCCCTCACCTTGTTTTCCAAACCAGGGTGCGCCTCGACGATGAAACGATCGGTGGCATGGAGATTGTCGTTGCCGCATCCGAGTTACAGGCTTTGGCGCGAAACTATCGAGGTCTCGGTGAGACTGGAGAAACCATCGTCGTTGCGGAATCTTCGACCGGCCAGCTCATCTTGTTGCACGGACTTCGTCACGGTGATTTAGGCCCGATCCTGACTACGCCACCGCAATATATCGCTGATGCGGTTGGCGGTATCGAGCACGTTATCACCGAAAACGTCTACGACTATCGGGACAAGGAAGTATGGGTGGCAACTCGCTCTCTCGATGACCCACAGTGGGGCCTAATCATCAAGATCGACGCAGACGAAGAGGAAGCGCGCGCATTAGATCTTCGCGAACAGATGATTGATGTTGGTCTGGCACTCGGTGCATTCGCCATTGTCGGAGGAACTCTGCTCGGGTTTTTTCTGGCGCGACCCATTCGCGAACTGGTTAGCGTTATCGAGCGAGTGCAAAACGGCGAGACGGACTTGCGCGCGAATGCCAAGGCCGAAGATGAAATCGGGCTGCTTGCTGAGACCTTGAACGAGTATCTCGACAAGTACAGCCCTGCCAGAGAAGAGCCGACTCGTGACGATCGAAGCACTTGACGTAGTCAGGCTGATCGGAGGTCTCGTCTACCTCGTACTCGGTGGCGACATGCTCGTCCGCGGAGCCCTGGGGCTTGCGCGTCGAACATCGATCCCCCCACTGATCATCGGGCTCACGGTTGTAGCGCTCGGCACGTCGGCGCCGGAACTCGTCATTTCAGTTTACGCGGCAGTGTCCGGTTTAACGGACGTCGCGCTGGGCAACGTGGTCGGCAGTAACATCGCTAATATCTTGCTGGTGCTTGGAGCTCCGGCCCTGATCAGCCCTATCGTGGCAAACGCCACAGGCTTGCGCCGCCAGACTGCATTCATGCTGGCGGTGACCGTACTTTTCGTTGGTTTATCCCTGGACGGCACACTTTCATCGGATGAAGGGCTGCTGCTGCTCGGTGTGCTGGTCGCCGCCTTGTTCTCCGCTTACTTTTTCGGCATCGAGGTGGCCGGAGCGGACGAAGTTGACGACGCAGAGCAACTCGAACGCGTACTCGGCTTGCCGCACAAGTTGTTTACCGCAATTGGTTTTGTCGTGGCAGGAATTGTCATGCTGCCGATCGGTGCCGACCTGACCGTAGAAGGCGCAGTATCGATTGCGCGATCCTTGTCTATTCCGGATGTGGTGATCGCCAGCACGATCGTCGCGCTCGGCACGTCATTGCCAGAGCTAAGCACAACCATAATCGCTGCTTTTCATCGTAGCTCTGACATTGCCATTGGCAATGTGGTTGGCAGCAATGTGCTGAACGTCTTGCTGGTGGCGGGCGCATCCGCCATGCTCGCGCCGCTGCCCGTGGCAGCATCATTGATCAGGCTGGACTTCCAGGTACAAGTTGGCGTGGCGCTCTTGTTGCTTGTTTTCGTACTAACGCGCCTGCCAATCGGCCGCGCCGCAGGCGTCGCTATGCTCGCCGGCTATGTCGGTTACGTGGCTGTCGTTCTCTAGATTCACCGCTCGCGCGAAAGCGTCTAGCCGAGCCACTAACGATTGCTCGTTTGCTGTATCAAGTTACGTCCGCCAGATTATGTCGTCAACGTTTTGCCAAGTGCGTCGAGAATTGGTCATTCTCCCCGCTTTTTTCTGCATATTTTTCGTTTTGCTTTTTTTGAGTCATCGAAAAATATTTCCCATTGATGACGATATGTATCGCATGTTTGTGACTGGTATCACGGTCTCGCGGTATCACTGGTGAAATGATGCCGCGAGGATTGGAGCGAATGAGCGAATTGGGTGTGAGACTGCTATCAAGGCAACCCTGCAAAATAATCCGGTAGTTTCCGAATTCAGGAAAACCACCCTGGGGGCGATGTTCGCTGTCGCACTTGGCTATTGTTTCGCCGGCCGTATTTCCCTTCTTCTTGCAGTGCCGCCAGGCTACGCGGCGTCGATTTGGCCTGCGGCTGGCATTGCGCTTACGGCAGCGCTTATTTTCGGACCGCGCATATGGCCGGCAATTTGGGTTGGCTCGCTGTCAGTCAATCTCTGGATCTCCTTTGACGGTGTTGCGGCTGGAAACGTCCGGGTAATAGCCGCGGCGTTGTTGATTGCCTCTGGCGCAAGTCTGCAGGCTGTTGCCACGGCCTGGTTATTACGAAAGTTTCGAGTATGGCCGCATGTTTTTCAGAACGGCAGAAGCGTTGCGCGCCTTCTTCTGCTGGGCGGACCGGTGGGTTGCATCATCAATGCTTTCATAGGCGTTACTGCTTTATTGGCGCTCGGCCTGATAACCGCGGGTGAGTTTGGCTTCAATTGGCTGAACTGGTGGGTCGGAGATGCGATTGGTGTCGTGGTTATGACACCTTTGTTGCTTATCTGGAGCGGTGCCGTGGGTGGTTTTTGGCGTCGCCGGGCCGCTGCGGTGACTATTCCGAGCGTCGTCGCACTGATTGTTGTTATTTCCCTCTTCCTGTTTGCATCCAGCCGCGAGCAATCGAGAATCGACGAAGAATTTCGTGATACCGCGCAAAATATCGAAACCGCGATTACCAATAGACTCAACGTGATCCTTGCAGCGTTGAGCGGTGTACAAAGCTTGTTTGCAAGTTCGCAAGCGGTAGACGGTGATGAGTTTCGCATGTTTACTCGTCGTGCCCTGAATGCAAACGAGGAGCTGCTTGCTTTGTCATGGAATCCGCAGGTACCGCACGCTCAACGATCGTTCTACGAGGCAGCCAGGGATCCCGAAAGCCGCTTGCGGTTTACCGAGCGCAATGCGCAGGGTGAGCTTGTCGCTGCAGCTATCAGAGACAGCTACACAGTCGTAAAATATATTGAGCCGATAGAGAACAATCGGGATGCCCTGGGACTCGATGTCGCATCCGATCTAACCAGGCTCGACGCCATCTGGACGGCGCGGGACAGCGGGCTACCGGTAGCCACGGGGCGTGTGCACCTCGTGCAGGCAGCAAAAGCGGAGCCCGGACTTCTTATCTACGCACCGATTTACTCGGAGGAGGCTGTACCACCAACAGTCCTCGAGCGGCGCGAACAGCTCCAAGGATATGCTGTCGGTGTGGTGCTCGTGCGTCAATTGCTGGAGAGTGCGATTGCCGGATTTCGACTCGACCATGTATCACTGCGGCTGTACGACAAGAGCGGCCAAAATGACAATCAACTGCTCACCACGTGGCAAGAAGATGCCGATGCACGGCTACTGCTGACGACTGATCGACAGATACCTTTTGCCGGGCGCAATTGGCGACTTAGCGTGGGTGCTGATGCAGTGTATGTTGCCCAGCACCGCGCTCCGGGGCTGTCCTTCATCCTGACTTTCGGGCTGCTGCTTTGCGGACTGCTTGGCGCGTTCAACCTGATATTGGCAGGAAACGAACGCCGCGAGGCCATAAGGGCAGCGCAGGACCCGCTTACAGGCCTTGCAAACCGCGGCGAATTCGAGAGACGTTTGCGTAACGCACTCGGTTCAAGTATGGACGGCGGAGCTCAGCATGCGTTCGCTTACTGTGATCTTGATAAATTCAAACTGGTCAACGATACCGCGGGCCACCAGGCGGGCGATGAATTACTAAAAATAGTTTCAAGTTTGCTGCGAGCACGGATACGACAACGGGATACGGTCGCGCGACTCGGCGGTGACGAGTTTGGCTTGCTTCTTGAACATTGCCCGATTGATAAGGCAAGTGAGATCGCAGAGAACGTATGCGCCGACGTTCGCAGCTTGAATTTTGCGTGGCAAGGGCAGACATTTCAGATCGGGGTGAGCATCGGCGTGATCGCGCTAAATGCCAGAATAGAAAATATTGCCGACGCCATGACACGTGCAGATGTTGCGTGTTATGCAGCGAAAGATATGGGGCGCAACCAGGTGCACGTCGATCATCTTGACAGCGCTCAGGTACGACGACGCAAAACGGAATTACAGCGCGTTGCCGATCTCAGGAATACGCTAAAAAACGACGAACTCCTTCTATACAAACAGCCAATCTGGGCTATGGGCGCCCTGCACGGTGAGCCGGCCTCGCTGGAATTGTTGATTCGCCTGACAGGGCCCGAGGGAGAGATCTTGACGCCCGCCGCAATGATTTCCGTGGCTGAACGTTACGGCATCATGACGGAAGTCGACCGCTGGGTAATACACGAGGCGTTGCGGCAAGACGCGCAGCTCTGCGCCAAAGGCTCCCAGGTGAACATCAATTTGTCAGCCAATTCGCTGGACGACGAGTCGCTCGTGGATTTTGTGAGAAAAGAGTTGGAGGGTAGCGGCATTGCGCCCGAGAAAGTGTGTTTCGAAATCACCGAGACAGCTGCTATTTCGAATCTCGATTCGGCGATACGTTTCATGACTCAAACAAAGCGACTGGGGTGCCGATTTGCGCTGGATGACTTTGGCGCTGGAATATCTTCGTTTCGCTATCTCAACACATTGCCGATCGATCTACTAAAAATTGACGGCAGCCTTGTTCAGGCCGTCGTGACAGATTCCACTTCACGAGCGATGGTTATGGCAATTCAACAAATCGCCGATGCCATGGGCATCTCTACGGTCGCTGAGTGGGTGTCGGATAAGGCGATGCTTGCTCCCTTGCGAGACATCGGCGTCCAGTACGTACAGGGCTTCGCACTCGGCCAGCCGATACCCGTCGGTAACGACTTGACCTCCGATGATTCCGAAGAGCAATCGAAGCTCATTACCCGCATGAGTGCGTAGCGCCAGCAAGGTTTACAGTCGACCGTGTATAGAAGATTGCGTGATCAGAGCGGCCTTACTGTGCGAAGGTGCATAAATAATTTTTTTAACCTGACCCAAGAAGCCGATGGCTGTTAAAATAGCCAGAGTTTGAATTTAGAAAGAGTGAAAACGGATGGCGGAATCGGGTCTGAGTAAAACTCCTGCAGACATGACGTTTGCGGCACGCAATCGAACATTTGATCTGCACGAGTCCCTCGGTAGGGACTGGCACGGCGACCGCGCTTTTCAGACTGCATTCTTCAACGCGCTGTCGTTTTCTTTTCCCAGCGGCGAGAAATTTTTTGTCGACAGTGTGAAGCACTATCTTCCTCGCATAGATGACGCCAAACTAAAACGCGATGCCGCCGTTTTCGTCCAGCAGGAGTACACACATCGACGCGAACACCAGCGCTACAATCAGGCGCTGGCCGCAGCGCGCGGCTTTGATGCGGAAAAGCTTGAGGCGCTATTCCAGAATCAGATCAAGCGTATAAACAAAGAGCCTCCGATCGTTCGGTTGGCCGCCACCGTTGTCCTCGAACACGTTACTGCCATGTTCGCTGCCGGATCAATGCGTTATCACCGCTGGATGGAAGGCGCAGACGCCGCCATGGCAGATCTTTGGCAATGGCATGCAGTTGAAGAGACGGAACACAAGTCGGTAGCGTTTGACGTTTTTCTGGCTGTGGGCGGCAAACGCAAGTTGTTGCGACGTGTGATGCGCATCGTGCGGGTGCGTTTTCCTTACCACGTGTTTATCACGATTTTCCGTATGCGCAGGATGGAGGGCAAGCCCGCGCTGTCGCTGTCGTTTTGGCGAGAGGGATATCGTTTTTTGTTCGGCCGTAGCGGCATTATTCGGGAAGTTGCCGCAGATTTTCGACTGTTTTACCGTGACGATTTTCATCCGTGGCTTATCAACAATCGCGATCAGCTTCAGGAAACCATCATGAGGTTGGGTCCGGAACCGGAGTTGCACGCTAACAGTTCGAGCTAGCTACAACTCAATACAGCAATCCGGGACACTTGCGCCAATTCCGCTAACCAGGTCAGCAACAGGGCATTCTAATCTGATGGGCTTAACAACAGGCCGTGAACGGCTAATTGTAGCGTTTGCGTTGCTACTGCTTGTCGCGCTGGGTTGGTTTGCCTATTCGCCGGCACTGAGCGGCGCGTTCTACTTCGATGACCTGTCGAACCTCGGCGGCCTTGCACTGGTCGACGACGCCTATTCGGCATTGAATTTTATTTTCTCCGGAATAGCGGGTCCGCTCGGCAGGCCGCTGGCGCTCGCGAGTTTCGTGCCGCAGGCCGCGGACTGGGGTGGCGCAGCAAGACCGTTCTTGCAGGTGAATGTGCTGATTCACCTCGCTAATTCCATGCTCGTCGCCTTGTTTTTCTTGCAGTTGTCAAAGCTGATCGGCATGCCACGGGGGTTGGCACTATTTGCATCGGTTGGCGCTACTGCCATTTGGATGTTCATGCCGTTGCTGGCATCCGCAACGCTGATGGTTGTGCAACGCATGGCGACGCTGAGTGCCACGTTCGTGCTGGCAGCGCTGGTTGCGTACCTTTTCGCCAGGCGGCGTATCGACCGCTACCCCGTGGGCGCTTTCGCAGGCATGAGTAGCAGTATTGTCGTTGGCGGTCTGCTCGCGGCTCTTACCAAAGAAAGCGGCGTACTGTTGGTCGCGCTACTGCTCGTGATAGAAGTCACGTTGTTGAGTCCGCCTGCCCGCGTGACGCAGCGAACCTGGCGCATTTGGATAGGCGTGTTCCTGGTGCTGCCAACTGCGGCAATTATCGCGTACCTCATTTCGCTCCTTCCCTACGATCCGACGGTCGTCTTGAGAAGAGGGTTTACCGCTGCCGAGCGACTGCAGACGGAAGCAGGCGTACTGTGGCAGTACCTCGCCAATGCGTTTGTGCCACAACCCAGCCAGTTGGGGCCGTTTCAGGAAGGCTACCCTGTAGCGAGAAGTCTGCTCGATCCTCTCACGTTGTTGGCGGTTATTGGCTGGGCGGCCGTTATTTTGACCGTGATCCGTCTGCGCAGGCGACTGAAGTTGTTTGCGTTCGCAGTCTTCTGGTTCCTGGGTTGCCACCTCGTCGAATCAACCACGGTGCCGATCGAGCTGTACTTTGAACATCGCAACTACCTTGCGATGCTGGGACCAATCTATGCGCTTTGTGCAACAGTCGTGCATGTGCCGGACAACAAGCGGAAGCTCTTTTACATTGGTGTGCCGTTGTATGCAGTGCTGATGCTCATCGTGCTGGTCGGCCAGACAACGCTATGGGGATCGCCTGCCCAGGCGGCGCAGTTCTGGTATGCCAAATCGCCGTATTCTGTTCGCGCGGCAATGACATTTGCACAATACCAGCTTGTCGACGTTAGTCCGCAGCGGGGTATGGAAGTGATGCGCGACTATATTGAGAAAAATCCACAGCATGCGTACCTCAGGGTTCAAGAATTGAACCTGCAATGCGTTTTTTTGCCACAGTATGATCACGGCAGCACCGCGCAACGGGTGCGTGAAGTATTGCCGCACGTCGATTTTTCGATTTCAGCAGGGGTGATGTTGTCAGAGCTTTTCGCAACCGTTAGCGACGGGCAGTGTCGAGGCGTTGGCCCGCAGACGGTACGGGACCTCGCAATCGCGCTCATGACAAACGATCGCTATAAAAATGTGGTTCATCACAGGCAACAGCATTATCAACTGCTGGCCTTATTTGCGCGTTCGGAAGGCGATACGGCCGAGACAATCAGGCAGCTGCAGCGTGCGATCCAGCTAGCACCGACATCGCGTCTCAATATGATGATGGTCACAACGTTAGTCGAGGCTGGCGAGTTCTCGATGGCGCGTGAATTTATCGCGTCTGCGAGAGAGGATGGCCCTTGGCACCCGGTGAAAGCGCTTCTTTGGGAACACGATCTCGACGAATTGGGTAACTATGTCGACGAAGTTGAAAAGTACATGCAAAGTAGCGGAAATGAGAAGCCGGGAGGACAGGATTAAAGTCCCGTGAGGCGCTACATTTTTCAACTGCCGCGCATTCGCCCGATAAATGCATCGGCCTCATCGATTGCGACCTGCATATCCCGAATTAAGACGTCAACCTGACCTTCAAGAACCGCTGCCTGGCCGCGCAAGGCGGTGAGTGCCTGTGCATTCAGACTGTGCTTCAGGAACAAAACGTTATCGCTGAGGACGGCCATAACCGGGTCGACTCGATCGCGTGCTTTCTGCATACGTGATCGCATCGTCGCAAATTGGGTGCGCGCAACGCCCAGTTTTTCCTTTTGATCGGCGCGCAGTCCTGGATTTGTGTACAGATCCAGTTCACTTTCCCACTCCTTGAAGAGATCCTTGCTGACACGGTCAATTGCCGTCAGGCGATCGTCGAGCTCGTCCCTGGCATCGCCCGCATCTTCAACTGAACTGCTGAGGCGCTTGTACTTTTTCTCGAGCTCTCCGCCGTCGTAGTTAATCAACGAGCTTAATTCCTCGTAGGCAGACACCAGGTCTTCGCGGGTATCGGCCTGGGCGTCTCGCGCATCTTCGACGCGATCAACAAGAATGTCGCGTTTATGAATTCCTACCTTTTCGAGCGCCGAATACTGCACAGTGGCACAGCCAGTAAGCATGACAAACAGGCCGAAAATTGTTGTCATACGCAGTATTTGCAGATTGAAGTGTTGCTGTGGCATCGTGGCGATCCCTTTGATTTGCACGGTTGTCCAGGTGAACCCGTTACTCGCAAAAATCATACCCGCAATTCCAGCCTTACTCAAAAAGAAAAGTTCGTGGGCGGCGGTTGCCGTGACGCTCGCTGCGGGATATCTGGTGACAGGCGATGCGAAAACGTCCGTCGACTGGATGTGGAAAGAGCCACGCGACGTGCTCGTTGATCGCGTGGAGGATGCGCGCGATAGTCAGCAGGATGCCGCCGAAGAATTTCGCGACGCGCTTACTGAATTCAAAGCGGTAGTCAATATGCCGGAGAGTGAGCTCGAGCGACAGTACAACAAGCTCAATAAAGCACACATTCGCAGCAAAGACGCCGCCGAGGATATCAACAAGCATGTTGACCGGGTCGTGAAAGCAAGCAATCGATTACTGGACGAGTGGCGCGGCGAGCTGGATGACTACAACGATCCCGCGCTACGCCGACTCGCCGAGCAGCAGTTTGACCAAACCCGGAGCCACGCTACGCAGCTCATTGCTTCAATGCGTGAAATCGAGGCTCGCATGCAGCCGGTGCTGAATTCTTTTCAGGACCAGGTCTTGTACCTGAAGCACAATCTCAATCTTTCGGCTATCGCCGCCCTCGAGAATGAGGCCTCGATTATTGAAAGCAATGTTGATGCGCTGATTGCCGATATGAACCGATCCATCGCGGAGGCGGATGCCTTTATCGAGGTGATGCTCGAGCGCGACGAAGCCTGATCCACTGAGGATAGAACATGGACCATCCGACAGTACGAAATTCGCTTTCGTTGCTGGTAGTTATCCCCTGTCTTAACGAGGAAAAAACGGTAGGACGGGTTATTGCTCAAGTGCCAGGACAAATCGATGGCTTCGGTGCTATCAAGATCATCGTTATGGACGATGGTTCAACGGATCGTACAGCGGAGGTGGCACGCGAGGCCGGCGCCGAGGTGATCATTCACGCTGCGAATATGGGGCTCGGCTCAACATTCCGCGAAGCGGTGGGTATTGCCGGGCGTCGCGGCATTGACGTCTTGCTGCATATTGACGGTGACGGTCAGTTCGATGCCGGTGATATAGAAACTTTGGTCAAACCCATTGTTGAGCGACGCGCAGACATGGTGACCGCGTCCCGCTTCATGAAGCGCGAGCTGATGCCGCAAATGCCGTTCATCAAGAAATGGGGTAATAAGAGAGTTGCCGGCATTGTCAGGCTGATCACCGGGCAGAGGTTTCACGACGTTTCCTGCGGCTTTCGCGCTTACTCCAAGGAGGCGCTGCTGCGCATGAACCTGTTCGGCAGCTTTACCTACACGCAAGAGGTTTTTCTCGACCTGGTTTTCAAGGGAATGAATATCATCGAAGTTCCGGTAAAAGTTCGCGGCACGCGTGAGTTTGGAGCGTCAAGAATAGCGTCGAGCATCCCGCGTTATGCGTTGCGTTCATTGCAAATAATGCTGCGAACGTTTATCTCCTACCGCCCTTTGAAACTATTCTCGGTCTTGGCCGGCACCTTTCTGCTTATCGGACTGGGATTTATTTCATTCCTTGGCTGGCATTATTTCAAGGTGCGCGCGTTTTCGCCGCATATCTGGGCTGGTTTCGTCGGCGGATCGTTTTCCTTTCTCGGGATCATGACGCTTATCATCGGGCTGGTTGGCGACATGCTGGTGCGGATTCGAATGAATCAGGAGAGCATTCTTTACTTCCTGAGAAAATCCCGTTGGGAAGCCGCTGACCGGGAACACAAAGGACTGCGTTCAGTGGACAGCCAGGGAAGCGAGGTCTTACCGGGTTGATAAAACCTCAGCGATTCGGATGACAACCGGCGATCGCATTGAGCTTGTGTTGCTCGCGGCCATCTGGGGAGCGTCGTTCTTGTTCATGCGCGTGGCTGTGCCAGAGTTTGGTGCCTTTGCACTTGTTGAGCTGCGCGTTTCAATCGGGGCATTGTTGCTGTTAACGGTTTTGTTCTGGCAGGGCGGTGTCCGAGAATTCCGTCGACTGTTATTGCCGCTAACATTCGTCGGGCTGGTTGGTTCTGCGATACCTTTCGTTCTGTTTGCTTACGGCACCTTGATGATTAACGCTGGAACCGCGGCAGTGATCAACGCCAGTGCGCCGCTTTTCACAGCGCTGATTGCCTATCTATGGCTTCGCGACCGCTTGCATCCCATGCAAAGTCTGGGGCTTGCCATTGGTTTTGGGGGCATCTTGTTACTGCTGTGGGACCGAATTGCGCTGAACGTCGAAGGCGCGGCTCTCGCAATCGTTGCCTGCCTGGCCGCCGCGCTCTGTTACGGCGTTGCCGTCAACTACACAAAGAAAAACCTGACGGGCGTTGCGCCAATCGTTAATGCTGCCGGGTCGCAGCTTGCCGCCAGTATTCTGCTATTACCTTTGGCGATCATCTATTGGCCTGAGCAAGTGGTCTCGGCGCAAGGCTGGTACCACGCGATTGCACTCGGTTTGCTGAGCACCGGAATTGCTTTTATTTTGTATTTTCGGCTAATCGCGCGAATTGGCCCTGCTCGCGCGATCACGGTAACTTACTTGATTCCTGTCTTCGGCATGCTTTGGGGCCTGTTGTTTCTGCGTGAAGCTATTAGTCTCGGAATGATGGCCGCGTGTGCGGTCATCATCATTGGAATTGCCCTTGCGAACGGCCGCTACCGCCAAGCTGGCGGACCTTAAAAAGCGCAATTCTTGCAGCAACTGGGCGATGCCCCGGCCCGCCTCAATAACCCCAGGCACCCAGCCGTCTGTACGATTCAATGCGCACCACCGAGCGAATGTCGCTCACTTTTTCCGCAAAAACGCCAAAAGCATCGCTCGCAAAAAGTTTATCCATATACTTTTGCACTGCCGAGAAATTATCGCCGCCAATCAGGACTGCGTGGGTGACGGCTCGACTGCCGCTCCGCATGGCTACAATTCGCAACACGCCAGGATTGCCGGCAGCCTTGTTCAGTTCAGCCATAGCGGCGACGTAGGCAGCGGGATCCCGAACCTCCAGCATATAAGCAATGAGGTAGCCCGCGGTGTGTCGCGGTTGCCCGTAATCCGCAACGACGCTCGCCATATTGGCGTCCAGGAACTCGGCGTCTTGCATGGCGAGGAGATAGCGGGCCCACCCGTGACTTTCGCGCCGCATGTTGTCGCGCTGTGCGCGATTGTCGTAACTACTATAATCGACAACCACTTTATGCGAGCCGACGCCGACGCCAAAATCGGCAGCGTACAGCGTGACTTTGGAGCCGTTTAATGCCGGATCGGAGAACAAGTCTTCGAAAGCGGCGGTCGCCTCGCTCGAGTTTGTTCCTTCCAATGAGTACACTGCTTCGAACTGTTCAGCTCGAGCTGCAAAGCTGAGCAATGTCAGGCACAGCAAGGCTACTATAGAAATAATCCGGTGCTTCATCTCGATCCCCCAAAGTAGTTTTCTTACACGCACTGATCAATATAGCAGGTATTGATCAGTTTGCTGTCTGCAAACCCTCATCACAAATCTCACAGGTTTACCCTTTGACTGCACAGACTCACGAATTTAACAGGGCAATCGTGCGCAGGCCGGCGCCGTCAGTGGTTAACGGGTTGCGCGCCGACGACCGCGGCAGTCCCGACTTCGCGAAACTCCAGGAAGAGCACGACGCCTATGTCGCGGCGCTGACGGCAGCGGGCGTCGCGGTGCAAATACTCGCGGCCGACGACGCATTTCCCGATTCCGTTTTTGTTGAAGACCCCGCCCTGGTATATGCCGAAGGGGCCATTCTTTTGCGCCCTGGTGCCGCTAGCCGCCGCGGCGAAGTAGAAAAAATAAAGCCGGCACTCAGCGAGAATTTCCCGACGGTCCTTGAAATATCCGCGAACGGTTTTGCTGAAGGCGGCGACATTCTGAATACGCCGCGCACGGTAATGATTGGTCTGTCCAGTCGCACCGATAAGACTGGCGCACAAAGCGCTGTGACCTGCCTTAAAAAACTCGGTCGCGAGGCAGAGGTCGTCCAAACGCCAGCGGGAGTGCTGCATTTCAAGACGGATTGTTCACTGCTCGACGAAGAAACAATTCTGACAACCAGGCGGCTCGCCGCCTCGGGCGTCTTCAAGGAATACAAGACAGTGACCGTTCCAGACGGTGAAGAGGCAGCCGCCAATGCCTTGCGCGTTAATGACGTCGTGTTCCTAGGTTCTCATTTTCCACGAACAAGGGAACTGCTCGACACCCGCGGTTACGCTGTCGTCGCGCTGGACACACGCGAGATAGGCCTGGTTGACGCCGGCCTGTCATGCATGTCGCTTCGTTGGCGGAGTTGACGGTGCCGCCATTGAAACCCATCCTCTGAACATGACGTCCCTGAACGACAAGCGGCAAAGCGCACACCCGGCCCCAGTGATGGGTTTCTGGAAATGCTGGTCCATGAGTGTCGGCGTCATGATCGGTTCGGGTGTTTTTTTGCTACCCGCGGTGCTTGCACCGTACGGTTCGGTCAGTTTTCTTGGCTGGTTGTTTACCAGCGCCGGCGCCATCACCATCGCCTTGGTGCTCGGTCGGCTTGCCAGCCACACGACGCAAAGTGGCGGATTTTACGTCTACACGCGGGAGGCCTTCGGCGAACTGGCCGGTTTTATTGTTGGCTGGAGTTATTGGCTGAGCATCGTGTTTGCGGCGGCCGCTATCAGTTCCGCGTTCGCGGGCTACGCCGGTGCGGTGATTCCCGAGCTGGGCGCAAGCAAATCGGTGCAGGCCCTGGTTGCGGTAGCAATAATTTGGATAGTCACCGGCATTAACATCAAAGGCGTGTCTGAGGCCGCTTCTGTGCAGCTTGTCATGACCTTGCTAAAGATCATCCCGCTGCTCGTAATAATCGCACTCGGGTTTGTCGTTGGGTCCACGGAAAATATTCCGCCGCTTAATCCCCAGGAGTTGCCATTTACGCAGGCGCTCGCGACGACCGGCTTGTTAACGATGTGGGCGTTCATCGGCCTGGAGGCGGGGGTCATTCCCGCGGGCGAAGTGAAGGATGCCAAACGGACTATTCCGCGCGCCGTTGTCATCGCAACGCTCTCAGTTGCGGCTTTGTATATTGGCGCCACCGCCGCTGTGATGATGCTGGTTCCTGTTGACGTACTGGCGCAGTCTGAGGCTCCGTTTGCAGACGCGGCAAGAGCACTCGGCAAGTTCGGCGGTCCGATGATTGCCTTCGGCGCGCTGGT
>JABDKF010000091.1 GCA_013003155.1 Woeseia sp. | reverse complement strand
GTTGCAGATATCGCTTTGCCGATCGTCTTAAGCTTGGGACGATGCTCTGCGGGCACATCGGGCATGCCCCGGTAGGCTTCGGACTCACGCGATTGAGTGCGGATAAAGCGCTTTACCCGCCGATCTTCCAGCGAGTGAAAACTGATAACGCACAGGCGGCCAGCAGGCGCCAACACGTCGATACTCGCATCGAGTACCTCGTCGAGTTGGCCAAGCTCGTTATTCACCGCAATGCGTATCGCCTGAAAACTGCGCGTTGCCGGATGTTTGCGTTCGCGCTGGTGCGGAACATTGGCAGCGATGAGTTCAGCCAGTTCCGCAGTCCGCGTGATGGCGTTACTGTCGCGCGCAGTTACCACCGCGCGGGCAATGCGACCGGCGAAGCGCTCTTCACCATATTCTTTTAGAACTTGCTTCAAGGTCTTCTCGTTTACCGTGGCAAGCCACTCGGCCGCGCTCTGTCCCGTCGAGGGGTCCATGCGCATGTCCAACGGTCCGTCTTGCCGGAAACTGAAGCCGCGTTGTGCGTCATCCAACTGCGGCGAGGAGACGCCGAGATCGAGTAGTAGTCCGTTGACGCGACCCTGGATGCCGTGTCGGTTAGCGATGTCTTTAAGTTGCGCAATTTCATTCCTCTCGATGTCAAATCGCGAATCGCTCTTGAGCGGAGCCGCCGCTGCGATTGCGTGTGGATCCCGGTCGATAGCAAGCAGACGACCCTGCGACCCCAATCGTTCCAGAATCGCCCTGCTGTGCCCGCCCCTGCCGAACGTGCCGTCGATATATATTCCGTTGGCCTGCACACGCAATCCGTCAATTGCGGCGTCCAGCAAAACCGGAACATGCTGGTCATCATCGTTTTCAGTCACGGGTATGAGGCCGCTCAGAGCGACAACGATTCGAGCTCTGCCGGCAAATCGGCGTCATCTTCCTCACCGAGCCACGCATCGCGCTTCGCGTTCCAACTGTCCTCATCCCAAAGCTCAAACTTGTTTCCCTGACCGATCAGAATCGCCTGGCGGTCAAGGCCTGCAAATTCACGCAACTCTTTCGATAGCAGGATGCGGCCGTGGCCGTCGAGCTCGAGTTCTGTTGCATAACCCACCATCAAACGTTGCAAGCGGCGCGCCTGTTTGTTCAGACTTGGCAACCGAATGAGCTTGCGTTCGATATCTTCCCAATCGGGCAGCGGATACAGCAGGAGGCAATAATCACGATCGACGGTCGCGACGAGTTGGCCGTCGCAACGGGCGTGCAACCGCTCCCGGTATCGGGTCGGAATGGCAAGACGCCCTTTGGCGTCCAGCGTGACTTTGGTTGCCCCTCTAAACACGGTTTTTGTTGGTGGACTCAATCGACCCGTTCCGGGGCCACTCGCCCATCCTCTCCCACTTTTCTCCACTTTTCGACACTATAGGCAGGGCGCTTAGCAGCGTCAACAAAGTGGTGATTAATTCTTGTTCTACAGGGACTTAGGGGCTATTTGATGACCAAATCAGGGCAAATTGTGGCAAGCAATTCGAACTGTAAATCAATCGCTTATCGTTTTTTTCTCAATGCTTCCTTATATAAGAGTCGCCAGCTGGCGACAGCAAAGGGCCGCACGCCCTTTTGCGAAGAACGCGCGAGCCGCCCGCATCGCTGCTGATAGTACGATGTAGGTAATTGATTTTTATTATTTTTTTGCAGGCAGGTGCAGCAAGGCCGGAGCCGACCGTAAGCCGGGTTCTGTCGAGGACAACCATTCATCTGGGACAGCCGTCACCGACTGCCTCAAGCAACCTACCCGGGAGCCCGCTCGGAACCGGCGGTTACGGACTTTCGCCCGTGCACTCCCCTATTTGGTCTTGCTCCCGGCGGGGTTTACCCTGCCGCGGACTGTTGCCAGCCGCGCGGTGCGCTCTTACCGCACCTTTTCAACCTTACCGGCGCTTGCGCGCTTAGGCGGTGTGTTTTCTGTGGCACTTGCCATGGGCTCGCGCCCTCCAGGCGTTACCTGGCGCCGTGTCCGAAGGAGCCCGGACTTTCCTCGGCACCAAAATGCCGCGATTGCCTGGCCTGCTCCTGCCTTGCTGCGAGCCGGATGATACTGCATTTGTGCCGCTCAGGAGGGTTTGTGATCGCCCGTTTTGCCGCCTAGTTCAAGCATGCGGCGGTACAGGTCGTTGCGCCGCTGGTCGCTCACCGCAGCGACAATATCCACTGCCTGGCGGTCCGGCATTAACGGCGCCAGTTTTTCCAGCAGGGCATCAATATCGACGTGCGCCGAAAGCCTCGCTTGTGCGGCACCGGAAATCACGATGACGAATTCACCCTTGGCAGGAATCGCGGCTGAATCAAGCATCGCTGCGAGTTCGCCGAGAGTTGCGTGAACGCATTGTTCGTGCAGTTTGCTGAGTTCGCGACCCGAGAATGCTTTGCGATCTGCCCCGAAAATATCGGCGCAATCGTTAAGCATCGACTTGACCCGGTGCACCGCTTCGTAAAAAACCAGCGTGCGTGGTTCGTCGACAAGTTCGCCAAGACGAGCCCGGCGGGCAGCGCTTTTCGCAGGCAGAAACCCTTCAAAACAAAATTTATCCGTGGGTACCCCGGCCACTGACAAAGCGGCAGTGACTGCGCTGGGACCGGGTATCGGGCTAACGGGCACACCCTGTTGATGCGCGAGGCGCAACAGCCGAAAGCCCGGATCTGATATCAAAGGCGTACCGGCGTCGCTCACCAGCGCGACAGATTTCCCGTCAGTCAGCAGCTGAATAATGCGCTCGCTGACCTCGGCTTCATTGTGCTCGTGGAGCGCAAGCTGCTGCGTCTTTATCGCGAAATGCGATAGCAATCTGCCGGTGTGCCGCGTATCTTCGGAGGCAATAATTTGCACCTCGGCAAGCACGGCAAGCGCCCGGGGTGACAGGTCGTCGCGGTTCCCGATCGGTGTTGCGACAACATACAGAATGCCGTCAGTCAATTATGTATTCCCTGCATTTAGAAGGTTTTCTTTGTTGGTCAGGCGTCCCGGGCGTTGCATACTTGGCATTGCCGCAACGACCGCAATGGGCTTTTGAAATTGTTTACAACTAACAGAGTACACAATCCGCTTCGCACTGTGCTGACACTATTGGCGTCGGTGCTTTTACTTAGCGCCTGCGCAAGCGGCAGCTTGCCCGGTATCAGCGCCGAAAATCGTGCAGAGCGGCTTGCCCGCGCGGGCCGCCACGACGACGCCGCGGCGGAATACATCAATATGGCTGGCGACGTGGCGGGCAGCACCCGTGAGCGCTTCACTTTGCTGGCCATCGAGCAATGGCTGGAAGCCGGCGACGTGCGGCGGGCACGCAACGCCATGCGGCGGATGGAAACCCCGACACAGGGTGAAAACCTGTGGTTATGGAGCAGCAACGCGGCCGCTCTGGCCCTGTGGGACGGCCGCCCGGATGATGCTTTGCTGCTATTGGAACCCTTGCTGCGTCAACCTCTCAGCCAGCCCGCGAGGCTGAATATTGAGGCATTGCAGGCCGATGCCTGGTTTCAGAAAGGTGATCCGCTGCGCGCCATCGCGTTGTACCGCCAACGCGAGGAAAAACTTGAGAATCGTCGCGATATAGCGCAAAACCGCGAGCGACTTTGGGCCGGGCTGCTGGTCAGTCGCCCGCGCGCGCTGCGCGCAGCGGCGAAGATGACCGATGATCCGATAGTAATTGGCTGGCTGACGTTGGGTTCGCTCGCAACTTCGACCGGACAGCAGGGCGTTGGTTGGCGTGGCGGTGTTGCACGCTGGCTGGAGGAACACGCCAATCACCCGGCTGCCGACCTTCTCGCGGAAATCGAGATTCCGGAAGCGGGTGAGTTCGAATACCCTCAGCAGGTCGCTCTGCTCCTGCCGTTGAGCGGTACTAACAAGACAGCCGGTGAAGCGGTGCAAAAAGGCTTTTTCAGCGCGTACTTTAGCGCTGCCGAGCAACTCGATAGCGCGCAACAGGTTCGCGTTTACGATTCGAACGAGGGCGTAACGGCAGCCTACCAGGCTGCCATAACGGACGGTGCGGAATTTGTTGTCGGGCCGCTGTTGCGCGGTAACGTCAGCGAACTCGCCGCAGCCGGCTTGTTGCCGGTGCCAGTTCTCGCCCTGAATTATTTGCCGGACAATGCGGCTGCACCGCCAGCGTTATACCAGTTTGCCTTGTCCCCTGAGGATGAAGCGATCGCGGCCGCCGCGCGCGCGCGCGCCGACGGGCATCGCCAAGCGCTTGTGCTCGTGCCGCGCAATGACTGGGGTCGCCGGCTTGCGATCAGTTTCGCGGACGAAATGCTGGCACAAGGCGGCAACGTGCTGGAAGTCAGCGACTATGAACCGGATAAGAATGATTTTTCATTCGAAATTGAAAACCTGATGTTGCTCACCGAAAGCGTGCAACGCTATCAGCGGCTGCGGGCAAATATTGGCGGGCCACTACAATACGACCCGCGGCGCAGGCAAGA
>JABDKF010000088.1 GCA_013003155.1 Woeseia sp. | reverse complement strand
CGTCCATATGCATACGGTCGACCTTGCGCGCATCAAACTCCTCGTCAGTCATCTTCCAAAGGAGTTCCTTGAAAGTCTGCGTCTCCGGATCAGCCCACTCGGTCGCCGAAAGCAGGGCGTAGAAGTCGGTAGGTGTTTTTTCGATCCCGTGCAGCATTTGGGTACCTCATTCGTCTGTATGTTGCGCGCTGTGTGTTAAGAAGTGTTTTCAGCGAATTTATATTAGTTATTCTTATCAAATATAATTTCGACTAATATATGGCCGTTTATCATGAGACTTCTCTACAGTCTAATTCCAGAATCGAAACAATAATGAAATTCCGAATTCGGTGGAATTGGGCCTTAGCTCAGGACGGCGCTATTTCGCTTGGTCGGGAAAATAGGCGGCGGTTAGCCCACCAACCGGCCACGCACACGCTCGATCCAAGGACTCGCGTTTCGAGATTTCATGATCGACGTAGTAGTCAAAGAGGGCCAGCGGTCCTTTCAAGGGAACTTGCCTTGTGGCGGGAAAGGGGGCTGAGTAGCGTTTCCGGATGAGCAAACCCAACCCCTTCAAGTACTTCACGACGTCACAAGAGGTCATCCGCCTGGCGGTGATGTTGTACGTCAGGTTCCCGCTTTCGCTTCGGAACGTCGAGGATCTGCTGTACGAACGCGGCATCGATGTCAGCCACGAGACGGTCCGGTTCTGGTGGCATCGGTTCGGCCCGATGTTGCATCAGAGATCAGAAAGCGGCGGATTGGGGCGATAAAATCGAGCAGTTGGCGTCGGCATCTGGACGAGGTGTTTGTGAAACTCAACGGTGAGACACACTACTTGTGGCGGGAGGTGGATCACGAGGGCGAAGTATTGGGGAGCTTTGTTACAAAGCGTCGGGACAGGAAGGCAGCGCTCAAATTCTTAAGGAAAGCGATGCGGAGGCACGGTTCCCCCGAGGTCTTCGTCACGGACCGCCTTCGGTCCTACGGTGCTGCACTGAAGGCGGTCGGTGCTGAAGACCGACAGGAAACGTGACGCTGGGCTAACAACCGAGCTGAGAATTCACATTTACCGTTCCGACGACGAGAGCGGGCGATGCTTCGGTTTCGGCGTCTGCGAAGTCTCCAGAAGTTCGCCGCCGTCCACGCCTCTGTCCATAACCACTTCAACCACGAGCGCAGCCTCTCAAGCAGACACCTCTTCAAGCTGAATCGCGCAACCGCGCTCGCCGAATGTCGTGGTCTTGGCGCGGCATAAGGGACAGCCACACTGTCCTAGCGGAGACTGGTTCGCATTTGTCTGACACCACCGCCAATATTTGCGGTAAATATTTGAATTCATTTAATTTTTTGTCTGTCGTTTATTCTTTCCCACCATTCAACCCCGCAAAGATTTCCAGCAGAACGAGTTCGTAACGGGATCCGACTGATTGTTGAAGGATTGGTGATCTCTCTCTACCAATTGCTTGGACGAAAGAGCCTTCCGCGAGCCTCAAGAATGCGCAGAGCAGAAATTTTGCAGGTAGTGTGTCGGATCTGGATTGTGAGGAACACCACCGACGTGCGTCAAGTCACTTGCGTTGAAGGCTACAAGGCTACCACTACATCACGCCCGCGCCGATCCTTCGATCCGTATTTCAACAGCGAGAGAGGGTCAAGATAGCTCTGCCATCTGTCTTCGGTGAGGCGCAAATGGCAGCTTGCGTTATCCGCCGTTCATATGTCGTTTGCCGGTATGAAGATAAGCGGCCCCTATTTGTTCATCCTTGCCACCCTGATGATCGATGCCATTGGGATCGGGATCGTCTTTCCGATCATGCCGGACCTGATGGCACGTGTCGGGGCGGACGATACAGCTGAAGGCGCGGTTTGGGGTGGAATCATGATGTCGGCTTACGCCGCAACCATGTTCCTGTTCGGACCCATTGTTGGCAGCCTTTCCGACGCGTATGGTCGCCGGTCTGTCCTGATTGCGGCGCTGGCCACGTTGACAATCGACTACATCATCATGGCCCTTGCCGAAGTCTATTGGCTCCTGCTGGTCGGCCGGATTCTGGCGGGCATGGCCGGGGCGACATACATCACGGCGACCGCGTACATCTCCGACATTGCAAAACCGGAGGAGCGCGGAGCGGCCTTTGGAATGATCGGCGCCGCCTTTGGCATCGGCTTCGTGCTTGGGCCTGCCTTGGGGGGACTGGCAGCGGCTTGGCACATTACTGCGCCATTCTGGATCGCGGCCGGACTTTCCGCGCTCAACGTCGCAGTCGGTCTGTTCGTTCTGCCCGAGTCGCTCAAGCAGGAAAATCGCAGGCGCTTTGGAAGGCGCGACCTGAACCCGTTCGGCATTCTGGCCAACGCATTTCTGGTGCCGGGTCTGGCCGTCCCCTTGATTTGCATCTTCGTCTTCGAGCTTGCGAACATGGTCTACCCGACGCTTTGGGCGTTCTGGGGTCGCGAAGTCTTTGCCTGGGACGCCTTCACCATAGGGCTGACGCTGGCAGCCTACGGAGTCCTCATTGCAGCGGTCCAGGCAGGCATCCTGCCGCAACTCACAAAGCGCCTGGGAGACCATTTGACGCTAACCCTGGCGGTCCTGGCCGGCATCATCGCCATGGTGGGGTTTGGGTTCACCACGACTATCTGGGCTGTCGCCATCTTCTTGCCAATTGCAGCCCTCTCGGACATGGCACCGCCACTGATGACGGCTTACGCTGCAAATCGTGTCGGAGAAGACCAGCAAGGGCTTGTGCAAGGCGTAATCGCCTCTCTGTCATCCGTCGCAGCGGTCGTCGCCCCCCTCGCTCTGACAGGTGTGTTCGAGCGGTTCGTCGATGGAGACGGAACCTATTTCCCCGGAGCACCATTCCTTGTGGCGGCATTTCTTGTGTTGGCGATAGCTCCAATAATCCGTCTCTTGAGAACGTAGTCGGGATCGCATGCACGAATGGGTTGCTGGCTTACTGAACGTTAGCATCGGCCCGGAGCTGCCGTTGGCCACTCCGCTTCGATGCTGCGATTGCAGCCCGCTTAGCGGCCATTCGCTGCAATAGCGAAATGTGTAGTAGGACGAACTCACGCTCTTGCGGGACGAAACCGTCGTTCGGTTTTTCTCCTTTGCTGTCGCAGCATTCCTTCGCACATGCAGTAGTGATCTTGTGGCCGTACAGCGGATTCCCAGAAACCGGTCACTTGTGCAGTCGCAGATTTTTTTCGGAAGGCGATCGATGTTTGCCGAATTTCACCCAATCTTGGTCACCTTTCGGGAAAGCGCTGCTTTGTTTGAGAAACCCGCGTAAAAAATGGTGTGGTGCAACCGGGACATCAGGATCGTCCATTTCGAGTACGGAAGGCTCTCGATTCTGGCTAAGCCAAAAACTTGGTTTTGAACTCGGTAAGAATGCAAAAGCGGGAGTTGGCGGACTCCGAAATTGTTGAAGCGAGCCGTCCTGTTTATGCGAAACGTCCACGCTCGTTCACTGGTTTTCCGGCGCGCTGAGTGTCGCCCAGGTATCGTCGCGCGGCGGCATTGGTGGCGTGTCGCATTTCCGGCGATGAATGGCGACCTTGGCTATAAAATGCGCCGAAATTGGTGCCGTCACAAACAGAAATGCCATTATCAAAAGCTCATGGATAGATGTATCACCCATTACGAATGAGTGAATCATCGACGCCAAAAGCAGCATCCCGATCCCCACCGTTCCCACTTTGGTTGGCGCATGAAGACGGGTCATCGGATCGTTGAACTTCAGTAAGCCGATGACGCCAACAAGGATGAAACCCGCCCCGATCAACAGGCAGATCGCGGTGGCGATGTTTCCAAGGATCACGGCCGTCATTCGATGATGTTCCCCCTGAGAAGAAAGCGCGCCAGCGCGACTGTCGAAACAAAGCCAAGCATGGCGATCAAAAGCGCGATCTCGAAATAGATTTGCACGCCCTGATGAATGCCCAGGACGATTACCAGACCAAGGGCGTTGATCACCATTGTATCAAGGGCGAGGATCCGGTCGCCCGACGTGGGACCAAGCACCAGCCGGACCATCGACATGATCTGTCCCAGCGCCAGCGCAAGGAAGGCGATCACAACCGCAATTTCCAATATTCCCGTATCGGACATCATGCGAATATCTCCAAGAGGCGCTGCTCATATCGGGTTTTGATTTCGTCGCGGACCCCCTCCGGATCATCGGTGTGCAGCACGTGAACCAAAAGGCTGTGCCCCTGATCGGACAAATCCGCCGAGACCGTGCCGGGCGTCAGCGTGATTGTTCCCGCAAGCAGCGTGATCGCCTCGGGCTGGCGAAGTTTCAGGGGAACAACGATCCAAGCTGGTTTCAGTGTTGCATTCGGAACGGTCAGTACGATCCATGCAACCTGAACGTTGGCGACAAGGATGTCCCAGATCACAATGATGCAGTAACCGACCATCTTACCCAGCCGAAACCCTTTCGGCGTATCGGGCCACCAGATCGACGTTCCCCAGGGAATGAGGATCCCCAAAATAAGCCCGAACACGACCATCCCCGCCGAAATCTGGTTCTGAAGCAGCACCCAGACCACCGTCAGCAGAATGGTCAGTATCGGGTGTGGCAGCAACCAGTAGAACGCACGCGCCATATCAATGATCCTCCGTCGGCTTGCTGAGCTTGCCGGGTGTATCCAGCACCGTCGAAATATAGGGTTGAGGGTCAAATAGCTGACCCGCGATACTTGTGGCGTACCCGTGAACCTGCCCTGCGAAAACGGTGGTAAGCGCCAAAAGCGTGATAAGACCGCCCGTTGCGACATAGGACAGCACGGAGGGTCGGCTGGCCTCGGTCGAGACATCCGTTGGCGCTTCATCGCCATGCGCTTTCCAGAACAAAAGGCTGCCAGCACGCGCAAATCCCAGAATGCTGATCAGGCTGGAAGTTAGAACGACTGCCCAGACCCAGACCACGAGGTCAGTCTCATAGGCGGCCTCCAGCACCAGCAGCTTGCCCAGAAATCCCGAAAGCGGCGGCAGCCCTGACATTGCAATCGCGCCTGCAAAGAACAGTCCGGCCGTCAGCGCGGTCCCTGCCATCGGTCCCTGAAGAGTCAGGATCTGATTGCCGCGCCCGGTCCGGACCAGGTCAGAAATCAGGAACAGTGCCGCACCTGCGAATGTCGAGTGGACGATGTAATAAAGTGCTGCCGCGATACCCGCTGCATTGAATAGCGATATTGCGATCATCACCATGCCCATTGATCCGATCACCGAGAACGCGACCAGCCGATCGAGTTTCTTCGCCGCCAGAACGCCGACCATGCCGATGCCCAGAGACAAGAGTGCGGCGGGTTGTAACCAAAGATCGTGCAGGCCCGATGTCACCTCAAGGTCGGGCGGGAAGATCATCGTATAAACCCGGATGATCGCGTACGCGCCAACCTTGGTCATTATCGCAAACAATGCGGCGACCGGGGCAGGGGCTTCGGCATAGCTGGACGGCAACCAGAAATGTAACGGCACGACCGCTGCTTTGATCGCGAAAACCAGCAAAAGCAGCACGGCTGCGACGCGGATGCCGACGGTTTCTTCTGGCGGCACCATCTGCATCCGATTCGCCAGATCGGCCATGTTCAGAGTACCGCTTTCCGCATAAATCGACCCCAGGGCGAACAGGAACAGCGTCGATCCGATAAGATTGAACAAGACGTATTGCACGCCCGCTCTGAGCCGCGCGTTGCCGCCTGCGTGGATCATCAATCCGTAGGACGCGATCAGCAGAACCTCGAAGAAGACGAACAGGTTGAACAGATCGCCGGTCAGGAACGCCCCCATGATCCCCATAAGCTGGAACTGGAACAGGGGATGAAAATGCCGCCCGCGGTCGTCCCATCCCGATCCAATCGCGTAAAGCAGAACGAATAGCGCCAGCACCGCCGTCAGCAACACCATCATCGTCGACAGCCGGTCGCCCACCAGCACGATTCCGAACGGCGCAGCCCAGTCACCCAGTTTGTAAAGGACAATGGTGCCGTCAGACGTTTGCCAGACGAGCCCTGCCGCGATGGCGATTAAGGCGGCTACGCCGACGACGGAAAACACACGCTGGATACCAATGTGATATCGCGCGGCCAGCACGATGAAGGGTGCAAAGAACGCGGGCAGAATGATGGGGGCGATGATCCAATGGGTCATGTAAGGTTCCCCGGCCCGTCATCGACGTTGTCGGGCTGATCATCCACGTGATCGTCGTTCGATCCCAGAAACGCACCAAGGCCGATCATCACGACGACTGCGGTCATCCCGAACGAAATCACGATCGCGGTCAGCACCAGCGCTTGTGGCAGTGGGTCGGTATAGGTCGTCATGTCATCGCGCAAAACCGGCGATGCGCCTATGGTCAACCGCCCCGACGCGAAGAGAAACACGTTAACCGCGTAGGTCAGCAGCGAAATGCCCAGGATCACCGGAAAGGTGCGAAGTCGAAGGACCAGATAGATCCCTGCAGCGGTCATGATGCCAACGGCGGACGCGACAAGCATCTCCATGTCAGACAGTCCCCCGTGTGATGTCACTGCTCTCGGGGCGCGGCATTTCCCGGGATGGGTCGATGTCCATCGGATGCTGGCTATCGCTTACATTCGCGCGCCGCGCCAGACGCGAGAAACTTTCCAATGACAGCATCACTGCACCGACCACCGCAAGGAATACACCAAGATCGAACAGCGCAGCTGTCGCCAGTTCGAATTTCTCGAACGGCGGAACGCGCAAATAAGTGAAATGGGATGTCAGAAACGGCTCGCTCATGAACCACGAGCCGATCCCGGTCAGCCCGGCAACCAGAACGCCCGCCCCGATAACGCCGTGGTAAGGGTATTTCAGTCGCGAAGAAGTCCAGGCAAAGCCGCTGGCCATATACTGCATCACGACCCCGATCGAAACGATGAGACCGGCAATGAAGCCGCCGCCCGGTTCGTTGTGACCACGCAGAAAGATGTAAAAACCGACCATCATGACGACCGGCATGATCACCCGCGTGAGGACGACCATCATCATCGGGTGCTTGTCTCCGGCGCGTTCCTGATCTGGCGTCCAGTTCAACAAGCGTGTCCGGACCGGACCGCCCAGGATCGTTTCGGTCAGTGCGTAAATCAGAAGTGCGGCAATGCTTAGCACGATGATTTCGCCATAGGTGTCAAAGCCCCGGAAATCGACAAGGATCACGTTGACGACGTTCGTTCCGCCACCGCCCTTATAGGAATTGGCAAGGTGGAATTCCGAGATCGGCGTGCTGATCGCATCGCGCAACAGGAAATGAAACGTCAGCCCAAATGTCGCCAACCCGCCCGCGATGGCCACGCCCGCATCGCGAACCCGACGCAAAATGGTGCTTTCGACAGGCGTGCGGTTCGGCAGGAAATTCAGGGCTAGCAGCAGCAGGATGATCGTCACGACCTCAACCGTGAACTGAGTCATGGCAAGGTCAGGCGCGCTTAGGAACACGAAACCGATCGACACCATCAGACCGGCGATGCCCATCAGGATCAGTGAGAGGAAGCGGTTCCGATGCAGGAAAACTAGCCCCATGACGGCGGCCACCAACATGATCCACCCCGCAATCGGGACAGCACCGGCATCCTGCATTACGCGCGTCGGGGCGCTGACTGAGCCAGTGGTCCACGCGTGAAAACCTGCGGCGAGAATCGTGATCGTCGCAATCGCGGCATAACGAGAAAATGCGCCATTGTGCAGCGGCAGGATTAGTTTCTGTGCCGCGCCGACTGCCGCATCGACTATCCCGTCAAAGATAGTTTTTGCTTCAGGGCGCGGCGTCGTCTCCCAAAATCGCAGTGCCGGCTGGAACACGACCATCACCAATAGGCCGCCCAGAATCGCGATGATCGACATGAACAGGGCTGGCACAAGACCATGCCAGATCTTGAAATGCGCCTCTGGTATCTCGGCCGCTCCGCCAAGAACTGAGGCGGTCACCGTCTTTACGAATGGCTCAGTCAGGAATGGTGCCACGCCGATAACAACCACCAGAACCACAAGGATCGCAGGCGGCAGCCACATGCCCGGGTTGGGATCATGTGGCTTGGCCGGGTAATCTTCGCGCACGGGCCCGAGGAACACATGCCCGATCAGCCGGAAACAATAGGCAGCAGACAAGAGAGAGCCGACGGTCGCCATCACCGGAACAAGCCAATATGAACCGAGGAGCACTGTGTGGTTAGCTTCCTCCAGCATCATTTCCTTGGACAGGAACCCGTTCAGCAAGGGTATGCCCGCCATGGACAGGGCCGACAGCGTGACGATCACGAAGGTCACCGGCATCAAAGTGCGCAATCCCCCCAACCGGCGGATATCGCGCGTATGGGCTTCATGATCGACGATACCCGCAGACATGAAAAGCGCGGCCTTGAACGTGGCGTGGTTCAGAATGTGGAACATCGCCGCCATAGCGCCGAACGCCGTTCCGGTGCCCAGCAGCATGGTGATCAGGCCAAGATGACTGACCGTCGAAAACGCCAGAAGCGCTTTCAGGTCGTGCTTGAACAGCGCAATAGACGCTCCCAGCACCATCGTGACAAGCCCGGCGGTCGTGACGATCACAAACCACTCAGGCGTGCCAGACAAGACCGGCCACATACGCGCCATTAGGAATATGCCGGCCTTCACCATCGTGGCAGAATGCAAATAGGCCGACACGGGTGTGGGCGCGGCCATCGCGTGCGGTAACCAGAAGTGAAACGGGAATTGCGCGGATTTCGTGAAACACCCCAGCAGGATCAGAACGAGGGCCGGAACATAAAGCGGATCAGCCTGAATCAAGTCGCGGTTCTTCAGAATGACGCTCAGATCATAGCTTCCCACGATCTGTCCCAGAATCAGCATGCCACCGATCATCGCGAGGCCACCCATACCCGTCACTGCCAGCGCCATCCGCGCACCTTGGCGGCCCTCGGGCAGATGCTTCCAGTATCCGATGAGCAGAAAGGACGACAGCGATGTCAGTTCCCAGAAGACCAGCAAAAGAAGGACGTTGTCGCTTAGGACAATCCCGACCATGGCGCCTTGAAACAGCAGAAGATAACTGAAGAATTCGCCCATATTGTCGTCGCGGCTCAGATAGTGCCGGGCGTAGGCGATGATCAAAAGTCCGATGCCAAGGATCAACAAAGCAAAGAAGAAACCCAGCCCGTCAAGCATAAGCGTGAAGTTCAAACCCAGCGCCGGCATCCAGTCGACGCGGGCCATGACCAAATTGCCCGCCATAACCGACGGAAGGTTTGTCAGAAGGCCCAAAAACGCGGCAAGTGAGACCGTGAACGTCATGCCTGCGCAAGCAGCGCGCCCGGCTCCGTTCATGATGCCTGGCAAAAGCGCGCCAAAGAAAGGCAACGCAACGATGAAGAATAAGGACACAATGCCTCCCGATCCGGATGGCATACATCATTGCTCTGAGTGCAAAAAATTGCCAGCACAAGAGGACATATTTACGGCTACCGGTTGTCTCTCGCCACGAAGCCATAGTTCACCGACATGCTACATGTCCGCCGTTTCCTTGGCTGTTCGAGTGATTATTGAAACGAGTTCGGCATTCGAGCCTGACGGCACGTTCTTCTCGGCGGGCACTAGCGAACAGGTCATTGAGACGTGTGAACCGCTTCATCCGCGATTTGATCCTTGGTTGTTTCGTTCTGGCTGCGGTTCGCATGAATGACCGGTTTTCTCGCGGCACAGCGGCATAGGAATTTACGCTGTTGCAGCAATTTCCGCGCTGCGAGCGCATGCAGCGAAAAAATCGAAATCACGCTGTGGGGCTCGTAGCTGCCGATTACCGCCGCGCAGCATCCTTGGGAGCGGTACAGGGCCAAGCCGTCACTCACGGCCCAATGCGGCCGTTGGCCACTACCGCCAAATGCTGTGGTGCGGCCCGTCATTGCTGCCATCCGCTGCAGGCGCGAAATCCGATGATGGGCGAACTCACAGTGTGCGGACAAAGCCGATTTTGGCCCTCCCTATGCGAAAGACTGCTTTCGTTTGGCTGCAATCGCAGCGAAAGGCAGCGTGGGCGGGAACCGGACCTTAGCTGCGACCGCAATGCGACCCGGCGTTTTCAGCGGGAACTGACATTCAGATGACACAGAAACCGAGCTTTGTTCTGCATTGCCGCAAGGCGGCTTGGAGCCCACAGCCAAAGTGCCTAATTATCGTTGTGTCTATTTGATGCTCATCCAGTTATGCCCGCGACAACAACCGCAGTTAGTAGGAAAGGGCGTTCTTCCCGCTTAATTCACCCGGAAAAACTCAGGGCGGAATCGTCGAGATAGGAGGATAAATTTTCCGAACCTACATTGAGTGCTAAATGATCAGATCGATAGACCAAAAC
>JABDKF010000058.1 GCA_013003155.1 Woeseia sp. | reverse complement strand
CCGATAACGGGCAAGAGCAGCAATGATTGTTGAGGATTCGAATTATGTCGAACACGATAAAACCAGTGGATAACTCCATGATTAACAAGCTAGGTGACAAGATTGGCAACGCGAAGGAGGCACTCTCAACCAGCGCCTCACAACGCATTGAGGTCAAGCCCAATGCGGTCGCTGATGCCAAGAGCGATACGGTCGAGCTGACGAGCGGCGCCAAGCTGCTGGAGCGCCTCGAAAAATCACTGGAATCGCTGCCAGACATCAACCAGGAACGGGTGGATGCAGTCAAGACCGCGATCGCCAATGGCGATTACACGATTGATGCGGACAAGATTGCTGACGCGCTGGTTCGCTTTGACCGGGAATTCGGGCGCTAGGAATGGCATCTGCTACCCCGACCGAGATGCGAGCCAGTCTCGACAACGTACTGCAAGCCGGTATCGACGCCGCAACCACGCTGCTGGATGAGCTGGCAGCGGAGCGAGATGCACTTCACTCGCAGGACGGCGACGCGCTGGAATGCGCAGCACAGCAGAAGCAGATTTGTCTTCAGGAAATTGAAACCCGGGAGCAGGAACGCAAGGCATTGCTGGCGAAGGCCGGTTTTGCGGATGACCGGAACGGCATGCTTGCCATGATCGAACGGTGTGCGGCGGGCACGGAAATCGGGAGCCAGTGGCAACGCTACCTCGCGGTGGCAGAGGAATGCCAGCAGGCCAATACGACCAACGGCGCGATCTTGCGGTTGCGTCATCAACAAATAGCCAGCGCGCTCGCAGTGCTGTCAGGTTGCAACCCAACGACCTACGGTCCGACGGGGAACAATGATGGCGGCGGTTCACGCGCCCTGGCGGAGGCATGAAGCCACTACCTTAAGGATGAGGGACTAAACAATGTTGATCATAAGCCGCAAGGATGCCGAATCGATCCTGATTCGACCCGGCGAGGACGCGGACCCGCAGATGACGCTGGCCGAGCTTTTTAGCAACGGGCCGATTGAAATCACGGTGTTTTCGGCAACGGGAAACCGCGTGAAAATGGGTGTGCAGGCCCCCACCGAGCTGAGTATCTGGCGCCAGGATGCCCCGAAAGATGCCGGGACAGCCGCCTGACAGCCACTCATCAGGCTGCCCGATCGACCGATAACCCCCTGTTTTTTAATTTATTTTTGGCCTCTGTCTGCCGCGTCAAAGATTTTTGTTGCGCCGCACAAAAAAATCCTTGACAGCGAGGCACGGCTTCTCTATTGTGCGCTGCATCATTTGTTGCAATGCACAACCGGAGACCCCAATGAACCCGCAAATCGAACAGTCAATTAATCGTATCAGTGCCGGCGCTCGTAACAGCGTCCGCGCCGTGGTGGACGGTGCCCGCAGTCGCAGCCAGTACGCTGCCAAGACGGTCGCCAACACCAAAAAGCCCCTGAACACGCTTTCCGGCCTGGGCCTTAAGCTGTCAGCAGTGTCGCACCGCACCACCGACCGCGTCCTGAAGCAGCAGACCCGGCTTACCGCACACCAGCTTGACGCTGTTGCAGCCCGCTTTGAGAGTGCTGCCGGTGCCAATGGTCTGCGCGATCTCGTGAAGAAGCAGGTACGCATGGTCCCAACGCAAGTTAAACGTTTGGGTCGCGACGCTCGCGAATCGCTGTCAATTATCGTTGAAGGCGGCAGCGAAGCAGGCGAGGTCCTGAAAGGCTCTTTCAAGACTTTGCGCAACCAGGACGTAACGCCGCGCACTAAAGCGACGCGCAAGAAGCGCACACCTGCGAAGAAAGCTCGCAAGACGGCAGCCGCACGCCCGGCCGCGAAGAAGACTGCTCGCAAGACCACGAAGAAGCGTGCGAAGAAAGTTGCTGCCAAGAAGGTACGCCGTTCGTAATCTACAGTTTGCCGGCCCGGCCGGCAGCGTTACCGGATTGATCACCCCGGGGCCCCACGGGCCAGCGTGATCAATGCAGGGAAACCCTGCGAGACCGCCAGTGCACCCCCCGTGCTGGCGGTCTTTTTTTTTGCCCATCCACGTCACGAATACTGGTTTCAGACGAGACAGTTCCGGCCGGGTCTGCAATAATCACGGGCCGGTTGCAGCTCGAGGTCCGTATCCCGAGCCGCAGGTATCGCCAACGCAATTCTCGCAATAAAGAGACGTGATATGACAACGACGCTTGCCAGTCTTAAGGAATGGGTCGATTCGGTTGCCAAACTGACCGAGCCCGACAAGGTGCACTGGTGCGACGGCAGCACCGCCGAGAACGAACGACTGGTGAGTAAAATGCTGGCAAGTGGCGAACTGCTAAAGCTCAATCACGAAACCTACCCCGATTGCTATTTGCACCGCTCGGATCCTAATGACGTCGCGCGGGTGGAACACCTGACTTTCGTTTGCACCGCAAACCCTGATGACGCAGGACCGAACAACCACTGGATGGAGCCCGCAGCCGCGCATGAAAAAATCGATGCGCTGTTCGCAGGGGCAATGAAAGGCCGTACGCTCTATGTCATACCTTATTGCATGGGGCCCATCGATTCGCCGTTTGCACGGCTAGGCGTCGAAATCACCGACAGTCCCTACGTTGTCGTCAACATGCGGCTCATGACCCGCATGGGCAAGGACGCGTTGGCACGCATCGAGCGTGAAGGCACGTTCGTCAAAGGACTGCACTCAACCGGCGATTTGGATCCGGACAAACGCTTTATCATGCATTTCCCGGAAGAGCTATCAATCAAGAGCATTGGTTCCGGGTATGGCGGCAACGCGCTGTTGGGCAAAAAATGCCATGCGTTGCGCATTGCCAGCTGGCAGGCGCGCCAGGAAGGCTGGCTCGCCGAGCATATGCTGATCGTCGGCGTGGAAAATCCGCAGGGCGAAACACATTACCTTGCGTGCGCGTTTCCATCGGCCTGCGGCAAAACCAACCTGGCCATGCTCATTCCGCCGGCGTCGCAACCCGGCTGGAAAATCTGGACATTGGGTGACGACATTGCCTGGCTGCATCTCGATGACGATGGACAACTGCGTGCGATCAATCCTGAAGCAGGTTACTTCGGCGTGGTGCCTGGAACCAACGCGAAGACGAACAAGAATGCGTTCGACATGATTCATCACGATACGATCTATACCAACGTAGGCACCACGGCAGAAAACGAGCCGTGGTGGGAAGACAAGAAGGTAGGCGAGCCGGCAACGGACTGGAAAGGCAATCCGTACAAAGCCGGCAACGGCGCCGCCGCGCATCCCAATTCACGCTTTACCGTCTCTGCAAAACAAAACCCCAGTTACTCCACGCTTGCAGAAGCTCCCGACGGCGTACCTTTATCCGCGATTGTATTCGGCGGAAGGCGTCGCGAGCTGGCGCCGCTGGTGTATGAAGCGCGCGACTGGCGGCATGGCGTTTTGATGGGTGCCGGCGTCGCTTCTGAAACGACAGCGGCAGCAACGGGTGAAGTGGGCGTTGTACGGCGCGATCCGATGGCGATGAAGCCGTTTTGCGGTTATAACTTTGCGGACTACTGGAGTCATTGGCTGTCGTTTGCCGATCGCTCCAAAAAGTTGCCCCGCGTGTTTCACGTCAATTGGTTCCGGCAGGACCAGGACGGACGCTTCCTGTGGCCCGGCTTTGGGGAAAACCTGCGCGTATTACGCTGGATTATCGATCGCTGTGATGGCCGGGTTGGCGCCAGGGAGACGCCCATCGGTTTTTTACCCAACGCGTCCGATATCGATACCCGCGATCTCGAGCTCAGCGAAAACGCGCTGGAATCGCTGCTCTCGGTTGACATCGCCCAGTGGCAAAAGGAAATGGCCGCGGTGGGTGAGTATCTCGAAGGCTACGGCGATCGATTACCGGCTGAACTCAAAGATGAACAGCGGCGGGTCCTCGAAGCGTTGCAGAGTTAAGCGGAATTCAGAAACCCGCGCCGCGGACTGCGGGCAGTTTACGCTTCGCAGACGAAATGAATCGCGAGTGGCGTGCCGGGCTTGGCGACACGACCGAGGCCAATAACCCCTTCGCCGATAAGCTCGGTGCTGTCTCGCCGGATAAACATCTCTTCACCCTGCACGTTTTGTATGAACGTGCCGTTAGTGCTTTGGTCGATCAGGATAAACTTGCCGCGACGCATCTCGATTTTTGCGTGAATGCGCGAGATCAGGTTGCCCTTGATAACCAGCTCATTGTCGTCGGCACGACCCATATTGATATTTTTTTTGCCGTCGTTTACCTCGACTGTTTGATCGCGAAAGGTCAGGACCAGTTTATTGGCCTTGCGGCTCTTATTGTCGAGCTCGAGGTGCGGCAACATGCTGGTCGCTTCTTCCGGCTGCCAAACGAGTTCGTACAGGGCGACCTCGTCCAGCCGACCGCGCACCGTCGCGACATCAATCTGTCGCGTTTGCACCTTCCATTCTTCGCTCATGCGATCAACAGACGCTCCGGAAATTACGACCTGGCTCGCTTTCGCTTGCGAGGTCATGCGGTTAGCGGTGTGAACAGCGGAGCCAAAGATATCGTTGTGCTCGCGCACGACTGGACCGAAATGGCAACCAATCCGAATCATGACGGGAATTTCACCGTCCGCGCGATCTGTATTGCCGCTGATGCGCGTCTGCATTTGGGTGGCAGCGCCCATGGCGTCGTCGATCGATTCAAACGTCGACATTACCTCGTCACCGATCGTCTTGATGACAGTACCGTTGAACTGATCGGTTGCTTCTTTCATTACGCCGAGACAGTGCGCGACGGTCTCGCTTGCCTTAGCGTCGCCGTGCTCCTCGTACAGCTGTGTACTGCCGACTACGTCAGCGAACAGTATTGCGACTTCCAAGTCTTTAGCCATGTAGCCTCTGTCCATGCCCGTTTGTTGACGCCCATCTTGGGCGGCGGGTACGGCGATTATTTGCAGTCAGTACGAAATCGTTGCGGCCCGCTTCACGTCAGGTACGAGACAGGAAGCCGGTCCAAGCCTTTCTAATTTAAACTATTTTTCAGCGACAATATAGGCTATCCAGGCCAGATCCGCCTCGCCCTTGTCGTCCGGTGCGAATTCACCATTGCCCTCACCGTCCTCGTCGTCACCTTCCCAGTAGACGGTCGCCTTTTTGAAACCGGCTTCCAGCAGCAAGTCCTTGATTTCCGGAGCAGAATAAAGCCGCCAATCGTAGGTGAACGCGTTTTTCAGCTTGGAACCGTCCTTGAATTTGAAATGGATGGCGCAGCGCATGCGATTGCTGACCGGATGGAATTTAGCCTGATCCCAGATATAGGTAAATCCGTGCTCCTTGAGCTTGGTCTTTTCCTTGGTTTCTTCCTGCGATTCCGGCCCGCCAAACATGTCGACCAGGAACAGGCCATCGTCCTTAACCGAGTCGTAGGCCCGCTTGAAATAGCGCAGCATCGTGGCGCGTTCGTGGAAAATAAAATAGCTGAAATTAAATGCTACGAGGATGTCGACCGGCGGCGTCTCAACGGTGAGCACGTCCGATTCCATGAGACTGACTCGCGCCCGATCGCTGGCAGGCAGGCGGCCGACCCGGTGCTCGCGACCCCATTCCAGTACAGACGGTTCAATATCAACGCCGATCGCCTGGTACTCTTTACCCTGCTTGACCCATTCGCAAGACGCGCTTGCGGTGCCGCAAAAGTCCTCGCGCAACAGGTAGGCTGTACGCCCACGGATTTCCTGAAAAGTTTTTTGTAAAAACTCGACTTCGTGTTCAACGTTCTGCACAGACTGCTCGTACAGCTCATGAATATCGGCCGTGTCGGCCATTGTCGGCGTCTTGTTCGACATCGCAGTGTTTTTCCCGCTCATGGTAAAGAGATCACTCCGCCCGGAATAATGGAATGCGCATTGTAACGGCAGCGGGCACAACAATCACTGCCGGAACGTAAAGAATGATGACAGAAAATCGGGGAGGCGTCTCAGGCGGCCAATGGCATCGCGGCAAGCGCCTTTTCGACCGTGCCGAAGTCGCTGCCATCGAGGTGGGCGTGCTCGCTCAGGTAACGGCGCCACGCCCGAGCCCCGGGCTGCCCGGCAAACAAGCCCAGCATGTGGCGCGTAATGTGCTTTAGCCTGACACCCTCGGCGAGCTGCTTCTCGATGTAGGGTCGCATGCCGATCACGACATCGTGGCGCCGCACGGTGCTTACAGAGCCGCCTAGCGTGCGCTCCAGTTCCACGAGAAACCAGGGGTCCTGGTAGGCCTGTCTGCCGATCATTACGCCATCGACCTGCTGCAAATGCCGTACAACCTCGTCGATGGTCTTGATACCGCCGTTGAGCACGATGCCAAGTGACGGAAACTCTTCTTTCAGCCTGTAAACGCGATCGTAGTTAAGTGGCGGCACGCTGCGGTTTTCTTTCGGACTCAGCCCGGCGAGGATCGCGATACGGGCGTGCACAATGAACGTTTCACAGCCAGCCTCCGCCACTTCTCCCACGAAGTCACGCAGGTATTCGAAGCTGTCAAACTCATCGATGCCAATGCGCGTCTTGACCGTTACCGGGAGACTGCAGCCATCCCGCATGGCGGTTACACAGCGCGCCACGCGTTTAGGTTGCGCCATCAAACAGGCACCAAACTGGCCGTTCTGCACACGATCCGACGGACAGCCCACGTTGATATTGATCTCGTCGTAGCCGGCCGTGGCGCCCATGTTCGCTGCCTTCGCCATCATGTCGGGATCGGCGCCGCCGAGCTGCAGCGCTACGGGATGCTCGCTGGGATCGAATTGCAACAGGCGATTGGCATCGCCATGCAGTAGCGCGGCGGCTGTCACCATCTCGGTATAAAGCCGCGCGCCGGGCGTGAGCTGCCGCAAGAAATAGCGGCAGTGGCGATCGGTCCAGTCCATCATGGGCGCGATGGACA
>JABDKF010000034.1 GCA_013003155.1 Woeseia sp. | reverse complement strand
TACGGCCCTTGCCGAGCTGCGCCAGCGCGGAACCGTGATTGGCGGGCGCCAGCATGATCAGGTGGCTCATCGGGCAGGCGCCGCTGCGCGGGACGCTGTCGTAATAGCGGTGCCACCAGTCGCGGATTACAGGGCCGCCGGTCGAGTGAGTGATACAGATGAATCGCATGCCGCGGTCGAGCAATCCGCGCAACTCGTCCTCGACCGCGGTGCTGAATGCGCGCGCGACGTCGGCCAGCTGCACCTCGTCGTGGAAACTGATGTAGCGGCTCAGGAACAGGTGCTTCAGCTCGAAGTCCAGCCCGCGCGCCGTCGCCTCGTTCTTCAGGCGCACCGGCAACCCGCCGTAGGAATTCGTGTTGGTCACGCTCCATCCGTGCACGAACACGATAATCAACTTGCGCTGCGCCATGCGGCAGGTCTCCACGTCGAGGGTGTGGATGATACGAAAGCGCCGCCAGCGGCGCTATTCCAATGCTTGTTGCGGATCCCGAATCAGGCGTTACGCGTTCGGCTTCCGAAACACGGTCGCAGCAACGACCCCGACGGCAGCAACAAGGAGCCCGTAGGCCAGTAGCGCAGACCAACTGGCCATTGACGCTATGACATCCACCGACGCCTGGACGCTGCCGGTCGCCGCGGTTTCTGGCGGGTGCTGGCTGCGGTAAACGCACAGGCCGAGCACGCCGAAAACGGCAGCGTAGGTGGCGAGCGACGCAAGCGAACCCACCTGGCCTCGCGGCGTTACCGTCCAGGCCGTCGACAGCACCGGGTCGCGGCGTTCCTCGGCGCTCCAGCCTTCGCCATCCGCCATCGCATGAAAGTGACGCGAGCTGCGTAGCGCCGTCGTAATCAGGAGTATCGCTATGCCGGCCAACAGCCACGGAAAAATGATGATCAGTTGCTGCACGCTGAGAATGCCGCGCGCCCAGGTCGGCAATGCCCGATTCATCACGGCCTCCAGATTCTCGACGAGCGCAGCGAGCGCGCTCTCCGCATCTCTGACCTCCTGAGCCTTGAGCGCTGCCTTCTCTTCGAGTTCGCCCGCGATCTTCTTCGCCTTCTCAGCGGCCTGGTAAAGCAGAAGGTCCAGTTCTGTGCCGATCGCCTCCGCGGTATCGTCTTTGCGGCCGGTTGTGAGCCACCAGTCCGTCGAAGAATACTCGTCCAGCCAATTTGCGATCGCGTCGTCGACTTCCCCGGGAATATCCGCCAGCGGGTGGTCATCGGCAAACGGCGCGGTTGCCGCACGCAACGGCGCAACAATCTGGTCGCGAAGGTCTTTTGCAATTTTGTTCAGCACACTGTTCGAATGGCTGCGCGGTTCAGTAACCCGACCCTCTCTGAAGTCGAGTTTCAGCCCTTCGATTTCATCGGTCCACGGCTGTTCCGCGATCCGTTCTGTCAGCCCGCCGAGTTGCTGCTGCAGATTTGCGATCGTGTCTAGTTCGGCCTTTAGCTCTGCAATCTCGGTCTTCTGAGTTCTGATGTCCGTCTGCGTGTCGGCCGATTCGATATGAAACGGCTCGATCACTGTAAGCAATACGACCAGGGCAAAGATCGATCCGCCGATTCCGATGCGTCGCACGCTCGTTTCGCCAGCCTTCCAGAGTTCGGTATGCCGTTGCAGCTTTCTCGCGTCGTCCATTGCGGTCTCCCCTAAGAAGTCTTATCCGATCGCCGTTGGCGCTGATCGAACCCGAGGGTATCAGGACTCACCGTGAACCAAGCAATGAATGCTCTGTACAGGAGGCGGCGCAGACCGTTTCATCGCCGCCGTGATAGCATCGCTCGACCCAACGAACCGAGAGCCCCGCATGCCTGAGATAATTCCTTTAGGGTGGTTCCATACCGTCATGGGCGTCATCGCGCTCTTAAGTGGCGGCTATACGCTAGCCAGATTCAAGGAAATTTCCCTGCGAACGCGGTCGGGGCAAATTTACCTGTTAACCACCTTGATTACTGCGGCCACCGCGCTGGCTATTTTTCAACACGGAACGTTCGGTCCGGCTCATGTTCTGGGCGTGATGACGTTGTTGGCCCTGGCCGTCGGGGCGGTAGCGGAAACCTAGCAACCGTTTGGCAAACTGTCCCGGTACGTGCAGGCGGTCAGTTACTCGGCGACGCTGCTTTTTCATAGCGTTCCCGCGGTGACCGATGGCTTATTGCGCCTGCCGGTAGGCGATCCTGTCCTGACCTCAATCGAGGACCCGGTCTTCAAGATGCTGTATCTGGGCCTGCTGGTAATTTTCGTGGTCGGCGTCGGCCTGCAATTGCGGTGGATTTATCGACGGTCCGTGCTCTAGTTCGTCAACGGCACCGGCAACCTGGCGACGCAGGGTCTATACTCCCGGCAGCCATTATAAGGAGGCCTCCATGAACACACGATTCTTCAATCGCTGCATTCAGTCTTTACTCACACTTTTCGCCAGCATTTTGGTTTCCGGTATGGCCTTGGCGGAGGACGAGTCCAAGGCCACCAAGATTGCTCGTGCGGAGTCGGCCGCGCCACCCAGTGTTTCTGCTAACGCAACGATCATCGATGTTGATGGCACCGTGCTGCGCGAAGGCAGCAATGGCTGGACCTGCATTCCGGGCGTACCGTTGATTCCGGGCGACAAACATCCGATGTGCAACGACGCTACCTGGTCAGCCTGGCTGGCTGCAGTCGCGGCAGGTGAGGAATTCTCGACCGACACTATCGGTTACTCGTACATGTTGCAGGGTGACGCGATGGTGCATAACCATGATCCGTCGGCCACCGAACCGGACGACAGCGGCCACTGGGTTCAGGAAGGCCCGCACCTGATGCTGCTGTTGCCGACGAGTGTTTCGCTGGACGGGATGAACAATGATCCGAACGTAGCCGGACCGTACGTCATGTGGGGCGGAACACCCTTGCGCCACATCATGGTGCCGGTAGGCCCGCGGGAGGAATAAGCACGCGCTGATCCGATCGGTAGGTAAAAGTGCCAATTGCACTTTTGACTACCGAGCGCGACGATGATGGCGTCGGCACACAATGCTTTCGCGCCGCACGCTGTCCCGAGAGGCACACCATGAATTTCGCATTACCGAGCACGGCATTGCTGGTAATCGGCGTGTTTGCCGTATCTGTCAGCTCTGCCGACTATGATGCCGGACTCGCGGCTTTCGAATCCGGCCATTACGAGAACGCGCTCGACGCATGGCAGCCGCTGGCCGAAGGCGGCGACAAGCGTGCCCAGTGGGGACTCGGCATGATGTATTCGAACGGTTTCGGTGTCGAAATGAACGACGCCGAGGCGCTCAAATGGTTTGAACTCTCTGCGACACAGGGATTTGCCGACGCACAGTACCGGATCGGAGTGATGCAGCAGAACGGGTGGGGCCTGCCGATGGATGACGTTGCCGCCGCGGACTGGTTCGAAAAAGCGGCCGAACAGGGCCACACCGAGGCGCAAGTCGCGCTTGGCCAGATCTACGCTGCCGAGTACGCCCCGATCTACGACCCGGTTAAAGCGTACAAGTGGTTCGCCATTGCCACGGCGCTTGGCGACATCGATGCGCACAGCAAGCGTGACGAGCACGCGGCGCGTATGGAAGCTGGCGATCTCGAGCAGGCAAAGGCGCTCGCAAGCGAGTGGCTCGACCGCAATAAGGCATTGCAAGCGCAACAATGATTATTAGGAGCCACGCGAGCGGGTAGCGACAATTGCCCTGTTCGGCCTGGCTAGTCGGGCGGCAGGTTCGGAAACGTTATCTCGAGCATATACTCAGCCGCCGCACTGACCGTCGTGTCGGGCAGATTGATATTGCCACCTTTGGCCGGCATCCCGAGATAGCCGTCCTTGGCATGTTCCATCAGCACCGCCTGCCATAGATGCGACCGATTCTCCCAGTCAGCCGGATTCCGTGTAACGGGTGCGCCGTCAAGGCCGGTGTCATGGCAGCGGGCGCAAGCCATGTCGTAGGCCTCCTGTCCGGAGAGGCTTGCGGTGTC
>JABDKF010000003.1 GCA_013003155.1 Woeseia sp. | reverse complement strand
CAAACTACGTCTCAAGTCACCTCTTAATCGCTCAGGCGGTGGCTTCTCCAACTCTCGCAACTCCTCTGAGTTGATACGAGATCCAAGTCGCCAAGGACGGCGACTTTTTTTTGCCCCCTACTTTCGTCCAAAGCCCCCTCGAACACGAAGATCTGGCTCGGCTACCAACAGACCCAGACCACGGTACGACCGACCACTTAACGCAAACTCATCGCCCAACTGCGGCGCCGCACCGTCGGACAGCAGCGCCGTGTAGTCGACCGTCACGCCATTAACAACAGCACGTCCCATTGCGGCATCAACTGAATCGACTACCCCCTGCAGAAACGACGGCATCCCGGCATCAATACCCGCAGGCGCAATAAGCTCGATACGCGCACCGGCAAAGGCACCCGTACTGGAGTCCATCGAGCCGTATAAGGCTACCGTCGCATCAACATCGATACCGGAGAAATCACCAAGACTGCCTAGCACCGTTTGCCCGAGGACCGAGATGAATCCGTCACCAATGTAGTCGACGCGCCCGAGGGCCAGGAGTTCGTTGCGGTCGATGCTGCGTGCATCGCTACCATTGACACTGCGAGCGTCACTGCCGTTAATGCTCAGCAAGTCGCTGCCATTGATGCTCAACAAGTCGCTACCGTCGATGCTGCGTGCATCGCTACCATCGATACTGCGAGCGTCACTGCCGTTAATGCTCAGCAAGTCGCTGCCATTGATGCTCAATAAGTCGCTACCGTCGATGCTGCGTGCATCGCTACCATTGATACTGCGAGCGTCACTGCCGTTAATGCTCAGCAAGTCGCTGCCGTCAATGCTGCTAACAACACTGGAAGTACCTGCGTTAGCAAAGCCTACATAACTTGCAAAAACCGCAGTCAACAAACAGCGACCCACAGTTTTGGAATTGTCACTTTCGCTCATTTTCGATCTCTCCAACGTCATCGAAAAAAAATTATTCTATTTTGTGCTCTCGATTGTTTAATACTTTTATAGCGCCTTATCGGCAGCCTTCATCACCGCGGAAGGTCAAATCGCTTTAATCCTCTACATGTTTACTCGCGTGACCTCGAATAAGTCCCTCGTCCGTGAGAATCTGTTTAAACGTCCGATCATCCAGATAATTACTTTGGTAATGGTAAATTCCCAGACCTGTCCTCACGACTTCATCGCCCTTATCGGGATCCGGCTTGGGCAAATTTGTTAACCAATTGTCTATCTCTTCAAGTAGTGCTTGACTCCTTTCACGAAGGTACGCGTCAAACTTCGGCATGTCCTCCAGGCGGATACCATCGTCAGCAACTGCCTGCCTTTCAAAGCGACCGCGTCCCGGAGCCGTTTTCGTCATATTAAAATCGATAGTGTTGATGAAGTTGCGTATCACCCCACCCGTCCTCTCAAAATTATGAACGCCCTGCGCTTCCGGTATGTACTCTCTTCTTAGAACGCGAAACCAACCACTGTCGGCTTCCCTTATCGCACCGACGCGAATGAGTTCATCTAGAATTGATCGTGGCGACATATCTCCGCTATGTCGCCTAACCAAGACTGAAAACGTTAATTCGTCCGGATCTTGAGACTCGTATCGCAGCTCCAGCGGCAAGCCATACGGGCCAGTGAAATCTGAGTCTGTATGCCACCCGACTAGCACCCTTCCGAGCCGGTTGTAGTTAGTCTTTAATTCGTATCTTTCCTTTACAGCCTCGTCAATTACCCGTTTTACTTCTTTTCGCGTCAGACCAGTCATCACCGCGATCCGAGTTCTCGTTGCTTTTCTACCCGCAACCTTAAAGTCTTTAACTGCGACCTCGACGTAGACCGCTTTGGCTACTTCAGAAAATTCCGCGAAAGAAATTCCCTGTCGAAGCAGAATCCTTACTAGCGGCCCCATGAGAACTCGGAAAGCTGCGAGTAAAGTTTGTTTTACAGAATCTGCCATCTTTGAACATAATAGCCATTCGAGGGAATTTATTCCCGAACTATCTGACAGTCAACATTAAGTAGTGGGGGCCGACGTAGATATTTAAGCAAGATCTTGGAATAGAGCGAAGATTCCAAACTCATTCAGAGCGAAATAACTGAAATCAGGCTATTGGGGAAAAAAGCCAGCACGTAAAACCGACGAGTAGATTAAATAAAGTTATTTATTATCAATTAGTTATCTAATTTTACTGGAAGGCACTTTAGACAAACTGGCTAAACGGACCAATGTTGTCCTCAGAAGAATGGATATTAAGCAAACTGGATTACTTATTGAGTTCTAAAACAATAGTTTTGAATTCTTGCGCCACAATCGCGCAATTCTTCGAACAGACTCTTGAGTGGCTCGAACTAGCGGCAGACGCGGACCCAGAGGATAGTTCGATTGCTTACCAACACGGAAGGTATGGAGATAAAAGCTTTTTCAGAACTTGAATCCGTCGTCTTTTTCTGAGTGCTCAAAGTAGAACACACCGACTCCAACGGCCGCGTCTCCCTCGTCCCCGGAGTGTTTTTCCTCGCCTTGTAAAGTTTCATAGGCGATGAATAGGTCATCAATAGAGTCAGTAAACTCAACGAGCCTGTCTCGGCTTATGCGGCGGATTCTAGAAATATCCTCACTTCTAACTCCTGTCGTAGAAGCGGTACGTTGGGTCCATGATTCATCTTGAATATCGGGATTTGTGTTGTGTGCTATTGCCGCTCCCATCGGGTAAAGGCCATGCACCAAACCGGTGATCAATTTGTCCTTGGTTTCGAATGGCAGCACATCCCGTTTGATTGCTTCCAAGTCTCCATTTTCATGTTCCCGAATAGCCTCAATTCGTCTTAGTTCCGTTCGCATCGCGCCAGGCGGAATGTCACCACCAAATTCGCGAACCAATTGAGAAAATGATGGCGTCGATCCGTCAAATGGCAGCACCATAGGATCACCAGAATCAGATAAATAAGCCGGGACCGAATACCACTTGTGCAAAACGGTACCGAGCGGATTGGACTTTATGACTAAAGCCTCCTCGCCGCTGGATATCTTGTCGCGAATACGACGGACCTCTTTACGAGTAAGTCCTGTCATTACGGCGACCCGCGAAATATTTGTGGGTCGTCCTCTCAGCCCATAATCTTTTGTTGAAACGTCGACGAACGCCGCCTTCGCGATCTCCGCAAACTCTCGGAATCCTATTCCATTCCGCAAAAGCATTTTTGCTATGGGCCGAATTGCAATCAACAGGGCTTGCAATACGCTTCTTTGTGCATCTTTTTGCATGGACGCGGAATATAGGAGCGCCAAAAATATCGGTCAACGATATTAGGTAGTTGGGAAAAATGGCCCAAGTTTGTACTTCGAAACCGCGCCAAAAGCCTTGTTATTTCTGGAGCTTTTGATCAGTTTTACGGCTTGATTTCATTGGGATTTTTCGATCCTTTTTTCCCATATCTTGCTTAATTATTGATCGTGCAAGAGATTTTCGAGGCTAGCCTGGTCAAGGACGGTCACTCCCAGCTTTTGCGCTTTTGTTAGTTTTGAACCAGCCTTGTCGCCAGCGACGACGAAATGGGTTTTTTTCGAGACGCTGCCTGTGACTTTTCCGCCAGCGGCCTGGATCTTTTTCTTTGCTTCTTCCCGACTCATGCCTGCCAGCGTCCCGGTCAGCACAAAGACTTTCCCTTGCAAATGCCCCGATTGAGAACCCTGGGCAGGCTCCACGTCGGGCCAGCTCACGCCGCGATCGATCAATTGGCTGATGATCGCTCGATTGTGCGATTCGTCGAAAAATGCCCGGATGCGCGACGCAACCACGGGCCCCACATCCGGCACCTCCTGCAATCCATCCTCCGTGGCCGCCATAACGCCCTCCAGGCGCCCATAGTGGGCTGCGATGGACGCTGCCGTGGCCTCCCCCACTTCGCGAATACCCAGCCCATACAGAAAGCGTGACAGCGTCGTGTTCTTGCTCTTATTGATCGCATTGAGCAGGTTCCCGGCCGACTTCTCTCCCATGCGTTCCAGCGCTGCCAGCTCGTCCTTCTCCAGCGTGTAGATGTCCGCCGGTGTCGCAAGCCGCTCGCTCGCCACCAGCTGTTCGATAAGCTTCGCGCCGAGACCCTCGATGTCCAGTGCCCGTCGTGACACGAAATGCTTTAGCGATTCGGCTCGCTGGGCGCCGCAGACCAGGCCGCCCGTGCAGCGGGCAACCGCTTCGCCGTCCGGCCGCACGACCTTTGAGCCACAAATGGGGCACTTCGTGGGCGCTCGTACAGCGCGCGTTTTCGCCGGCCTTTTTTCCAAAACGACTTTGACGACTTCCGGAATGACATCCCCGGCACGCCTGACCACGACGGTGTCGCCGACACGCACATCCTTGCGATGCAGCTCGTCCATGTTGTGGAGCGTCGCGTTACTGACGGTGACGCCGCCGACAAATACCGGCTCCAGCCTCGCCACCGGCGTCACGGCCCCGGTGCGGCCGACCTGGAACTCAATCTTGTTGACCTGCGTCAGCTCTTCTGCGGCAGGAAACTTGTGCGCTATGGCCCAACGCGGCGCGCGGGATACGAAGCCGAGCTCCTTTTGATAATCAAGTCGATCGACTTTGTACACGACGCCGTCAATGTCATAAGCCAGCGCCGCCCGACGCGCACCGATCTCTTCGTAAAACTCGAGGCAACCGGCGATGCCCGCTACCACGCGGCGCTCCGGGCAGACCTTAAAGCCCCATTGCTGCAGTCGGTCGAGAATCGCACTGTGGCGAGGCGGCAGCTTGCCGCCGGCGACATGGCCCACGGCATAGACGTAGATATCGAGCGGACGTTCGGCCGTGAGTTTGGGATCGAGTTGCCGCAGACTCCCGGCCGCGGCATTGCGCGGATTGACGAAAGTCTTCTCACCCTGCGCCGCAGCGGTCTCATTGAAAGCCCGAAAACCATCCCTGGGCATGAAGATCTCGCCACGGACTTCAAGCGTTGTCGGGAAACCTTTGCCCGAAAGCTTTAGCGGTACCGCCGGAATCGTTCTGACGTTGTGAGTAATGTCCTCACCGGTATTGCCGTCGCCGCGCGTAGCGCCCCGCACCAGCTTGCCTTTCTCGTAGGTCAGGCTGACCGCCGCGCCGTCCAACTTTGGCTCGACGGCATAGTCCAGGCTGTCGTCCGGAGTAAGCTCCAGGCGTTCGATCACACGACGGTGGAAGTCCTGCAATTCCTGTTCGCTGAAGGCGTTGCCCAACGACAACATCGGTAACTCGTGTTGCACAGTGCCAAACGCGGCAATCGGTGCGGCGCCGACGCGTTGCGTGGGCGAGTCGTCGGTAACGAGCTCCGGGTGTTTCCCTTCGAGCTCTTGCAGTTCGCGCATCAACGCATCGAATGCCGCGTCCGAAATTTGCGGATCGTCGAGAGCGTGATAGCGGTAGTTGTGCGCGTCAATCTCGCGCCGCAGCGCGTCGACCTTTTTGCGAATGCTGGCAGATGCCATGGACGGGCGCGGCCGGGTCAGGCCACTTTGATGCCGAGCTGGTACTGGATGATTTCTTCGCGGATGTAACGCTCACGCTGGATACTCAAATTACTGCCCGTTTCATCCAGCAATTCGGCGCTGAGTCGCGTCGTGAGTTCACGTGCTGCGGTCATCATCGTATCGAACGCCTTGACGCCCTCCACCGGGCCCGGCAACACCATGAAGAGACTGATACCGGGAAATTTTTGTTCGCGAAGATTGGCAAGATCAAAGCTGCCCGGCTCAACCAGGCTGGCCGCGCTAAACATCACGCGATTCTCGTCATCACCGTCGTAGTAATGAAAAATACCGAAGCGGCCGTGACGCATGCCAACTGCGCGCAGACCGAGCGCCAGCTCATCGCCAGCGAAGGCGCCGCGATGTGGCGCAATAATGCGCAGGGTGACAATTTTTTCGGGCGGCGCCTCCGGCTCAATCTCGCCCTCCGGTGGTGACCCGGGCGGCGGCTCCTCGTCGAGCGGAACATCAGGATTACTCACAACGCCGGTAGTCTCGGCGTCGGAATCATCGGCGACACCCAGTGAAGGCTCTAGACGGTCGGGAATTTTATCTAGCGAGGGACGACTGGCTTCCCGGCGGCTATACCAGTAAACACCGGCAACCATCAGTACGCCGAATATCAGTAGCAACCAACGAAGACCATCCATACAGACACTCGTCCGAGCGAAAGACTAGCTTGCAGCCATTTTGACCGCTTCGTCCAGATCGACAGAGACGAGACGAGACACGCCGGGTTCCTGCATCGTCACGCCGGTCAGCTGTCGCGCCATTTCCATTGTTACCTTGTTATGCGTGATGAAAACAAACTGCACCTTTTCCGACATCGTCTTCACGATATCGCAAAAGCGGCTGACATTGGCATCGTCAAGCGGTGCGTCGACCTCGTCAAGCAGACAAAACGGCGCGGGATTCAGTTCGAATATCGCAAACACCAGCGCTACCGCGGTCAACGCCTTCTCGCCACCCGACAGCAGGTGAATCGTACTGTTGCGTTTTCCCGGTGGTCTCGCCATGACGGTAACGCCGGCTGCCAGCAGATCGTCGCCGGTAAGCTCCATGTAGGCATGACCGCCGCCAAACAGGCGTGGGAACAGCACCTTGAACCCCGCATTTATGCGATCGAACGTTTCCCGGAAGCGGGTCCGTGTCTCGCGGTCGATCTTGCGAATGGCACCTTCCAGGGTCTCGAGCGCATCCTGCAAGTCGGACAATTGCGAATCGAGGTATTCCTTGCGCTCTGATTGCTCTTTAAATTCGTCAATGGCGGCGAGATTAATGGGGCCGAGCCGGTCGATACGCGCCCGCACCTTCTGCAATTTTTCGTCCCACAGCGTCGCCTCTGCGTCGTCGGGCAACTCGGCAAGTAGCGCCTCGAGCTCGTGCTGGGTTGCCGCGAATTGCTCGGCAACGCCTTCGCGGCGCACGCGAATTTCCTGCAAGGCCATTTTCGCCTCACCCACTTTCTGACGGGCTTCATCGACGTCCTGATCGATCTGCATGCGTCGCTGATCCTGTTCACGCAGGCGACCCTCGACCTCATCGACCAGTTTGCGTGCATCACTTAATTCGGCCTCTACGCTTACCCGCAACTGCAGCAATTTCTCGAGGTCGGCTTTCTTGTTTGCCAACGGCTCGGTGCCGTCTGCCAACTGCTGGCGAATCTCGGTTTCACGGCGACCGAAATGCTCGAGCTGCTTGCGCATGCGCTCAAGGCTTTGCGCAGCAGATTCCTTGCTCGTGCGGCGGCTCTCGAATTTGATCGCCATTTCCTGTGCCGCGCTACGATCCTCACTGGCCTGGACCCGCACGCGCTCGAGTTCGGCACGCAGCTCGTCGCGCTGCGATTCCAGTCCCGCGCGTTCTTCAGCAAGTTGCTCCAGTGCTGCCTCTGCGGCGCTGAATCGATTCCGGGAGTCGGACAACTGTTCTTCGGCAAGTCGCTTCTCGCCGTCGAGATCGTGCTGCTCTTCCGTGATGGCCTGGACGCGCGCCGTGGCCTGGTCCATGCGGTAACGAGCCGCATCGAGACCGGCCTTGGTCTCGGAGTATTCGCTCAGCAGTGCTGACGCGTCCTGCTGCAGCTTTTCGCGCTGCTCTTCCAGTTGCGTCAATCGTGTCCGACCGTCTGTAAGCAGTTTCTTGGCGCTGTCTGCGCGGGCCTGTTGCTCGCGAATCTCGTTTTTCAGGCTGCGCATTGCATGCTCGCGCGCAATAACACCCGCCTGTTGATCCTCATCACGGCAAACACGCAACCAGTCGCTGCTTAGCCAAACGCCATCGCGCGTAATAACCGATTCACCGTCTTGCAACGTGGTGCGAATCCGCATCGCATCATCCAACGTCTCTGCGGTCTTTACCGTGTCGAGCAAACCGCGCAACGCACTTGGCGCTTTGCTCACGCGCGCACCGAGTGTCGCCGTGTTGTGCTGCTCCGCCGATTTACCGCTTGACTGCGTAGACAGCAGCGTCACGTTGCCACCTTCAAGCCTGGCAATGCTGGTCAGCGCCTGTGTCACGTCTGCAACGCACACCGCCTGCAGGTAGTCGCCAAGAACGGTCTCCGTCGCACGCTCCCAGCCTGTGTCGACCTCGAGTGCACGCGCGACGCGGTGCCTCGGATCAATGCCGCTGGATTGCAGCCAGCCCTGCACCGCGTCGTTGCCTTGGCCGAGAGCGGCTTTCTGCACAGCCTGCAGTGACGCAAAACGCGACTCGGACTTTTGCAACGTTGCCGCACGTTCTTCGGCAAGGCTCGCCAATTTGCCGTCCTGTTCGCGCAGCTTGCGAATCTTCTCTGCAAGGTCGGTCAGGTGATGATCAAACTCATCGCGCGCCTGGCGACTCCGCAACTCCTGCACCGCGAGCTTTTCAAACAGTAATTTAAGTTCAAGCGGATTCGCATCTTTACCCGAATCGCCCAGCTTGCGCAGGCGCTCGGAAAAACTGCTGAGGCGTGATTCAATTTGCTCGATGCGCGTTCTTTCTACGTTGACAGTCTGTTCCGCTTCATTCGTTTTCGTCGTGTGGTTGTGCCACTGCTCTTGCCAGGCCGCCAGCGCCTGTTCGGCGCGTTCCAGTGACTGGCTCGAACGCTGTTCGCTGTCACGCGCCTGTTTGAGTCCGGGCATCAACTCATTGAGCGTAAGCTCGAGCTGCTCGATCTCGGTCTGGTCCTGATTGATGTGTGCAGCGATTTCCTTGGCGCCGGTTACCGCCTGCTCCAGGTCTCCCGTCAGCCGCTCGCGCAACTCGTGCGCGTGCTCGATACCCTGCTCCAGCCGTGCGATCTCCGAGCCCGCTTTATAAAAGCGTGCCTGCACGGCGTTAAACGCATCGCTGCGTTCGCCTTGCTCGGCCCGGCAGCGCTCGATTTGCGCCTCGAGCTTGCGCTGTTCTGCGATTGCCGCCTGCAATGCGGTTTCCTTGTCCGCAAGTTGCGACTCTGCATCTTTCGCGGCCGTGTCCAGCGCACGCAAGCGCAGTGCCAGCAATTCAGCAACGGTCAAACGCTCTTCATCTTTAAGCTTGCCGTAACGCTCTGCAGTCTTCGCTTGGCGATCAAGATGCTTTAACTGCTTTTCGACTTCTTCAAGCAGGTCCATCAAGCGGTCGAGATTTTCCTTGGTGTGCTTGATGCGATTCGAGGTTTCGCGACGACGCTCCTTGTACTTCGAAATGCCGGCTGCCTCTTCGATGAAAACGCGCATCTCTTCCGGCTTGGCTTCGATAAGCCGCGAGATCATGCCCTGCTCGATGATCGAATAGCTGCGCGGTCCGAGGCCGGTGCCGAGGAACACGCCAGTAATGTCTTTGCGGCGGCAACGGGTACCGTTCAGGTAGTAAGTGGATATGCCGTCGCGGGATACCTCACGGCGAATCGAGATTTCGGCGTATTTCGCGTATTGGCCCTCGAGTGTCGTTTCCGTGTTGTCAAACAGCAGCTCCACCGATGACGCGCCGACCGGCTTGCGTGCGCTCGAGCCGTTAAAAATGACGTCAGTAATGGAGTCGCCACGCAGTCGGCTTGCCGAGCTCTCGCCCATCACCCAACGGACCGCGTCTATGACATTGGACTTGCCGCAACCGTTCGGCCCAACGACGCCAACGAGGTTGCTGGGAAAGGGAATGGTGGTGGGGTCTACGAAGGATTTGAAGCCGGCAAGCTTGATCTTGCTTAATCGCATTGGGAGGTATTACGCCTGTAAGCCGTCAAAGCCGCATAGTGTAAAGGATATGGTGCGATAAAACGATTGTCGCCGCATTCAGACACACAGGCTCCCCGGAGCCGACGGATGGCGCAGAATGCGCGGAAACAGCGCCGCCTCTGTGTGGTGCCGCGAGCTCCCCACTCGCAGGCTCCAGCCGCTACCATACAGCCGGCAATAAGAACTCTGGCAAGCAGAAACGCGGGCTTCCATGTTGCGGCAAGGCATGTATAATCCCGCGGTTTTATTGGATCGGCAGGAGTAGGTAATGCCCGCAAAGAAGCAGGCTAAAAAGAAGCGTACGAAGACCGCCGCAGGCCGTAAAAAAGCCGCGTCGAAGAAGACTGCTTCGCGCAAGAAACCGGCACGTAAGAAGTCGCGGGTGACCAAGAAAAAGGCAACCACGAAAAAGTCGGCGAAGAAAAAAGCGGCCAAGAAGAAAACAGCGAAGAAAAAGCCTGCAGCCAGGAAAAAGGCTGGCAAGAAAAAAGCCGCTTCCAAGAAAAAATCCAAGGCCAGGAAAAAACCCGCAGTGAGAAAGAAGGCTGCGAAAAAGAAACCTGCAAAGAAAAAGGCTGCCAAAAAGAAACCGGCGAAAAAGAAACCCGCGAAGAAGAAATCTTCGAAGAAAAAAGCGGTTAAGAAAAAGCCTGCGAGCAAGAAAAAGGCCGTCGCCAAAAAGGCGTCCAAGAAAAAGGCACCTGCCAAGAAAGCGGCGAAAAAGGTCAGCAAAAAAGCACCCGCGAAAGCTGCTGCCAAGAAGCCTATTAGAAACGTTCCACCGCGCCGGGCTCGAAAAGACCTCATGTCCGGCCCGCTGCACGGCATTAATCCGTACAAAGCCAGTCGTGGCGAGAACTACATGAACGCCGAGCAGCTCGAGCATTTTCGCGAGATCCTCACGTCCTGGAAAAAGGAACTGATGAACGAGGTCGACCGGACGCTGCTGCACATGCAGGACGAAGCTGCGAATTTCCCCGATCCCAACGACCGTGCCACGCAGGAATCCGAATTTGGTCTGGAGCTGCGAACACGCGACCGTGAACGCAAATTGTTGCGCAAGATCAATTCGGCACTGGCTCGCATCGACGAGGGTAGCTACGGTTATTGCGAGGAAACCGGGGAAGAGATCGGCCTGAAGCGCCTGGAGGCACGACCCGTTGCCACCCTGTGTCTTGAAGCGCAGGAACGCCGTGAGTTGTCGGAACGGCAATTTCGTGACCGGGACGACCGCTACCGGTAGCCGAAGCTGGCCGGCGACCTTGACCGGCCCTTAAGCCTGGCGACCCGCAACGGTGAACACGACAACATCGTATGTAGGCCGGTTCGCGCCATCGCCGACAGGCCCTTTGCACTTCGGCTCACTGCTCGCGGCGGCCGCCAGCTATTTGCAGGCGCGCAGTAACGCGGGGCGCTGGCTGGTGCGCATCGAGGATATCGATCCACCACGCGCACAGGCAGGCGCTACCGCATTAATCCTCAAAGCACTCGAGATCTACGGGTTCGAATGGGATGGAGAGGTCACCTACCAAAGCGCGAACCGCGATCGTCACCTCGCGGTCGTTGAGGAACTGATCCATCGCAAGTTGGCCTACCGCTGCGGCTGCTCGCGGCGCGATCTCGCCGAAGTCCCAGCGGGACCGCTGGGCAAAGTGTACCCGGGGAACTGCCGTGACGGCACTGACGCTCGCGAGTATGCGATCAGGGTTTTGACGGACAACCGACAGCTCGACTTCGTGGATGTTTTACAAGGCAGGCAAGCGCAGCGCCTTGAATCAGAATCCGGGGATTTCGTCATTTTGCGACGTGACGGCCTCATCGCCTATAACCTGGCGGTGGTCATCGACGACGCTGATCAGGGAATTTCGGAAGTGGTGCGCGGGATCGATTTGCTGGATTCCACGCCGCGCCACATTTATTTGCAGCAACTGCTCAATTTTGACACGCCCGACTACTTCCACATTCCCGTTGCGGAAAACCGCTTAGGCCAGAAGCTCAGCAAACTCACCGGCGCACCGGGATTACCCCTCGCAGAACCGCGACCGCAACTGCTCGCGGCATTGCGCTCACTGGGCCAGGCGACACCGGCCGAGCTTGCCAACAGCAGCATCGCGGACATCTGGCGCTTCGCGATTTCGCAGTGGAATCCGCAAGTATTGGCGGGCCTGCGCAGCCTGCCCTGTGACGCCGACACTTTGGCTGCGCCTGAAAATGGGCTATCGTAGCCTTCTTACCTAACCCGCGAAATCGTGACCCGATACCCCGATCCCGTGCGTGTTGTCCAATTGCAGGTTCAGCCTGCGCTAGGACCGATGCGACCCGCTCACTGGTACCCCATGAATCATGTCTGAACCCCGGATCATCAAGAAATATCCCAACCGCCGTCTTTACGACACGACGGAGAGCAGCTATATCACGTTGGCTGATATCCGGGACCTGGTGTTGCAGAAACAGGAATTCACGGTCATCGACAAGAAATCTGGCGACGACATTACGCGCACAATTTTGTTGCAGGTGATTAGCGAACAGGAACAGCACGGCGATGCGGTCATGAGCGAAGATTTTTTGTCGCAGGTCATTCGCTCTTACGGCAACGTCATGCCCGGCTTCATGGCAAAGTATCTCGAGCAAAGCATGAAGCTGTTTTTGACGCAGCAACAACAGCTGCGCGGACAAGTGAAAAAGGTCGTTGGCATCGACCCGGTTGCGGCAGTTGCCGATGCCGCGCAGAAAAACTATGCACGCTGGCGCTCGCTGCAGGACGAAGTGTTTCGGCGCTTTTCAGGCGGCGCTCGAGAGGCCTCCGATGAGGCGGGCGACAAGCCGAAAAAAAACAAGAAAGTCAGTTAACGCCGTCCACTATGCCGGTTGACAGCCGGGTCTCCGTTACCCTACTTTGTGCGGTGCAGCAGATATATTCCGTGCCGCGCCAAGCACAGTCATTCCCGAAGTATCATGGTCCGATCGTGGGTCTCCGGTAGCACCGCCGGCGGGCACTCTTGTGCGGCAGGAAGTTTTTAACTTATTGTTTTAAATGATAAATAGTAACCCCAACGAACGCATCGTCACTGGCGCTTTTGAGCCGCCCCGCTGGCTCAAAAATCGCCATTTGCAGACGCTCTGGCCAAGCCTGCCGTGGGTTCACGGCCCCAGACCGACGCTCGAACACGAATGGCTGGAGCTGCCTGACGGCGATCGCACCGCGCTGGAGTGGTTTGCTGAGGGCGGCAGGCAACTCGATGATCGGCCATTGCTCGTCATTCTGCACGGCCTGGAGGGGTCCGCGGAATCACCCTACTGCAGCCATCTCATGTGGGCAGCGGCGGCACGTGGCTGGCGTGCCGTGGTCCTGCACTTTCGCGACTGCGGCGACTACCGCAATCGGCTGCCGCGGCGGTACCACGCCGGTGAAACGAACGATCTGCGGGTTTTCCTGGAGCGAGAGCGTGCACGCGGGCACCAGGGACCGCTGTTGGCTACCGGCTACTCGCTGGGCGGCAATGTGCTGCTGAAATACCTCGGAGAGTCGGGCGAGGATACGCCGCTCGTTGCCGCCGCCGCCGTATCCGTACCGCTCGATCTCCACAAATCGGCCGCCGCCTTGCAGCAAGGCTTTGCTACGGTCTACCAGGCGCACCTGCTGCGCCGCATGAAAGCCTCCGTCAGACTCAAATTTAATGCCAACACGGCAGCCTTTGACTGGACGCGGGCCATGGCCGCGAAAACCTTTGCCGAATTCGACGACGCCGTCACGGCGCCGCTGCACGGTTTTCGAGGGAAGGACGATTATTATGACCAATGCAGTGCTGGCGGCTACCTCGATCGTATCGAACGGCCGACACTGATCATTCACGCCCTCGACGATCCCTTCATGAGCCCCGATATTGTGCCGCCTGCGGACAAAATTGCGAACTGCGTCACAGTTGAGGTCAGCCAGCACGGCGGTCACGTTGGATTTATTGAGGGTGGCTCGCCGTGGCGCCCTCGCTACTACCTACCAGAGCGGATTGCCAAATACTTCGATTCCGTCAAGTTTTAAAAGCCGCTGACAGCCTAAACTTGACGCCTGATTTCACTTAAAACAGAAACACTATGGCAGCCGCCGGAGTAGTGAGCGTTAAGGCAGATGGATAAAGTCACGATAAGCATCGAGCATCTCAAGCTCGGCATGTACGTCTCCCAGCTCGACAAGCCCTGGGTCGAAACGCCGTTCCTGTTCCAGGGCTTTACGGTTGCAGACGTTGACGATCTGGCGGAATTAAAGAAGCACTGCAAAGCCGTGATTGTTGATATCGAACAGTCGAACCTGGATGCAGACCAAGTCAGCAAATTGATTCGCATCAGTCAGAAAGAAGCCATTACTATCGAAAGTCGCGAAACCAACGGCGCGGTGTTACTTTCAAAATCGACGGTCAAGGAAGTTAAAGAACCCGATTACAAACGCACCGGTCAGTACTACGTCAATACCGAACAGCTCGGCCAGGAACTGGCGCGCGCCAAGGATATTGAAAAGAACGCGACGAAGGCCGTTGCCGATGTTCTGGACGGTGTTCGCAATGGCGAAACCCTAAGCGTTCCGCGACTTGAGGAAGTCGTTGACCCGCTTGTTGACAGCGTACTGCGCAATCCGGATGCGATGTCCTGGTTGATGCGAATCCGCGAAACGAACGAATATATTTACCAGCATTCTATTGGCGCTTCCGTGTGGGCCGTGGTCTTCGGCAGACACCTTGGATTTGACAAGGAAACCTTGAATGCCATTGGCCTCGGCGGGATGCTGCTTGATGTGGGCAAAACCAAATTGCCGGCAGATTTGCTGATTAAGCCGGGGCGGCTGACCAAAGAAGAAGCTATCCAGATGAAAAAGCACGTCGAACTGGGTTTGGACGTGTTGAAGGAATCCGGCAATAACGATCCGCGCATTGAGATCATGCTGGCCACGCACCATGAGCGCTTTGATGGCCGGGGCTACCCCAACGGCCTGATGGATACCAACATACCGGTGCTGGGTCGTTTGGCCGGCATCGTCGACTCTTATGACGCGATGGTATCGAGCCGCCCGTACGCGAAGTCCCGCTCGACCTTCAGCGCTATGCGCGAATTGCAGTCGCTTTCTGGCAAAAGCTTCCAGAAAGAAATGATCGACCAATTCGTGCAGGCGGTCGGCATGTTTCCGACCGGTAGCCTGGTTGAGCTCAATACTGGCGAAGTAGCCATCGTTACGGCCCAGAATAATTACCAGCGCCTGCGGCCGGAAATTATGGTTGTCCTCGACGCTGAAAAGCAGCTTTGCGAAGATTTCCAATCTATCGATTTACGCATGAACAATGAGTCCGATCTGGGCCGAGGTGAAATGTATATTGATCGCGGCCTCGAACCCGGTACTTACGGCATCGATCCAGCCGAATACTTCCTGTAATCGCGGCTATGAATTCTGCAGCCGTACAGGCGTCATCCACTAACTACGACGAGTTCACGAATAAGCTTGGCGAGTACCTTGCCAACAATGATCAACTCGTTGCGGTCGTCATTCTCGAAGCCTCTAATACACCACGGATCGACGCGAGGTTCGGTCGGAGTCACCGCGATGCGCAGTTGGCCGCGCTTTCGGACGCCATCGATGCATCCATTCGCGATACGGACTTTGCGATCCAGATAGGCGACTACACGTTTGCCGTTATCGTACCGGGATTGAAAAACAAGGGTCACGCGACGCTGGCAGGAAGAAAGCTGCAGCGCGTTGTGCAACCGGAAATGCCCGAGCCCAAGCGCGACCTTGGCCTCGTCGAATGTCGCCTTGGAATTGCCCTGGCCCCCCTGCATGCCGATGAAGCGCTGGCGCTGGTCAAGCGTGCGCAGCTGGCGCTGGAACTGGCGAAGGATTCGAATCGGGACCTTGTCATCTACGATGACGATACCGTCGGCCAAGTCTCTGTCGCCTGGGAGCTTCGTGACGATCTTGCAGAGGCGATTCGCGAAAGCGAACTGGAAGTATTCTACCAGCCTAAGCTGAATGTCCAGACCGACGAGGTCTACGGCGCAGAGGCCTTGGTTCGCTGGTTCTCGGTTAAGCGCGGCCCGGTCGCACCCGACGTGTTTATTCCAGTTGCAGAAAACTCTGAGCTCATTCAGCCACTGACGCGCTACATGCTAAACACCGCCATGCGGAGCATGATGATGTGGCAGCGCGACGGGCATGACATTGGCGTTGCAGTAAATCTGCCCTCCTCCATGTTGCTGGACGGTGGCATTGTCACAATGCTGGAGGCGCTGCTGACTATCTGGGATCTCGACAAGGGTCGCCTGACGCTGGAGCTGACCGAATCGGCCTTGATGAGAGATATTGATACGTCGATCGACACGATGAAGCGACTCAAGGACCTTGGTGCACGGCTGTCTATCGACGACTTCGGCACCGGCTATTCATCATTCTCTTATTTTAAGAATATTCCGGCGGATGAATTGAAGATTGACAAGTTTTTTGTCAATAACATGTGCAACGATATGGCCGACCAGCATATCGTCGAGACCATCATCGGCCTCGCACATCGATTCAAAATGAAAGTGGTTGCTGAAGGCATTGAGGACGCAGCGACGCTTGAGCTTCTGAAGAAACTTGGCTGCGACATCGCGCAGGGATATCACATCGCCAAGCCGCTGTCGGAGAAAGACTACGACTCGTGGCTGGACGCGCGACGTTACGCCCAACCATTACTCTAGGGTAAGTGCAGGCGCCCCACTAAAGCTACTTTACGCCGCGTCGACTTCCTTCATCGACAAGCGCACGCGACCTTGACGGTCGACTTCCAGTACTTTTACCCGAACCACATCGCCTTCGGCCAGCTAGTCGCTGACTTTCTCGACGCGCTCGCTCGAGATCTGCGAGATGTGCACAAGACCGTCCTTGCCGGGCAGGATAGTTACGAACGCACCAAAGTCCATCAGTTTCGCAACCTTGCCGGTATAGATCGCACCGACTTCAACGTCCGCCGTGATGAGATCAATGCGGCGGCGCGCTTCCTTGCCGGACAGCCCGTCAACAGACGCGATACGAATCGTGCCATCATTTTCGATGTCAATGGTCGCGCCGGTCTCTTCGGTGATCGCACGGATAACTGCTCCGCCTTTACCAATGACTTCACGAATCTTTTCCGGATCAATCTTGAACGACATGATGGTCGGCGCCCACTCGGACATTTCATCACGCGACGACGACAGGACTTTTGCCATTTCGCCGAGTATGTGCAGTCGCGCATCACGCGCCTGGTCGAGTGCCTTACTCATGATATCGCGGGTGATGCCCTGAATCTTGATATCCATCTGCAGCGCGGTGATGCCATCGTCGGTACCTGCGACTTTAAAATCCATGTCGCCGAGGTGATCTTCATCACCGAGAATGTCGGTGAGGACAGCGAATTCCTCGCCTTCCTTAACGAGCCCCATGGCAACTCCGGCAACCGGTGCTTTAACCGGCACGCCCGCGTCCATCAGTGCCAGACTGGAACCACAGACTGAAGCCATTGAGCTGGA
>JABDKF010000325.1 GCA_013003155.1 Woeseia sp. | reverse complement strand
GAGCGGCGCGACCAGGTCTTGATCGGACGCCGATCGTTTTTGGCCGCCGCTGCGGTTACTTTTTTGGCCAGATGCGAATCAACGAACGGGCCCTTTCTTACTGAACGTGGCACTTCTACCAGCTCCTTTAAATTTTGTTACCTCGGCGAACTCAACTTCTGATAATGCGTGCTCGCCTTGCTTTACGAATTCGTCAAACTATTTCTTACGCTTACGGCGACGAGCAATCATGTTGTCCGTTCGCTTGTTGGAACGTGTCTTGTAGCCCTTCGTCGGCGTGCCCCACGGGCTCACCGGGTGACGACCACCTGACGTGCGACCCTCACCACCGCCGTGCGGATGGTCAACGGGGTTCATCGCAACGCCGCGAACCGTCGGGCGTACACCGCGCCAGCGCTTCGCGCCCGCTTTACCCAACTTGCGAAGATTGTGCTCGCCGTGACCAACCTCGCCGACGGTGGCACGACACTCGATATGCACGCGGCGGGTTTCGCCGGAACGCAAGCGAAGTGACGCATAGGCCCCTTCGCGTGAGGCGAACTGTGCCGTTGCGCCTGCAGAGCGCGCCATTTGCCCGCCTTTGCCAGGCTTCATCTCGATGTTGTGCACCATGGTGCCCACCGGCATGCTTTTTAGCGGCAACGCGTTGCCCGGCTTGATGGGCGCTTCTTCACCACTGATGATCGGGGCACCGGCCTCGACACCCTTCGGCGCGAGAATGTAACGACGGTCGCCATCGGCGTACTTGATCAACGCCAGGTGAGCGCTGCGATTCGGATCGTACTCAATTCGCTCTACTACGCCAGGCACACCGTCCTTGTCGCGCTTGAAGTCAACAACCCGGTAGTGCTGCTTGTGACCACCACCTTTGTGGCGCACAGTAATTCGACCATTGTTATTGCGGCCGCCAGACCTGGATTTTTTCTCGAGCAATGCCGCGTGCGGCTTGCCCTTGTGCAGGCCAGGCGTCTTGACCGCAACCTGGAAACGACGTCCCGCAGAAGTCGGTCTTGATTTGTGTAATGACATGATTCTCTACCGTCTCTTAATTCGCGAGGCCGTTACTCGACACCGAGGAAGTCGAGCTGACTTCCTTCAGCCAAGGTGACGTAAGCTTTCTTCCAGCTGACACGACGTCCCGATGTTTGGCCGTGACGCTTGATCTTGCCGCTAACGTTCACCACGGTGACACCATCGACCTTGACCTCAAACAGGAGCTCAACGGCCTTCTTGATGTCCGCCTTGTTGGCATCCTTACGGACACGTAGCACGACCTGGTTATGCTTGTCGGCGAGAATGGTGCTTTTTTCCGAGAGGTGCGGCCCCTCAATCACCGTCATCAACCGCGCTTGATGCAATGCCTGGCTCATGTCAGACGCTCCTCGATAAGCTTCAGCGCCGGCAAGGTGATCAACACCTTTTCGAAACGCAGCAGAACGACGGGGTCAATCGACGAGGCATCGCAAATACCGACATGCGGCAGGTTGCGGACTGACAAAAACACGTTCTCATCAAACGCTTCGTTCACGATCAAAACATCACTGACGTCATGCTTCTTCAGCAATGCCGCCATGTCTTTGGTCTTGGGCGCTTTCAACCGAATTTCCTCGGTGACCACCAGACGATCCTGGCGAACCAGCTCAGAAAAAACCGAGCGCAGTGCAGCACGATACATCTTGCGGTTTACCTTCTGACTGTAGTCGCGCGGACGTGCAGCAAAAGTGCGGCCACCGCCAACCCAGATGGGGCTGCGAATCGTACCCGCTCGCGCACGACCGGTGCCTTTCTGACGCCAGGGTTTCGTACCGCCGCCACGAGCGTCGGAACGATTCTTCTGCCGTTTCGTACCCGCGCGAGCGCCGGCGAGGAACGCAGTCACAACCTGGTGTACCAGCGACTCGTTGTATTCAGTCGCGAAAGCGCTGTCTGCAACTTCCACGGAACCGCTACCCTGCATCTTGAGTTTCATCAGGCGGCTCCCTTCTTGTTCTTGCCCTTGATCGCAGGACGCACAACAACGCGGCCGCCTTCATGGCCGGGAACCGCACCTTTGATCAACAGCAGGTTGCGTTCCGCATCGACGCGAACAACTTCAAGGTTTTGTACCGTGCGGCGCACGTTACCCATGTGGCCGGCCATCTTCTTGCCTTTGAAGACGCGACCCGGCGTCTGGTTCTGGCCGATCGATCCCGGTGCGCGATGCGACAGCGAGTTACCGTGCGTCGCGTCCTGCATGTGAAAGTTGTGGCGTTTGACGGCGCCCGCAAAACCTTTACCGATCGAGGTGCCAATGACGTCGACCTTCTGGCCGACTTCGAAAAGGTCAACCTTGAGCTCGCCACCGGCCTCGAACTCACCGGCATCAGTGTCATCAAGGCGAATCTCGGAAACAGTGTCGCCGGCCTCTACCTTCGCCGCAGCGAAGTGGCCCGCGGCAGACTTCGACACCCGATTGGCGCGACGTGAACCGATGGTTACCTGCAATGCACGGTAGCCGTCGTTCTCCACGGTCTTCACCTGGGTGACGCGATTTGGTTGTGCTTCGATCACGGTGACCGGAATGGAAATTCCGTCATCCGTAAACACACGCGTCATGCCGCGCTTGCGGCCAACAATACCCATTGTCATCTCTAAAACCTCGCGCCGACTTCGATTGGCCGACGACTCTCAAAAACGGTTTGTCTGTCCATCTGCATCTTCTTCACTTCGACTTCGATTGGCCGAAGCTGCCTTGGCCTTCATCGCTCGAGGCCGTTCTTCACGTATCCTTCAAACACGCGAAAGGGCCAGCTATCGCGCGAATCGTTCCTGATTCGACTGCTCTAGAGCTGACCCTGAGTCCGGTAAAACCGGATGTCCGGGATTTGCCGAGTACGCCTTCGGGTTATCTGGCGACCTATATTCCAGCAGCGGGGAGCCTTTAGGCTTGCTCGCTGCCTCTGATGCCTGGCCGACTCCCGGGACGGCCTGGTTCAGACGAGCCCGCCATTATACCCACGAAACCTGCCGTAGCAAGGCCTGCAGAGGATTTAACAGCGGTTTTTTTAATTGGTATTCAGGCAGGCATTTTCAGCGGCTTTAGCGAGAAAAACCCCCGATCCGACCGGCCCACCGATTCGCCGCCCGGCGCGGTTGGACGAACGTCACCAGGCGAGGCCGCAGGCCAAAGCCGAACAGCGCCGATCCCCCGGCAACCACCCCACCATTGCCAAGCAAATAGCCGGCCGCGAAGCGGGCCAGCTATGAAAAACCACCGACCCAGGGCATTCACCAGCGTCCCGCAGGGACGGCGGGTGCAATGCCAACCTGCTAATTAAGCTT
>JABDKF010000279.1 GCA_013003155.1 Woeseia sp. | reverse complement strand
GCCATAGATGCGACCGATTCTCCCAGTCAGCCGGATTCCGTGTAACGGGTGCGCCGTCAAGGCCGGTGTCATGGCAGCGGGCGCAAGCCATGTCGTAGGCCTCCTGTCCGGAGAGGCTTGCGGTGTCTATGACGGCCGGCTCAGGCGCAGGCGCGGCCGTCTCTTCCAGCGGCGCGGCATTGTCCGGCTTGCCGGAACAGCCAAGCAGGAAAACCGGACCCAGGCAGTAAAAAACAGTCAGTTTCATAAAGCTTTACCTCCGCGGTGCAGGTTACGCGACTGGCACAGCCCTTCGGTCATCGTTTCCGTGATGCTCAGCTTCCGCAGTATCGGCGTTTTCTTGTGCTGATGGTCCTGCATGCGCCTCAATATATTGTCGAGCATCCTGATCGCCTCAATTATGTGCGTACCCTTGTTGAGCATGACACAGTCGGCACGCTGCGACATTGCCGCATCGGTTATTTCCGCTCTCGATGGCCGACCCTTTTTTGCTTCGTGTTCCAGAACCTGGGTCGCCCATATAACCGGAATCCGGGCCGCTTCGCACATCCAGAGCATTTCTTCCTGAATTTCCGCCAGGCGTTCCCAGCCGCATTCCACGGCAAGATCGCCTCGCGCGATCATGACGCCGGCCGGACGGTGGCGCATTGCGGCCAGCAAGAGTCGTGGCAGATTCATGAAGCCATTGACGGTTTCTACCTTGATGATGATACCGAGCTCACGGCGAGGAAATTCTTCGAGCGCATGCTGCAGGGCGATGATGTCTTCGGGCCCGTTGACAAAAGACAGGCTTACGGCGTCAGCGTACTTCGTGATGAATTCGAGATTTCCCCGATCGGTATCGGTTAATCCCGCAAGCTGCAAGGTGCTGTTGGGCAGGTTAATGCCTCTGTTTGCGCGCAGACGGCTACCCAGTTTTTTCGCATGCGTAATCGTGACCTGCAGTTCGGTGTCTGAGGCTGACTCGAGCACACCTTCGATTTTTCCGTCATTCAGACGAATCAGGTCGCCTGCCTGTACCAGTCCGAATACCTCTGCCGGAATGCAGCAAATATGCGCCGGTGCGACCGTTGTGCCGTCGGCGTCTATGATCGCCGGCGCTCCGGGTTTTGTGTCGCGATGCAGGATTAACGTGTCACCAATTTTCAGGATTATCGGCATCTCCCTGGCCGGTAGCCGGCCGACCCGGAACTTGATCTTTTCTCCTGATTCCATGCGCTGCAGCTTGAATTTCGTACCGGTCGCAACGTAAGTCGTTTTGAAGCAGTCGAGCCGCAACCCGTCCGCGTCTTTTTCGGTGACAATCAGTTTTCGTTTCTTACCACGTGTGTCCCTGAGGCGGACGACATCGCCGACTTCCGCGAAGGCGATGCACTCACCTGGCACAGGAATAACCGCGCCCTTCGGTAACGGCGTCCTGTTGTCGACCGCAATAAAGCGAACGCGGCGCGGGGCAATCACCCTGCCCAGGGCATCGCGTTTCGGGCGGATGCATTTGACACCGGGTCCGGGTTTCAGAGGCCCGGTTCTCAGTTTTGGTCCGGCGAGGTCCATGAAAACCCTGCAGGGTTGCGCCAATTCTTTGCCGGCGCGATCGATATTGCGCACCGTGCTCAGCCAGATGTCCTCGTCATCATGCGCACAATTGATACGAGCAACGTCCATGCCTGCCAGCATCATGTCCTGGACCAGTCCGTTATCCTCCGCCGCTTCGACGGGCATCGTGACCATGATCCCGACGGCTCGGCCGTTCATTGGGCGGCCGAGGAGCTCTTCGCGGTTATCTTCGAACGACTGCTCGCTACTTTCAAAGCTTTTATACTCTTCGCCCAATTCATAGGTCTGCGATTGCGACATTGCCTGAAGCACTTTTTGCACTGCGCGGATTACGGCCAGGACATTCTTCTCTGACCTGCCCAGTGAGGAGAGACCCAAGCGAGCAAGACTTTTCTGCAAGCTTCGGCGATCGGCGCTGCGGAGCGCAATATAGGCGAGCAGGTTTCGTGCACTGTCGGAGTACTCAGGACGGACGCGGGCCAATGCATCTGCATATTCGAGCTCCAGACGTTTCGCCAGATCTGCGATCAGATCGAGCTGGTCACCGAGGGCGGCGAATTCCGCGTCCGAGTTCACCGCTAATTGACCTCCCAGTCGACGGAGCCTCGTAATGGTGGATCGATCGTTTTTTCGAGCAGCTGTTCGAGCTGGTCACGCCCGCCCAGGGACTCGGCTTGCTGTACAAGCATGTCCGGCAGTTGTTGCGACGATGCCATCGGCGCGAGCAGCATCAGTCCGCCCATGACGATCAGAAAGCGAATAGCGGAAACCTCCT
>JABDKF010000213.1 GCA_013003155.1 Woeseia sp. | reverse complement strand
TCGTGCAGGTAGATCGCATACCGATTCGGGAAAATGAACTTGACGCGGCCGAGGGCGTTCGACGGTCCGGGTTTCTGGCGAACATTGATATCCGCAGCTGAAATTTCGGACCAGTCAATCGCCATCGGATCGAGTACTTCACCGTCGACGTCGGTGATTTCCATATTCTTTTCGTTCACGCGCTTCGGATCATTGCGGAACATCGGGATAAGCTCGTTACCGATAATGGACTTCGGCACGTGCCATGACGGGCTGAACACGATGTACTCGAGCTTGTCAGCGAACACTGGCGTCCGGTGCACGCTGGTGCCCGCGATGATTCGTGTCGACCACTGCTCCTCGCCATCGCCGAAAACGCGCAAGCGGTAGTCGGGGATATTAACCCACAGGTATTGTTCGCCCATATCCCGCGGCAGCCAGCGCCAGCGATCCATATTAATTGCAAGTCGTTCGATTCGTTTCTCTATACTCTGGTTCAGTATCGCTGCGGTCGCCGGGCCGTAAATGCCGTCTTCCTTGAGCGCACTTTCCCGTTGCACGCGCTGCAGCGCGGCCTCCACGCCGCGATCGAATACTGCATCTTCCGAATTTTTCGGAAGATCCACGTACAGGTACCCACCCTCGCACAGTCGTTTAATGAGCGCATACACGGCTTCACCGCGATCACCCCGCTTCAGATAGTCGGTGGTCACCTTCGTAAAGCCGCCCTTGTCCTTTCTGGCCAGCGCTTCTTTCATTAATCGCGTGAGCGCTTTGTAATGCTCGTGCTGTGGCTCAAGCGACGTCAAGGCCGATGCAACGTCATCTTCCTCAATCGATTTCCAGAGCTTGACAGGATCGATGGTGTCACGCTTGAGGTACACCTCGTGTTCGGAACGCACGTCTGCCGGTTCGACTCGCCCATCCCATATGTCATGTGCATAGGCGAGCATTGCCGACGTCAGTGAAACGTCAAGGCTTGTCGCATCGCGTGCCGTATCGGGTGTCAGCCGGGCAAAATTGCGTTTGCGGAACGCATCTGCAAATCGTTGGGCATCGTACTCGCGAGGTATCAGCCCGTGCTGGGAAGAGGTCAGCAACTTGCTGATCAGTTGCCGGGCGCGTTGTTTAGCTGCACGCGACCCTGTCCAGAGCGGCTGCATGTCATTCGCCTTGTAGATTGCCTTCACGCCGTTCCACACTGCACGCCGCTCATCGAGTAGCCGAAAATTCCCTGGCCGGAAATCCGATTGCAGCAGTTGCTCTACCGGCGAAGGCGGTGTTGTTTCAGTCCCGGCTTCGCCATTGGCTTCCGCCAGGGCGACACTGCCCAGACCCGTGGCCAGAATTAAAATAAGTGCTACCGAATACCGTTTCATTGCTGTCTTCCTTTTAAAGGGCGTGTTCAACACGACTGTTGGAAGATAGACAGCAACTTTCGTGCCAGCGTCGAATGCAGCGATAATTCTGGCCGATACCGGTTTCGCAATGCTGTTGTCAATGACCGGCTCACCCGAACGGTGAGCCGAATGCCGTGCATTCAGTACATGATTTGTAACGTTTACACAGGCTGTGAGGCTTGCTGCCAGCGCTGGAGGCCTGGTCGTTGGCGGCGCGTTATTGTTGCAGACCGTCCGGGATACCAGCAGGGAAAACCTCTTCAATCGCGGCTTCGATTCGGGCCACGCGATTACCGTGGCTGGGATGCGTGCTCATCCACTCCGGCGGGGCATTCCCGCCGCTGGCATCGTCGAGAATTTTCATCACCCGTATCAAGGCACGGGGATCATAGCCAGCTGCAGCGACCAACATGACGCCAATCGTATCTGACTCGAGTTCGTCTTCCCGGCCATACTTCATATTGACCAGCTGTCCGACCATCTGCGCGATCTGCGCTTCGCTGCCGCCACCGCCTGCCGCGACCAGCACGGCACCGGTAATGCCTTCGGTCAGCTGCATCTTGGCGAGTCGCTGTGCTCCATGGCGAGCCACGACGTGGCCGATTTCATGGCCGATAACGCCAGCTAGCTCACCCTCGGTGCTGAAACGTCTAAGCAATGCGTCGGTAATGAAAATTTGTCCGCCGGGAAGCGCAAAAGCATTAACGGTCTGCGGGTCGGCCAAAACATGAAACTCGAATTGCCAGCCAGTGTCACGAGCGGCGCCTGAGCGCACTAAGTCAGCCCCTACGCGGTCCACCAGGGCTTGCACGGCTGCGTCGTCAAGTAGTCCGCCGTGGCGTGCGGCCATTTCCGGCGCAGCCTGCAAACCGAGTGCGATTTCCTGCTCCGGCGTCATAGCGACGTGTTGTTCTTCGCCCGTTACCGGGTTGTATTCAGTGGAACACTGGTAGGAAAAGAATGCGAATGCCGCAACAATTGCGCCAATCGCGAGGCGGACCATGCCGCCGGCACGCCGTGTCGGTCCCATTCTGAGTGGCTGTCTGTAGCGCATTAGAGGCTCCCTTCAAGTTGTTCGCCAGGCTCGCATTCGTAGAGCTCGTAAATACCACCTGCGATAGCACCGAATACCGCGTGAACCAGCGCCACCGACCAGTGATTCATTGCGTAGAAGTGCGGATGTATGAGCGTCAACGAATAGTGAATGATGGCGAAGAACACGAGTCCGAGGACTGCGCCGCCGATTATCCCGGTCAGCAAGCCCCAGCGATGCAGAATGAAGGCGATGACGGCCGCCATCGAAAGTGAAATGCCGGCATGCACGGCAAGCGCCGCAAGCATGATCGTCGGCGACAGATTGGCCGGCGGCGGCAATACGTCTGCACCCATCACGACGGATGCCATGTAGCGCAGGATTACGGCTGCATTGCCGGCGCCTACGAGGACGGGTACGAGGTAGAGGTACATGAGCAGGGTGGCAACTGAGGCGACAACCGCCGCCCGGATCAGCGCCCCGCCGTCGACGCCCTTGCGCTGTGGTTCTACTGTCGCCGTTCTCGTGCCCATAACTACTCCTCGCTGGTGTCTCCGTAAGCAGCATCTGCCGCCGTTCATGATGGAGTTTCTGCAAGAGCTGTGCCAC
>JABDKF010000172.1 GCA_013003155.1 Woeseia sp. | reverse complement strand
AACGCCGGGCGCGTTCGCCAGGTGCAAAAAGCGATCAACCAGACCCTGTCGCCCGGCGAAATTGCCAGCGTCAATACGGGGCTTGCCCCCTACGCGGCAGGCAGTGGCTGTCCCGTGGCGGTGGTCCGGGCAAGCGTCGCCGAGTAACTACGCACCGCCAATCCCGCGTGAGCAATGCGCGCTGATGGAACCACCGATGCTTTGCGGACTCCAATCAGGCATTGCAACCGTCGCTTAAACGGTGAAATTTCATGGTCAAACCTGTCCTGATTCTGGTGGCCGTACTGGCAGGCGGTCTTGCCGTCGCGTACCTGGCCCCACAGGAATTGAAGGATGATGCGACGAACTTGGCAGTTACCCCGGCGCTGCAAACTGCCGAGGACGCGCCACTTGCTGCGCGCGTGCAGGAGCTCGAGCGCGTAATTGCAGAAGAACGGCAGGCGCGCCAACTGTTGCAGGAAGAGCTCTTGTACCTGACAGAAGAAATTGAATTGCTGCGCGACGGCAGACGGGCGGCGGCAGCGGTTCCGGCAGACAGTGCAACGGTTACAACAGAACCTGCTGTCGAAACGCGCCGCGAGCGTTTCGCGCGCCGCAACTCACCGGAATTCAGAACACAACGCCTCATCGACGCAGGTTTTTCACCGGAACGAGCCGAATTGATTTTGCAGCGCGAAGCTCAGGCCCGCTTGTCGATGATGGAGGCGCGTTACGCGGCACAAAGAAGCGGCGATGACGTCGATTACCGCGCCTTGCGGCAGGCGGATGCCGCCGCGTTTCGCAACGAGCTCGGGCCCGTCGAGTACGAGCGCTACCTCGAAGGCACCGGCCGTTCGACAGCGGTGGTCGTTGGCAGCGTGTTGGATACTTCACCTGCACAACAGGTCGGGCTGCAGCCTGGCGATCGAATCGTGAACTACGACGGCACGCGGATCTACAACATGTCCGACCTGAATCAGGCCATGTTAGCGGGGCAAGCGGGTGAAACCGTGGCGGCGCAAATCATCAGGGATGGCGTGACCATGCAGGTCGCTGTACGTCGCGGTCCGCTCGGCATTACCGCCGGTCGCGGCGGGCGGCGCTAGCGCCCCGGACTGGCTATGCGTCGAAGGCCCATGCAAAATGACAGCCGGGCCACACACAGGCATCTGCCGTCTTGAGCATTCTGCGCTACACGATTCCGAACAGCTTTACCGCTGCCAGCCTGTTGCTGGGACTCGGCTCTATTGTCGCAAGTCAGCTCGGGCATCTCGAGCTTGCTGGCTGGATGATTGTCTGGTGCGGGCTGCTCGACGTTCTCGATGGGCTTGCCGCAAGGTTGCTAAAGGCGACCTCAACGTTCGGCGCAGAATTCGATTCGATGGCCGATCTTGTTTCCTTTGGCGTAGCCCCCGGCATGCTCGTATTTCATGCGGGAATGCAGATCGGCGGCGTTGAGATCGGGACTGACGCCTTCCTGGTGTTACTGCTTTCCGTGGGTTCATTCGTGCTGGCAGGCGCATTGCGCCTGGCGCGCTTTAATCTCGCGGCGCAAAATCCGGGCGATGGCTGGTTCGCGGGTATTCCGATTACCGCCTGCGGCGGAGGTCTGATTTCCACCGCCGTAATCCTGCTCGTGCGCCATGAGGGCGTTGCGGATGCGCTGCCACTTCATGCCTATTTACCGGTGTTAATGTTTGTCCTCGCGCTGGGCATGATTTCGACGATTCGTTTTCCGAAAATCCGGCGCCGCGACAGCGTTTTCCTGAACGCATTCCAGGGATTTAATTTTGTCGCCAGTTACTACTGCGGCATCACTCGCAGTTACCCGGAACTGCTGTTCGGTATGGCGGTGTTTATTTTGATCACCGGAATCGTAGCTGGCCGGATTCACGGCAGACAACTCGGCGCGGCCTGAGTAACACAACGTCGCAGCGTCGGGCTTCAAAAATGACAGCACCCACGACGAAGGTCGACGCAACGCTGCTTGAGCGCAGGCAGCGCCTGCTCGGTCCCGCCTACCGACTTTTTTATGACGAGCCGCTGCATATCGTGCGCGGCGAGGGCGTCTGGCTGACGGTCGCAGACGGACGCCGTTACCTCGACCTTTACAACAACGTGCCGCACGTTGGTCACTGTCGACCTGAAGTCGTCGAAGCAATTTGCAGGCAGGCGGCAGAATTGAATACCCACACACGTTACCTGCACAGTAACGTCGTTGACTATGCAGAGCGTTTGCTCGGGCTGCTTCCCGACGATCTGAATACCGTCATGTTCAGCTGCACAGGAACAGAGGCGAATGAACTGGCGCTGCGCATTGCCCGCGAAGTGACCAACGCGCGTGGCATCATTGTTACCGAGTTTGCATATCACGGAAATTCACAGCTTATCGCTGATATTTCAACGGAAGACACGCCCCCGGAGCGTCGCCCCGACTATGTTGAAACCGTGCCGTTTCCAGATTGCTACCGCGGTATTCATCGCGATGAAGATGCTGCCGAAAGATATGCCGCACATATTGATGATGCGGTTGCGCGGTTGGCTGCGCGTGGCATAAAGCCCGCTGCATTCGTTGTGGATACGATTTCATCATCGAGTGGCGTCGTAGAGCCGCCGGCGGGCTATTTGCAGTTTGCCGCCGCCAGGGCGCGTGCCGCCGGCGCACTGCTTATTGCTGACGAGGTCCAGCCCGGATTCGGCCGAACAGGACGACATTTCTGGGGCTTTGAAGCCGATAAGGTGGTCCCCGACATCACAACGATGGGTAAGCCCATGGGTAACGGCCACCCGTTAGCGGCGACGGTGGTCCGGCGTGAATTGCTGGATGCATTCGCGAAGCGCACGGGCTATTTCAATACCTTCGGTGGCAACCCGGTGTCTGCGGCGGCAGGGCTCGCGGTCCTCGATGTGATTGAGAGTGACGGGCTGCAGAAAAATGCGCTGCAGGTCGGCAGCTATTTGCGCGCGAAAATCGAATCGCTGTCAGAACGCTTCGCCGCGATCGGCGATGTTCGCGGGCACGGCCTGTTCCTCGCGATCGACCTGGTCCGCGATCGGCAGTCGCGCGAGCCTGCTACGGCGCTTGCGCGGACGTTGGTCAACGGCTTGAAAGAACGTGGCGTGCTGACGAATACGATCGGCCCCCATGCGAATGTGCTCAAGCTGCGGCCGCCGATGGTATTCTCAGCCGACAATGCCGATACGTTTCTGCAGGCCTTTGCGGAGGCACTCGAGGACGCGCCGGCCTGACAAAATATTGATCCGGGGGAATAATGCGCCGAATTTTACTATTGGCTGCCGTGCTGCTCGCGAGTTGCGGAGAATCTTTAGAAACAGAGAGCTTCAGTGACACGCTGGCGGGCTTTGAGCGATTGGCAGGTTTTGTCGACCTGTATCGCGACGATGCCGGCGGTCGGCTTTATTTGCGTGTTACGGAATTGAATGAACCGCTCCTGTACCAGGCATCGATGGCACGCGGAGTCGGCTCAAATGATCTCGGGCTGGACCGCGGCCAACTCGGTCCCGCCCACATCGTCAGTTTTCAGCGTCACGGAAACCGAATCTTGCTGGTGGCGGACAACATCGATTACCGGGCCGACAGCAATAATGTTGACGAGCAGCGAGCGGTAGACGCCTCGTTTGCCGAATCCGTGCTGTGGGGTTTCGAAATTGCCGGTGAGCACGACGGTGACATAGTCATCGATGCCACCGACTTTTTCCTGCGAGACTCACACGGCTTGTCGCGCCGGCTTAGCGACGCAGGCGAGGGCAGCTACTCAGTCGATTCCTCGCGTTCCGCAATTTTCGCACCCCGCACCAAAGCGTTTCCCGATAACAGCGAAATTGAGGCGGTAATCACCTATGTTGGCACACCGACCGGCGAGATTCTGTACAGCGTCGTGCCGGATGCGACGAGTATCACAGTGCACCTCCACCATTCGTTTGTGCGCCTGCCGGACGAAGGTTACGAACCACTGCCGTATGACCCGCGTGCCGGATTAATCGGGCTCAGCTATGAAGCGAGCGGCTTTTACGATTACGCGACACCGATTGGCGACGATATTACGGTGCGGTACGCGCGCCGCCATCGCCTGCAAAAAGCGGATCCGTCGGCTAGTGTCAGCGACGCGGTGGAGCCGATCGTTTACTATGTCGATCGCGGCGCCCCCGAACCGGTACGCACGGCACTGCTTGACGGCGCGTCCTGGTGGAACGAGGCGTACGCAGCCGCAGGGTATCGCGATGCGTTTCGGGTCGAGCTACTTCCCGAGGATGCCGATCCGATGGACGTCCGTTACAACGTAATCCAATGGGTGCATCGCTCGACCCGCGGCTGGTCGTATGGCTCGTCCGTTCTGGATCCACGCACCGGTGAAATCATCAAAGGCCATGTGACGCTCGGTTCGCTGCGCGTGCGACAAGATTACCTGATTGCCGAAGGTCTGCTGGCACCCTACGACAACGAAGAACAGAGCGATGCGATGCTCGCGATGGCGCTGGCTCGTATTCGGCAGCTGTCGGCACACGAGGTCGGTCACACGATCGGCATCGAGCATAATTTTGCCGCGAGTACGCAAGGTCGTTCGTCGGTGATGGACTACCCGTTCCCGTTAATCCGCATCGACGCAAACGGCGATATTGACCTGAGCGACGCGTACGGTGTTGGCATCGGCGCGTGGGACAAGCGAGTCGTGCTTTACGGCTACCAGGATTTTCCGGAGAATGTCGACGCTGACGCTGCGCGCGCCGCGATTCTTGACGAAACGCTTGCGACATTGAAATACGTCGCCGATCAAGACTCGCGCGCTGTCGGTTCTGCGCAGCCCGACGGTAACCTGTGGGATAACGGTGCAGACGCCATAGAAGAGCTGCAACATCTTCTCCGTGTGCGTGATATTGCCCTGGCTCGCTTCGGTGCCGTCAATATTCGCGCAGGTCGACCGCTTGCGACCATAGAAGAAGCGCTCGTGCCGATATACCTGTTGCATCGCTTCCAGCTGCACGCCGTCGCAAAGTTAATTGGCGGCAATCATTATTCTTATGCACTGCGTGGTGATGGCCAGTCGTCGTCGCAGCCGGTCAGCCCGGAACGCCAAAGGGCGGGGATAAGTGCCTTGCTGGAGACCTTGAGTCCGACGCGGCTCGCGTTGCCGACCGACCTTCTGGATGAGTTGCCACCGCGACCGCCGGGTTATCCAAAGTCACGAGAAACCTTCCCGAGTTACACGGGCGCTGCGTTCGATCCGTTGGGGCCGGCAAGCAGCGCCGCGGCATTAACTCTCGAAGCGTTGCTCGATCCGTCACGCGCCGCGCGGCTCATCAGTGGGCATTCGCTGAATCCGCGCAATCCCGGGTTCGACGAGCTGTTGAGTTCTCTATTGTCAGCCAGCTGGCTGGCACCGCGGCAGCAGGGGCTACGCGCAGAAATTCGCCGCACGGTAAACATGCAGGTGTTAACAGGTTTGCTGCGACTCGCGACAAACAACAATGCCGCGCCTCAGGTCCGGGCCCTGGCGATCGATTCCATTGCGGCGCTTAACGACTGGCTCGAACCGCGCACCGCCAGCGAGATAGACGCGGCATGGCGCGCGCATTACCGCTTCGCCCGCCAGCGTATCGCGCAGTTCGAGCGCGACCAGACCAGCATCGGCTCGTTGCCGGAGGTCACTGTCCCACCGGGTTCGCCGATCGGCGCGTACTAGGTTGCGCGCATGAACACGATCATCGCCGTGCTGCTCGCCTATCTTGGCGTGCTGGTGGCGCTGGCGATTTGGAGCCGCCGTGAAACGCGGACGCTTTCCGGGTTTTTTCTTGCGGGCAAAAAACTGCCGTTCTGGGTGATCGCGTTTAGCATGAACGCGACCGGTGAGTCGGGCTGGCTATTGCTGGGATTGACCGGTATGGGCTATGCGGTCGGTGCACAGGCTTACTGGGTCGTCGTCGGCGAAATTATTGGTGTCTATCTCGCGTGGACGCTGATAGCGCGGCGCATCAAAAAACTCAGTGACCAGACAGACTCGATCACTGTGCCTGACGTTCTCGCGGCGCGCTTCGATGACAAACTTCACATCCTGCGCATCATCGCGATCGTAATCATACTGACGATGGTGTGCGCCTACGTATCGGCGCAGCTCGTTGCGTCCGGTAAAGCGTTTAGCAGTTTTATAGATATCGACTACCACACTGCGGTGGTGCTCGGGGCCGTGATCATTATCAGCTATACATTCGTCGGCGGATTCAAGGCCGTCGCCTACACGGACGTGGTGCAGGGTGTGCTGATGTTGTTCGGCCTGATCCTGGTGCCCACGGTTGCGATTGGCAGCGCGGGTGGCTGGGCGGCGGTCAGTGCCAATCTTGCGGCACAGGATCCGGCCTTACTGGACATGTGGCAGTTTGGCGATGGCGGAATCGCCAGTTGGGTAGCCCTGTTCAGCTTCATGGCGATTGGCCTGCCGTTTCTTGGTGCGCCGCAGCTGATGTCACGCTTCATGTCGGCCAGTGACGAGGGGCAAATTCCCAAAGCGCGCACTGTGTCGATCATCGTCATTTTGTTGTTCGACGTCGGTGCCGTGACGGCCGGCATGGCCGGTCGCGCGCTGTTTCCGGGCCTCGATGACGCGGAAACTATCTTTCCGGTGCTGGCGACCGAACTGTTTCCTGCCCTCATCACCGGCCTGCTGATGGTCATCGTCCTGTCGGCAATCATGTCGACCGTCGATTCCCTGTTGCTGCTGGCCTCGTCCGCGGTCGTGCGTGACGGGATGCAAAAGGTGCTCGGTAGCCAGCGCGACGATCGGGCGCTAGCCGGCTACGGCAAGCTGGTAACTATATTGATCGGCGCGATTGCACTCGTCTTCGCATTGCAGGAGGTCAAACTGATTTTCTGGTTTGTGTTGTTCGCCTGGTCAGGTCTCGGCGCCGCGTTCGGGCCCGTGCTGGTGTGCACGTTCTACTATCGCAAGACAAACTTGCCGGGCGTCGCGGCGGGCATGCTGGGCGGCTTTCTGGTCAGCGTTTTCTGGGTGTTGTTCGTGAAGGAGTACACCTACGACCTGTACGAGATGATTCCCGGTTTTATCGTCGGCATGCTGCTGACAATCGTTGTGTCCAATGTCACCGCACGGCGCTATCCGCCGCCGGCGGCATTAGAAGGAGCAGGAGATGCTTAAGTTTTCACGACGTGGATTTTTACGGACAGGCGGCGCGCTGCCGTTCGGGCTGGGCCTCGGCTTCGGTGCGACGCAGGCCGCCGCCGGTTATCCAACCGACAGCGCCGATCTTATTGTTACCGGAGCAAATATCATCACGATGAATCCGGATCAGCCGCGTGCAGAGGCGCTTGCCGTGCGGGGTGATTACCTGCTCGCGGTCGGCAGTGATGACGAGATACTGCAGTTTGCAACTGCCAGCACGAAACGTATCGATGGCCGCACGATGACGGTGACGCCGGGTTTTATCGATGCGCACAGTCACCCGCTGTTCGCGGAGGACTCGCTGGGCGTTAACGTAAACCTGCCGCGAATAACAGATGTACAGGAGGCGCTTGCGGGACAGGCGGCAAAAACGCCGAGTGGGCACTGGGTGCGCGGCGTCATGTACGACGACACAAAGTTTGCCGAAGGACGACCGCTGAACCGCCATGACATCGACAAGGTCGTGCGCGATCATCCGGTGTACGTCGCACATCGAGGCGGCCACACTGCTGTCGTGAACTCCGCGGCGCTTACGCTGGCCGGTATCGACGCACAGACGCCAGACCCGGTCGGTGGCAAGTTCTTCCGGGACGGCAACGAACTCACGGGCAAGGTGGCCGAGCATGCGCTTGACGTGTTCTTTGAGGTAGGCACCTGGCCCACGATGGATCGTGCAAAACGCCAGGAATCGGCTGCGATCGCGACACGAGAAATGGCGGCCGCCGGCCTGACATCCACAACGGACGCGTACGGAAACCGAGATAATTTTGTGGCCTACCAGGATGCACGCAAAGCCTACGAGCTGAATTGCCGGGTCGCTTTCATGCCGGGTGGTGGCGGCGAGGTTTACAAGGCATTCAAGACGGCGGGCATATCGTCAGGATTTGGCGACGACATGTTGCGCATCGGCGCCGTCAAATTCTCCGCGGACGGCTCTGCGTCAGAACGCACGATGAGCATGAGCACGCCGTACGAGGGCCAGCCGGACAACTACGGCATCCTGACGATGACGCAGGAAGAAATCGATGCCGCCGTTGACGACGCGGTGGCGCACGATTTCCGTGTCGGCATTCATGCCAACGGCGATGTCGCAATCGACAGGGTGCTTAAAGCGTACGAGCGCGTGTTGGAAAATCATACGGGCCGCAACCCCCGTCATCGCATCGAACATTGTTCATTGATCAATGATGACTTGTTGCGGAGAATCAAAAAGACCGGCGCGATACCAACACCGTTTTATACCTACGTGTACTACCACGGGAACAAGTGGCTGGATTACGGCGAAGAAAAAATGCGCTCGATGTTCGCGCACCGCAGTTTTCTCGATGCGGGTATTCCCGTAGCGCCGGCCTCCGATTTCACGCCCGGCCCGTACGAGCCAATGATGGCACTGCAAAGCATGGTGACGCGCACGGATAGCCAGGGCCGCGTGTGGGGTGCGAATCAACGCATATCCGTGCATGAGGCGCTGCAAATTTGCACGCTGCACGGCGCCTACGCCTCCTTCGAAGAGTACCGGAAAGGATCGTTGGAACCCGGCAAGCTCGCCGACTTCGTGATTCTCGCCGCTGATCCGCAGGAGGTCGACCCGCTGGAGATTATCGATATTCCGGTCGCCAGGACCGTCATGGGCGGACGCACAACGCACGAACTGTGAACCACCAAAAAACCTGTGGGAGCGGCTTCAGCCGCGATCAAGCCGCGAGCCATCAGAAAACCTGTGGGAGCGGCTTCAGCCGCGATCAAAGCTGTGAACCATAAGAAAACCTGTGGGAGCGGCTTCAGCCGCGATCAAAGCAGGCTATTACATAGTCAACGATCGCAAACGCGCAGAGCTGGCGCGGCAGTAATCGATTGATTTTCTGCTTTAGATTAACTCAGCAATCGCGGCTGAAGCCGCTCCCACAGGATCTTCGCGAGAACGCAGTGAGTGGTGCTCTTGGGATGTGAGCTGCTCCCACAGGATCTTCGCGAGAACGCAGTGAGTGGCGCACTTGGGATGTGAGCTGCTCCCACAGGATCTTCGCGTTGCCAGCAATTTGTTTCAGCCTGGCATGGCCTCTTGCTTCGCGGGATGTGCGGAAATTGGCACGGGCGTGATGACCGATGGCCTGCAAATTTTCCGTCTTTCGTGTGGTGTGCGAGATAGCGAGCGTTGCAAACGGATCATCATGGCGATGATGAACTCATCCACCGTATCGAAAAATTTAAACATCGATTCCATAGGTAGCTACTTTAAACCCTTATTAGAGTCGTTAGCGAATGCCACTTGATGAATCCGCTTGAGCCTGAGTTTACGCAACCGGCCTCAGTCCTCAACATGACATAATCTAGCAGCAATTCGGTGGGGCATGCGTGACGCAAGTCACATTTTGCGGCTTTTCACAGGGTCGTCGGACCGTCCGGTAGTGTCCGTAAGTCGCCAGCGGCAAATCGTTTTCCAACGTTTCCGCCGATTCCTCCGATCCTGTTTCTGGCTCTCATGACCGGGCGTGCGGACCGCGTTTTCTTAGTCCTGATCAGCGATCTCGCAGGCCCATCAAAATATGGTATTTCTTGAGATCGGGCGACCTATTTTTGTCGTCTGACCCGTATAGTCTTTTCCAGTTCATCGATTCGCATTTTGTAACCGAATACGTCTTGCGCAATTGTCACGTCGAAATTGCATTCCTTTATTTTGTGTTTACGCCCTTTCACTTGCTTCCAGACCTGGCCATTGTCAAGAAAAAAATACCAACTGCCGTAAGGATCTTTCCTGCAGGACGTCACTGTGCCGCCGTAGGCGGGTCGCTGCGAGAATTCGCCGTCGGAAAATGCGGGTGCGCCAAAATTTTCAGGTAACGGTGGCGTACCGTTAGAGGGCGCTTTTTTTACCCCTGCAATTTCAGCCGTTGCTATCGCTTCAGGCTCAGCGGTTGCTTGAAGTTCAGCCATTGCTTCCACTTCAGGATTAGCCGTTGCTATTGTTTCAGGATCAGCCCTTGCTATTGCTTCAGGCTCAGTCGTTGCTTCCACTTCAGGATCAGTCGTTGTTACCGCGCCAGGTTGAACCGTTTCTACCGCGTCAGGTTCACTTATCTTTTCCAGCGGTGCCGTATTCTCGGCTACCTCCTCACGGAGTGCTCGTTCTCCGAGCTCGTCAAAACAGGCAAAGCGCGCGTCTCGATCCGTTATCCTTGCGCAGGCCTTGAGCTCTTCCACGGGACCCCCGGATTGCGCAATAACGGAGGATGTTAATACCACGAAAAAAAACGCAAAGAAGATCCTGTTTAATCGAGTCATGCTCATTCCGCCTATCGTCAGTCATCCATGACATTTGGCATCGCCCGTGCAGCGGCGGCCTGTGCCATGTGCTTCCTGGATCAGTTGCCGACATTCTACAGAGTGTGGCAATGGTAAAAGCATCGATTTAAACAGGAAAGGCAGCGGCTATTCGCTATTTCGTACGATTGCAGCATGACGACGTGGTGACTTCGTACGCGGGATCCTGTGTCACAAGATGCAGGCGCCCGATAGCACACCATTACGGGCAACTGTGTCACCCTCGACTCAGCGCGTCTGAAACCCGGTTGCCAGTGGAAATAAGGCATCCGATACACTATCCTGATCGCTGGAATCAGTCCGTCCGTAACTCTACGAACGCGGCAGTCG
>JABDKF010000153.1 GCA_013003155.1 Woeseia sp. | reverse complement strand
TCAACGGTCGCGATAATCGTACCCGAACTGGGCTGCTCGTCCCCTTCAACCGTGAAGGTGAAGTTTAGCGGGCCGTTGTTCGATGAACATGGCACGTCATAAGTACTCGGCCCGACGATTGCACCGTTTGAGGTCTCAACTCTAACCGTTGAACCACCAGCCATCGGTTGAGGGGTCGATCCGTTACCCTTGTTGTCACCAACCGTCAACGTAAATGATTGCGAAGCACCTAGCGATACGTCAATAGCGCCGCCCACGTTGTCCGTAATTATTGCGCTACTGGCCGACATGACCAGCACAATCGAGTCGCCTACAAACAGGGTTTCACGCGGCGCACAACCCGTCTCACACAAGAGGCCGTTGAAGCCCGCGTAGTCCGGAGCGGTGGCGTTATCTCGAACACCGTTGGTGTTGAAGTCACGGAATGCCTCGCCAAGGTCATACACTCCGTTCTCGTTGTTGTCGCTGAACGGTTCACCAATAGCCGTTTCTGCATCGGTGCCGTTAAACCGTCCATCAGAATTGTTATCGACAAAGGACTCTTCGCCGATCGCCGACGCGAGAATCGTTACCCGTCCGTCAGGCTGCGGGCGTGGATTCTGGCTTACCCAGGTTACGCTGCAGACGCCGCCACCACCGTTTGGCTGGGTGGTCGTCGTGCACTGGCCGCCGATCTGGCCGCCCTCAGCAGTGAAGGTTACCGCAGTGCCATCCGGAACCGGGTTATTAAACCTGTCCGACATGCGAATGGTTGCGTTCGTTGTTTGTCCGTTGATGCTCCAGGCCTCGAGATTGGTACAACCCAGTGACAGAGAAACGCTGTCATTATCAGGAATGCCGGTAGTGATCGTTAGCTGATCTGACTGGTTACCGATAACAGGCGAGGTGCCCGCAACGACGGCAGTCACCCTTACGGCCGTCGCAACCGATCCCGCAGAAATTACGGTCTGTGCGAAGCCCTGCGCATCACTGGTGACGGATGTCGGCGTCAGCTCGATGCCACCGACGGTCGTGTTGAGTGAAAAGTTGACGGTCGCATCAGCAACCGGGCCACCGGTTGAGTCCGTTACGCGGAACCGCACCGTCGAGGTTTCCTGGCGGCCTGCGCCACCTGTGCCACGTAGGGCGATGTTGGTCGGGATGGCACTAACGAACTTCATTGAGCCCACTTCCGCAGGCTCAACGTTAACGGTGGCCGACGCCTGCAGCACCACCCCGTTAACTGTTGCGGTAGCACGAATCTGGTCGTCGCCAGAACAGCCGGTGGCCGAATATGTCGCCGTCGCCGAACCCGTCTCGGTCGTTACCGTGCTTTCAACAATATTGGCGAGTCCGCCACCGACACAGGGCGAGGTGAAGTTAACGGTGATGGTCTGCCCAACCAGCGTATTGGTTGAATCCACGAAGTTAACGGTCAGGCTGGCGCTACCACCAGCGGGCAGGTTTGCCTGCGAAACGTCGATGACGCCGGGCTGAAAGTTGGCGCCTGAACCCGACCCGATAAATACGGAGTCGTCGACAGGCGTGGGCGTCGGCGTACCACCACCACCATCCGTAGGAGTGCCTGCTCCGCCGACCAGCGAATTGCTACCGCCGCTGCAGGCCGCAATTACCAGCATCGATGCCAGCGTGGCGAGACTTTTAAATATGCTCATCTTTTCCTATTCCTTAAAACTCTTGGCCCGAAGCGAACAGTAAGCCCGCGACTAGTAAATGCTGGATCCTTCAGTAAGGATCCGCGGCGTTACGAAAATCAGCAGCTCCGCCTTGTTCGACACGCGTTGCGTCGAGCGGAACAGGTAGCCAAAGCCGGGAATGTCTCCGAGCAGCGGCACCTTGTTGATTGTTTCGCGGCGTTCTGTTTCGTAAATGCCGCCGAGTACTACCGTCTGGCCATCCCTGACCAGAACTTGAGTTGTTACCGAGCGTGTATCGATACTGGGTACGAAGCCACCTGTCGCACTTGCCACCAGTTCACCGACGTTATCTTTGCTAACGATAAGATCCATGATGATGTTGTCATCAGGGGTGATCTGCGGCGTGACGGTAAGGCTCAAAACGGCCTTCTTGAACTGGGTTGCCGTCGCGCCGGACGAGGCCGATTCCTGGTAGGGAATTTCAACACCCTGTTCGATGCTGGCTTCTTTCTGGTTGGCAGTAATAATACGCGGCGTCGAGATGATCTCGCCGCGGCCCTCTGCTTCCAACGCGGTTAACTCGAGGTCGACGATATAGTCGGAGTCGAGTACTGCGAGCGCCAGGCGACCTGCTGCGCTGTCGATGGGTACATTCACAGCGTAGCGGTTATTGATGTCAGGTGCGTCTACCGGGAACGGCTGACCTGTGCCCGAAAGATTATTGAGTGCAGAGGTAACGATGGTTTCGCTGCCATCGCCGGTACCCGTCACCGATATAATGCCGTCGCTTGAATTGCTTTCAACGCCGGTGAAGCCCATGCGCACGCCGAGATCACGACTGAAATCGTCGTTAACAACCACGATGCGCGATTCGATCAGCACCTGCCTGATAGGAATATCGAGCGTGCGAACCAAACGGCGGATATCCTGCAAGCGGTCCGCGGTATCGTAAACGAGCAAAGTGTTGGTGCGCTCGTCAATTGCGACCGAGCCGCGTGGCGACAGCAGCGTATTACCACCGCCACCGCCGGTACCAATCAGGTTAGCAAGGTCCGATGCCTTGGCGTAGTTGACCTGCACAAACTCTGAATAAAGCGGCTCTAACTCAGTGATTGCCTGACGTGCTTCGAGGTCCGCTGTTTCGCGTGCAGTAATTTCTTCCGCCGGTGCAACGATAATTACGTTGCCGTTTTCGCGCATGTCGAGACCCTTGGTGGTCATGACAATGTCGAGCGCCTGGTCCCAGGGGACGTTGCGCAAGCGGAGCGTCACGTTGCCCTGCACGGTATCTGACACCACGATGTTGCGACCCGAGGTTTCAGCAAGCAACTGCAGTACGGCGCGAGTTTCGATGTCCTGGAAATTCAGGGTAAGCCGCTGGCCCGAATACTCCTTGGTTTCGGAGAACAGGCTGGCGCTGTCAGATTCTTCAGCTGCCGCCGGATTAATCTCAATCGCAAATTCGTTGTCGGATTGGTAGGCAAGTTGCTCGTACTTACCATCCGCCGAAATAACGATACGGGCATCCGAGTTAGTCCGCAGCGCATCAACGGTGGTGACCGGTGTCGCAAAATCCATCACATCAAGGCGTCGCATCAGCTCATCAGGCAGCGCGGCATTCTTGAAGATTGCCACTACACGACCGCCCTCCTGGCGAATATCAACCGGAGTAGACGGGTCGCTCAGGCTTACCATGATACGGCCACCGCCGCTCGGTGTGCGGCGGAAATCGACAGCCTCAATGCGGCGTGCGCCTGCGGCCGCGTATGAACGAGGGGCCTCAGTGGCGGCCGGCTCCTGTGTGCCGGCAAAGGTGGTTACAGCTGTATCGCCGGCGTCAGTACCCAGCGTAATGTAAATGGTATTGCCGCTGCGGCGCGTATCGTAATTGACCATCTCGTCGAGGTTCAAAACCACGCGGGTCCGGCCACCGGCCTCGGCCGTCAGCACGGTGTCGAGCGGGCCCATGTTGACGTCGCGACGACGTGAAGTCAGCGCCAGCGATGTTCCCGGCAAATCCAGTGCGATACGAGCGGGATCGTCAATCGTAAATGCCAGGGGTTCGGGCGCAGTGTCCGAAAGAATAAGCCGAAGTTCAACTCTTTGGCCCGGCAAACTTTGCACCTGAATATCCTGCAACTGGTTGCTGGTCTCTTGTGCATGAACACTGAGCCCGACAAGAAGCAGCAAGACAGCCTGAACTGTCATGGTTATTTGTGTCGCCGAACGACGGAAGATGTTGCCGTTCGCCGGCTTGTTTTTGAACCTCATTCCTAATACTCCCAGTTTCATTCAGGCTTCAGTCTTCAAGACCAACGGCGGCTTCCCGCTCGAGATAGCCGCCAATCCCGTCTGAAATAATTTCGATCAATTCGATTTCAGATTCAGTTACACGAATAATGCGTCCGTCATTCTGTCCCAGGTAATTCCCTGGCACGACGCGGTGGATAAGTCCATCGGAGGTTTGCACCAAACCGTAATTCGTTCCGTCAAGCTCCATCGTCCCGACCATGCTTAGTGAATCGAGCGGAAAGCTTTCGAGGAATTCACGACTGCGTTCCGGGTCGGGTCGGGTGTTATTACTGATGCCGCTCCTGCCTGCCTGTGGCGCGTCAGGAACAAAGGGCGACCTGATGCCCTCGGCATCTGCCGCATACACGAACACTTCATAAGGCGTAATCTCCGGTAGCGGCTCTATACGGCCACCGGGTTTCGCTTTAATTTCATTAATGTAGCGGTCAAGGTCCGCGGAATTGCCGCCGCAACCGCCCATGACGACCAGCATTGACAGCAGCAATACTTTTTTCTTGTTGAAGGCACTCATTGTTATTCAGCCTCCTCAAGATATCGGTATGTCTTGGCGGTGACGGCCATCGTCAACCTGTCAAACTCGTCGGCGTCAGGTGTAATCTCAATGTCGTGCAGCGTCACGATTCGCGGCAGAGCAGCAACACCACTCACAAAGTTGGCGATTTCATGGTAACTGCCCGACAAGGCGATCTTGATCGGCTTTTCAGCATAGAAATCTCTCGGGATTTCCGGCTGCGGCTCAAACAGCTTTTCCTGCAGCCCGGCTGCCAGGCCCGTCTGGGAAATATCGACGATAAGACTGGGAATTTCTGTTTCGCCCGGTAGCTGGCGCAACATCGTGCCGAACGATTGTTCAATTTGCGAAAGCTGCGAGCGGTACGCATCGTAGTTGGCAGCCTTGCGTTGTTTCTGCTCAAAAGAAACTCGTAAGGTTGCCTCTTCGTCCACGGCGCGCTGCAACAACGGCGCCTTGTCCTGCACAATGGTCCAGTAGAAGCCAAAGCCCATGACAACGACGAATACAATAACGATTACGCCAGCCCGAAACGGCAGCGGCCAGCGGCCGATATCATTGACGTCGAGATTTTGAAGTTCCTCCAGGAGGTTCATCCGGCGTCCTCCATATCGTCATTAGTCATATCCACCTGCTTGAACGTTACGATAAAACGTGCCTGGCGCCCTGGACCAAATTCGGTCGTTTCAACTTTTACGACACTCGGATCAGAAAGCCATTCAGAGGAATCGATGCGCCGCATCAGCGCAGACACGCGCGTTGAGGACTGTGCGACACCCGACAAACGAACGTTGGGGCCTTCCTGGGTGAGCTCGGTCAGGTAAACACCTTCCGGCATTTGTCGCGACAGCTCGTCGAACAAGTGCACAATTTCCGGCCGACTGCCCTGCAGGCGTTCGATAATTTCCATGCGCGCGAGCAGACGTTCTTTCTGGCGTTCGAGCCCATCAATTTCAGAGATGCTGCGCTCGAGATCGACAATCTCTGCCTCAAGCCGGGCATTGCGCTGATCCTGGTAGTCGATGCGCTGGTTGTACACGAGTATCGTCAGAATGACGCCGGCGATGCCCGCAACAAATGCAATGCCGGTCGCAATGAAAAAATCGCGCTGCCGTCTTTTGCGTTCCGCTTCGCGCCATGGGAGGAGGTTAATTGTTGGCATGTCAGTCGAAACTCCTCAGTGCAAGTCCGCAAGCAGTCAACAACGCGGTAGCATCCTTGTGCACACCTTGTGACTTGGCCTTGGAACTGATTTTCATCTGCCCTAGAGGATCGCCAATTTCCGTTGGGATTCCAACGCGGCTGGAGATTACGTCGGCAATACCGGGAATGTTTGCACAACCGCCACACACCAGGATCATGTCAGGCTGCTCGCGTCCGCCACCGGAGGCGAGATAAAACTGCAACGAACGACTGACCTGCTGGGTCATGTCATCGACAAAAGGCTCCAGCACTTCAGGCTGGTAGTTGCTCGGCAAGCCGCCCTGCTTTTTGGCGCGGCCGGCATCTTCCATCGACAGGCCGTAGGTGCGCATGATTTCTTCGGTCAGCTGTTGTCCGCCGAAGGAAAAATCGCGTGTGTAAATAACTTTCAGATTCTGCAGGACGCTGAAGGTCGTGCTACTCGCACCGATGTCGACAATGGCAACCGCCTGGCCCATGCCGTTATCCGGCATCTGGTGAGCCATTAACATACAGGCGTTTTCCAGCGCGAACGCTTCAACGTCTACGATTTTAGCCTCAAGACCTGCGGCGTTCACCGCCGCCTCGCGCTGCTCGACATTTTCTGTGCGGGTTGCGACGAGCAAAACGTCCATCAGTTCCGGGTCGTTTTCATTGGCGCCGACAACTTCAAAATCGAAGCTGACCTCTTCCATCGGGAATGGAATGTATTGATCAGCCTGAATTTCGACCTGCCCCTCGAGGTCTCGCTCGGAGAGACTGGCGGGCATCTGGATAACCTTGGTAATGGCCGCGTCGCCGCTGATGGCAATAGCGGCGTCGATCGCTCGAGCCCCCGCGCGCTTCACCGCGCGTCGAATCGCATCGCCGACTGCCTTGGCATCGACGATCGCCTTCTCGTTAACAGAACTGGGCGGTGTCGGCTCGGCTGAGTAGGACTCAACGCGATAACGCTTACCGCTCTTCGACAGCTCAATCAGCTTCACCGACGAGGTCGTGATGTCCAGTCCCAGCAATGGTTGGGATTTTTTCCGGAAGAGCACCTTAATTTTTTCCTTCTAAGTCGGCAGGTTGCGACCAAAATATGAGCCGTGCTTGAGCAAAGCGATTTAACTATATATCAAGAAAATGTTAAATAAAACGTGACTTTGATCACGATCCCTCAATCGGCAATCCTACTGCCCCCCGCGAATCAGGTCCGTGAACTGGTTAGCGTATCAGTCCGGGCTTTTGTCGCTCTTTGTCTGTGGCTAGGTTCTGGTCACCGCAATTTCCGGGAAATTGCGCATCGCTCCCTGATTTTCGTCGTTATATCGCGACCGGCTGCCCGGTGCGCCATTGCAGCTTTCCGCCAATGGTGGCTATCATTCGCGCCTGTCTGGCGCCCGATTCGCCCTTCTGTAAGCCGGGGCTGCAAATTTCCGCGATTATACCCGCAGCGGACGCATTGATTCGCCCCCTTTTTACCTTTCATCCTAAAACCGTTAGTTATGCAAAGTAGCGACACAGTAGAGACCGCGGATGCGCCGGCCAGACCGCGCCGCCGCATACGCTGGGCACTCGGCGCCTGCGGGTTTCTGATCAGTGCCTTTCTGGCCCTGGTGGCCAGCGTTGTTGGCGCGTGGTATTTCGTTGCCCCCGGCCTGCCGGCGGCGGAAACGATTCGCGAAATACCGCTGCAAATACCGCTGCGCATCTATACCCGCGATGGCCGCCTGATTGAGGAGGTCGGCGAGCGGCGCCGCATTCTGATTGATTACTACGAGCTAAAGCCCGTGCTCGTTAACGCGTTTGTCGCGGCTGAGGACAGCCGCTTTTTCAGTCACCCGGGTGTCGACCCCATCGGTATCCTGCGCGCCGCCGTCAACTACCTTAGCTCAGGCTCGCGCGGCCAGGGCGGCAGCACCATTACGCAACAGCTGGCGCGGGACTACTTTCTCACCCGCGAACGACTGTTCACCCGCAAGATTCGTGAGGCTTTTCTTGCCTGGAAAATCGAGCAGGAGTTCAGCAAAGAGGAAATCATGGCGCTGTTCCTGAACAAGATGTTTTTCGGGCAGCGCGCCTATGGCGTCGCCGCAGCGGCGCAGGTTTATTTCGGCAAGCCGTTGGCCGGTGTTTCCGTCGCCGAGGCGGCAACGCTCGCCGGCGTGTTGCCCGCGCCCTCCAATTACAATCCGGTGCGAAGTCCCGCCAACGCGCGCATGCGCCGCGATTACGTGCTGGGCCGCATGCACGATCTGGACTTCATTACGGCAGCAGAATACGAGCAGGCGTTGCTGGAACCGGTGGTATCCCGACTGCACGGCACAGCCACCGAAATGTCGGCGCCGTACGTAGCCGAAATGGTGCGGCGGGAAATGCTCAAGCGGTATGGAGAAGCCACCTATTCGGCCGGTTACAAAGTTGTCACAACGCTGGATTCGCGCATGCAGCAGAGCGCGAATTATGCATTAAGAAACGGCCTGCTCGAGTTTGCTCGCCGCCGCGGCTACCGCGGACCGGTGGCAAAACTCACGCTCGACCCACAGCTTTATGATCAGCCGCTCGAGTCATGGCCGGAAGAGGCACAGTCGGCGTTTGACGGCTGGCCCGAACCCGCTGATTTGCGCGTCGCGCTCGTTACCACCCTTAACGACGACGACAGCGCACGCATTATGCTGACAGATGGCCAGCGAGAGACCTTGCCGTGGACCACGCTGTCCTGGGCACGCCCCTATGTCGATGATGAAACGCGCGGACCGGCACCCGAAAAGGTTGGTGATGTATTGGCCGTTGGTGACGTAGTCCACGTGATGCCGCTTGCGCGCGGCGGCTGGGCCCTTGCGCAGGCACCGCTGGCACAAGCCGCAGTTGTGTCCCTGGACCCCAAGGATGGCGCGATCACCAGTCTCGCCGGTGGCTATGACTTTTCGATCAGCAAGTTCAACCGCGTTACCCAGGCCTCGCGACAGCCCGGCTCTGCGTTCAAGCCGTTCCTTTACTCGGCTGCACTGGAACACGGCAACACGCCGGCGACCTTGTTGCTTGATGCGCCGGTGGTAATTAACTCCTCGGAGCTCGAGGCGGTATGGCGGCCGGTTAATTACACGGGTCGTTTTTACGGCGAGCAGCGCCTGCGCGAGGCATTGGTGCGATCGATGAACCTCGCGTCCGTACGTCTGTTGCTCAATAACACCGGCATTGGCAACACGGTGCGACACCTGGAGCCGTTTGGCTTTGTTGACGCGACGCTGATTCGCAATGGCTCTTTAGCGCTCGGCGGCGGCAACGCGACGCCGCTCGACATGGCGCAGGCCTATGCCGTGTTTGCCAACGGCGGCTACTCGGTCAAGCCATACGTCATTGACAGCATTTTTGCCGCAGACGATTCCGAGCTGTATCGTGCCGCGCCCGCCATTGTTTGCGAGTTGTGCGAGAACCCTGATGCGACCGAAGTTGATTTGCAAGACGCGCAATCGGCGCCGCAGGATCTCGAACAAATGGCGGAATTCGGCGAAGAATACCGACCCGACGCCGTCGAAGCGCCGAGCTTATACGCAGACGTAAAATTGGCACCGCGCATTATTTCCGCGCAGAACGCGTACCTGATCCAGGACATGATGCGCGATGTTATCCGGCGTGGTACCGGGCGCCGCGCGCGCGTGCTGGGCCGCAGCGATCTGTCCGGCAAGACCGGCACCTCGAACGATCGCCGGGACGCATGGTTCGCGGGCTTTAACGGCGACATGTCAGCCATTGTGTGGGTCGGCTATGACGACTATCGGCCGCTGGGACCCGGGGAAGAGGGTTCGCGCACCGCCCTGCCGATCTGGATCGAGTTTGCCCGGGGTGCGCTCGAAAACGCGCCGTTGAATCAAATGGCCATGCCGCAGGACATCGTGTCGGTGCGGATATCGCGGAGTACCGGCTGCCCCGCCGATGCCAGCGTGCCGCCGGAAGACGTGATGTTCGAGATTTTCCGCCTCGGCAACGTGCCAGTTTGCGCACGGCAGGAGACACAGGACGATATTTTCAACCTGGATGAGGCGTTCGAGTTTGGCGAGGAAGACGAACCGGCGGCGCAGCCCGATATTATTTTTTGAAGGGGCCTGCCGGTGCTGCCGCAAAATAGTGGCGCGCGCCAGATTAGCCGGGATACACTCGGTCGGAGCCCGACGTAGCTTACAGGGAAAATGAGTAGACGAAGCGTCAGCGGTAGTGATCGCGCACGACAGGTTCTCGCGCAGGAAGCTGCCCGCATAATTTGCGAACAGGGCATCGAGGATTATCGTCTTGCCAAAATAAAGGCGGCCGAACGCCTCGGCATGAGCGAACACGGCGCCCTGCCCGGCAACCCCGAGATTGAGCAGGCCATCAGTGAGCACCTAGCCTTGTTCGGGCGTGAGTCGCACAGTAGCCTGCTGCAGACCCTGCGCCAATCAGCTATTTCAGCGATGCATCTGCTGACGGATTACACACCGCGCCTGGTCGGACCCGTGCTAAACGGCACCGCCGGGGAAACCTCTGCCGTTAACCTCCACGTATTTGCGGACAGCCCGGAGCAAGTGGCCTGGACGCTCGATGAATCGCGGGTGCTGTACCGCCCGTTTGAGCGGCGCTACAAGAGTCGCCGAAACCAGACCAGTCGCTTTGCAGCGTTCCGCTTCAATCACGACGACGCCTCGATCGAGGCGACGGTGTTTCCGTTCGACGGCATCCGCCAGGCACCCATCAGCCCGATCGACGGCAAGCCCATGCAGCGCGCAGATTTACGCGCGGTGCGGGCGCTGGTGGATTGTTAAATAAGGGGTCGAACCGTCTTAGGTTTTTGGGCGTTTGTCGATGGCGACGTAGTCGCGATTCGCTGCGCCCGTGTAGAGCTGCCGCGGGCGACTGATCTTGCCTTTTGGATCGGTGATCATTTCACGCCAATGGGCAACCCAGCCAACCGTACGGCCGATGGCGAACATGACGGTGAACATTGAAGTTGGAATGCCAAGCGCGCGATAGATAATGCCCGAGTAGAAATCGACATTCGGGTACAGGTTTTTCGAAATAAAGTATTCGTCTTTTAACGCGACCTGCTCAAGTTCCAGCGCCAGCTCGAACAGCGGCGAATTGGTGCGGCCCATTTGCTTCAGGACCTTGTAGCACATGTCGCGAATAATCGTCGCGCGCGGATCGAAGTTCTTGTAGACGCGGTGACCAAAGCCCATCAACCGGAACGGATCCGACTTGTCCTTCGCCTTGTCGACGTATTTCGGAATGTTTTTCACACTGCCGATTTCTTCCAGCATGCGCAGCACGGCTTCATTGGCGCCGCCATGTGCAGGACCCCACAGGGCAGAAATGCCCGCCGCAATTGCGGAATAAGGATTAGTGCCTGAGCTACCTGCCATGCGCACCGTAGACGTCGAACAGTTTTGTTCGTGATCAGCGTGCAGGATGAACAACAGATCCAGTGCCTCTGCCGCGATCGGGTCGATCTCGTAGTTTTCGGCCGGCACCGCGAAGAACATCCGCAACATGTTCTCGCAATAGTTCAGGTCGTTGCGGGGGTAAATAAACGGTTGGCCGATAGTGTGCTTGTACGCGGCAGCGGCGATCGTCGGCATTTTGGCGAGGATGCGGTGCGCGAAAATCTCATGGGCAGCCGCATTATTAACGTCCATCGTGTCGTGGTAATACGCCGACATCGAACCAACGACCGCAGACAGCATCGCCATCGGATGAGCGTCGTAGCGAAAGCCGCGGAAGAAGCGCAGCATGCCCTCGTTCAGCATCGTGTGCGTGCGAATTGAATGGTCGAAACTGCTGAGCTCCCGCTCGTTCGGCAGGTCACCGTAGAGCAGCAGGAAGGCGACCTCGAGGAAATTGGATTGCGCCGCCAATTGCTCCACCGGGTAACCGCGGTACAAGAGCACCCCTTCCTTGCCGTCGATGAAGGTAATTTTGCTGTCGCAGGATCCGGTGGCAACGAATCCGGGATCGTAGGTAAAGGCGCCTTCCTGCTGATACAAACCACCGATGTCCACAACGTCAGGACCGAGGGTGCCTTTGTGAACGGGTAGTTCGGTGGTGCGTGAACCGTCCGGGCTTGTCAGCGTATAGGCGTCTTTACTCATCAATTATCCTCACTAAAGTGATCTGTCAGGGCCGCGGGCCGGACCGGGCAGGAATATTCTGCGCCACGAGCACAGCGCCTGCGCTCACTTTCGCTTAATTACTAACCTGTTGCCAGCGGGACCCGGACCATTACGTCCGTACGCTGGCAAACGCGCGAGTAGCGGCGTCTGACTGTGGTTCCGTGCAATGCCGGCGCGGCCTGGCCGCGTAACCGGACGTTGGAATTCTAACTGATGCCGTACTTGCGACGGAATTTGTCGACGCGACCGCCCGTATCCATGATCTTCTGCTTGCCGGTGTAGAACGGGTGGCAACTGGAGCAGACTTCGATAGCCAGATCTTCACCGAGCGTCGAACGCGTGGTGAATTCGTTGCCACAGCTGCAGGTAACCTTGGTTTCGCTGTAGTTTGGGTGAATCTCGGCTTTCATTTTCAAAGTCTCCGACAGAGAGAGCGGTGCGAAAAGGCCGCGTAGCATAATGGGAAGCCGTAGGCGCTGCAAGCCCCCTGCGGCGAGCCTGACGTTATCCACAAAAACTGTGGATAACTATGTGGAAGGATTTTGAGTGAATGCGCTAAGTGATCATTTTTAATGCGTTCTTCTTAGAATGTCTAATTTGTGGTCAATTTCATAAGTCTATTATAAACAATACGTTATCAGCTTTTCTGAACAGCAAAACTGAATCATTTAACGTATTACACTGCGATTACAGGTGCCGGCAAAAGCTTGTGTATAAATGCCGTTTTCTGGAACCAGCGGTTCAGCCACTCGCCCCCTGTCGCGGCGCGGCTGCCGGTGGCAAGAACGCAGCCTGTAAGTCATTGAGAAAGCGCAGTCCGAGCGCGGTTGGCCGCCATTTTCCGGCTTCCGGCGCCTCCAGCAGGCCCCGGCTTTCCAGGTCGAGAAACTGCCCGCGCAGGTCCGCAGCTGGCATGCCGGTGCGTTCTTCGAGTAATGCTTCGCTGAAGCCCGCGGGCATCCGCAGCGCATTGAGCATGAATTCGAAGACCCGATCGCCACCATCGACGGCAGTAGCGGAGGCCGGCTCACCGCTGCCAGCGAGGCATTCCTCCATGTAAGCACGCGGATGCGCCGTTTTTTGATACCGCCAGATACCGGTCACGTCGGTAATCTTGCCGTGAGCGCCCGCGCCAACCGCAAGATAGTCACCGTAGGTCCAGTAGTTGATATTGTGCCGGCAGGTCGCGCCCTCTGTGGCGAATGCGGACACCTCGTAGCGCTCGAATCCTGCCCGTGAGAGTCGCTCGAAGGCTTGCTCCTGCATGGCCGCGGCCTGATCATCATTCGGCAGGTTGGCGGGCGGTCGCCGGAAAAAGACCGTGTTTGGCTCCAGAGTCAGCTGGTACAGCGACAGGTGCCTTGGGTTTAGCGCAAGCGCAGCGTCCAGATCTGCGGCAGCCATGCTGAGCGTCTGCCCAGGCAAGGCAAACATCAGATCCAGATTGAAATTGCTAAAGCCCGCCTGCCGGGCATCCGCGACCGCGGCGGAGATTTCCCGGGGCCCGTGAATACGACCGAGCTGCTGCAAAGACGCCTCGTTGAAACTTTGTGCGCCAAGCGACAGACGATTGACGCCAGCCTCGCGATAGCCGCCGAGGTTATGCCGTTCAACCGTACCGGGATTGGCCTCCATCGTGATCTCGGCGTCTGCCGACACGCTAAAGTTGGCCCGGACGGCGTCAAGCAGCTCGCCAATTTCGCAACCGCTAAACAGGCTGGGAGTACCGCCACCAATAAAAATACTGATCAGCGGACGGCCGGCGGCTCGCGCAGCCTCGCTGGCGATGTCTTTGCAAACAGCCTCAACGTAGCGGTCGCGTGGCGCATTATTGCCAGCCGTGTGCGAATTAAAATCGCAGTACGGGCATTTTTTCACACACCAAGGCAAGTGCAGGTACAGGGCAAGTGGTTGCGTGTTCATGCCCAGCGCTCGGCGAGTTCGGCGCACAGTGCGCGGAAGGCCAGTCCGCGGTGACTTCGGCCGTTTTTCTGAGCTTGCGTCATCTCGGCGGCGGCGCAGCCGGCGCTCTCGTCAAAAAACACGGGGTCATAGCCAAAGCCGCCCGTGCCGTGGCGTGTTTCAAGGATTCTGCCCCGCCATAATCCTTCTTCAATGAGCGGCGCACTGTCATCTGCCGCGGCAACGAACACTGCCGCGCAATGAAACGCCGCAGCGCGCGCCGCCTGCGGCACCCCATCGAGTGCGGCGAGGAGCTTGTCGACGTTTTCCGCATCGCTTGCCTGTTCGCCGGCATAGCGTGCGGAAAGGACGCCAGGAGCGCCGCCCAGTGCATCAACTGTCAGGCCCGAGTCGTCTGCAATCGCGGGCAAGCCGGTGAGTGCGGCAGCGTGGCGCGCCTTGATCAACGCGTTGGCAACGAACGTATCGCCATCTTCGACAGCTTCGGGCACGTCGAACTCGGATTGCGCACAGACCTCAGCACCCAGTGGCGCCAGCAATGCCTGAATCTCGGCGAGTTTGCCGCGATTGCCGCTGGCCAACACAAGGCGGCGCGCTGTGGCATGAGATTTCATTCAGGCGATCAGGCAGAAGCCAGAGCCTTGTCTTGTGCCGCAATAATGTCGCTGACACCGCTGGCTGCCAAACCGAGCAGGGCCTCAAACTCCTCGCGTGAAAAAGCGTGGCCCTCGGCCGTCCCCTGAATCTCGATGAAGCGTCCGGCCTCGTTCATAACGATGTTCATATCTGTCTCCGCCTGCGAGTCTTCGGCGTAGTCGAGATCGAGCACCGGGGTGCCCGCGAAAATACCGACGGAGACCGCAGCGACCTGGCCGTGGAGCGGGTTCTTTTTTAATCCGCCACGTTTCTGCAACCGGGAAAGCGCGAGGCGCAACGCCACGTAGGCGCCGCTAATCGCCGCCGTGCGGGTGCCGCCGTCGGCTTGTAAAACGTCACAGTCGAGGGTGATCGTGCGCTCGCCTAACGCCGCGAGGTTGGTAGCGGCGCGCAGACTGCGGCCAATCAGCCTTTGAATTTCCTGGGTACGGCCGCTCTGTTTGCCGCGCGCGGCTTCGCGTCCGCCGCGGGTGTGAGTTGCGCGCGGCAGCATGCCGTATTCGCCGGTTACCCAGCCGCCACCCTTGCCGCGTAACCACGGCGGCACGCGATCTTCGATGCTGGCGGTGCACAGCACGCGTGTTTCACCAAACTCGGCCAGCACGCTGCCTTCTGCATGAACGGTAAAATCGGTGATAAAGCGCAGCGAACGCATTTCGTCGACGGCGCGGCCACTGGGTCGCATTGCATTCTCCTTGACCGGGAGGGGTTCTGAAGATGCGAGTCTACGCGGGCAACGAGCGCAATGCTTGGCATCGCGAGATCAGGAGCGCGGCGGGCGTCCGCCGAGCGTTAAGGTTGGTCGGGCTGGGGGCCGCGCCAGCGCAGCATCGTTCCCGTCGTATTGTCGCTATACGGTGAATTGGTCGTCAGCGCCTTGATGCTCAGAGCTTTCAGGTTTTCAGCGACCGACTTGTCGGGTGCCGTCGCCAGTGACGCAATGTCATCGTCCGGCAGGCCAGTCCACAGACCGTCGCTGCAGGCGAGCAGCACGTCATCGCGCTGCAACTTTTGCATGCGCGTAATGGTCATGTCCGGCACGGGTGCGTCACCCCCCAGGCAGCATTCGACGAAGTTTCGCATCGGGTGAGTAAGGGCCTGTTCCTCGGTTATCGCGCCTTCCTGAATCAAGACCTCGACGTGACTGTGGTCGCGCGAGCGAGTCACCATGCGGCCGGCTCGCATGTGATAAATGCGGCTGTCGCCAATGTGGCACCAGAAGGCGCCTGCTTCCTGTATCAGGCAGACAGCACTGGTCGCGCGTGGCCTGAAATCCGCGGCCTGGCCGTTGCCGAGCGCAACGACCTCGTCGTGGGCGCGCGCCATAGCGGTGTACAAAAAGCCCTGCGGATCGAAAATCGGCTGGGGTTGGCTGGTGAACATTTCCTGCACAACGCGCAACGCCGTATCGGCAGCAGCCGCGCCGTCCGAGTGTCCGCCCATACCGTCGAAGACCAGCATCAGCACGGCGTCCTGGTGCACGATAACGGCAGCGCGGTCCTGGTTATCGTCGCGATCACCGACCGCCGACATCTTGGCGTACTCAATATCCATTTTGCTAGCTGAAAGTATTCCTTTTTGCGGTCCGCGCGGTCGATATTGCGAAATTGCGAAATTGCGTATTGACACCACCTGCGATGATGTCGAAAGCTTCGCGGGCCTCGATTTCGGTCAGATCAACGCTGGCCCCGTCCGCGCGCGTAGCTTACGGTTATCGACATCTGCCATAGTATGGTGGAAATGACTACGCTTCTTCTGTGAAACGACCGGTACTTTTGACAAATTCCGGCCGATTGCTAAAGGTCCCTGAATGTTGCACAGCATGACAGGCTTTGCCCGCCAGGTAGCCGAGTTCGACTCCGGCACGCTGACCTGCGAAATCCGCTCGGTAAACCATCGCTACCTCGACGTGCAATTTCGACTACCGGACGAGTTGCGGCCCAAGGAAGCAGATTTCCGCACGCGCGTGTCGGGTACCGTGAAGCGTGGCAAGATTGACTGCACCTTGCATTTCCGCCGGGCGACCAGTGACACGGCCGGCCTGCCGCTGAATCGCGAGCTTGTGGCCCGACTGGTGGAGGGCGCCGCAGCGGTCGCCGCCATGCTGCCGAAGGCGCGCAAACTCGACCCGCTCGATGTGCTGCGCTGGCCGGGTGTCATTGACGAGACGCCGGTTGATGTAGAGCCGCTGTATGCCGCAGGCAAGGCGCTCATGGACGACACGCTGCAAGGGCTGAATGCGATGCGTCGCAGCGAAGGTGAACGCATCGCCGAAATGCTGAATCAGCGACTGGTTGACGTAACCGCGATAGCAGGCCGCGTTCGCGAGCGTATGCCGGAGGTCCTTTCGCATGTTCGCCAACGCCAGCTCGAACGAATCAGCAAGCTGGACGTTGCCGCAGACCCGGCTCGTCTCGAAACTGAGCTTGCATTAATCAGCCAGAAACTCGACGTTGATGAAGAACTGGATCGGCTGGAAAGTCATGTTAGTGAAATTCGGCAGAACCTCGATGCCGACCAGCCCGTCGGCCGCAGGCTCGACTTCCTGATGCAGGAGCTCAATCGCGAGGCAAATACGCTGGGGTCGAAGTCTGCCGATACGCTCACTACCCAGGCCGCCGTCGACCTCAAGGTCCTGATAGAACAAATGCGCGAACAAATACAGAACGTCGAATGAGTCGCGAAAGACAAGACAGCGGCAAGCTGCTCGTTATCGCCGCGCCGTCTGGCGCCGGCAAGACCACGCTGGTCAGGCTGCTGATGGAACGAAATCCTGACCTGCGGTTTTCAATCTCGTACACCACGCGCCAGAAACGGCACAACGAGAAAGACGGGCGTGACTATTTCTTTGTCACGGTGACGGATTTCGAGGAATTGAAAAAAGGCGGCGAACTGCTGGAGTCCGCCCTGGTCTTCGACAATCACTACGGCACCAGCAGGCTGCAGGTCGAGAAAAACCTGATGGCAGGACACAACGTCATTCTTGAGATTGACTGGCAAGGGGCACGCCAGGTCCGGGAGGCAATGCCGGAATGCATTACCGTGTTTATTCTGCCGCCGTCACGTCTTGAGCTTGAGCGGCGGCTGCGCAATCGCCAGACCGACAGCGACGCGGTCATCGAACGGCGGTTGCGCGATGCGCTGGCTGACATGTCGCATTGGGACGAATTCGACTTTTGCATAATCAATGACGATCTGACGCGCTCCGTAGCCCAGCTGGAGTCGGTCCTCGAGGGTTTCGGTGAGGACTGCAGGCAGGAAGTCATGCGCGAGCGAATCGAGAATATTCTGGTCTAGGCCGCCGGGATTGCTGTAGACTGCCCGGTCTTTGCGATTTTGCCGGTCCCGGGCCGGGTATGGAGTAGTACAAGGTATGGCCAGAATTACCGTCGAGGACTGCCTGGACAACATCGATAATATTTTCGAAATGGTGCTGGTTGCTGCCAAGCGCGCCCGGCGCATCGCCCATGGCGCAGATTCGCTTATCGACCGCGAAAACGACAAGCCCACGGTAATAGCGTTGCGTGAAATCGCCGAGGGCTCGATCACCCCGGCCATCCTCGATGAAATCGAACAGCCCGCTGCTGAGGATTTCATCGCCGCGGAGGAGAGCGAGGAAGCGCTGCCGCTGCGAGGCATCTCGATCGGCGACTGATTGTCGGGTGCCGCTACGCGGCGCGCCCATACGGCGTTATCATGAACCATGGACTACGCCGCCTCCATACTGTCCCGATTGCCCGGCGCCGCCTCGCGCGGCGATCACGGGCTGCGGCAGCTACTCTCTGAACTGCGGGCATACCTGCCCTCCGACCAGCTCCAGCAGATCATCAACGCCTATCGGTTTGGCGCGCGCGCTCATGAGGGCCAAAAGCGCCGCAGCGGCGAAGCCTATATTTCTCACCCGGTTGCCGTAGCCCGCATCCTCGCGGATATGCGCATGGATGCGCAGGCCATTGCCGCGGCCATCCTGCACGACGTCGTGGAGGACACGCCCACCGCGCTACAGGATCTCGAGAACGAGTTCGGCGCGGAAGTGGCCGCGCTGGTCGACGGGGTCAGCAAGCTCGACCAGATGCACTTTACCAATCGTGCCGAAGCGCAGGCTGAGAGTTTCCGGAAGATGATGCTGGCGATGATCGGGGATATTCGTGTGATCCTCGTCAAACTCGCCGATCGGCTGCATAACATGCGCACGCTCGATGCCATGCCGCGCGAGAAACAGTCACGCATTGCCCGCGAGACGCTCGAAATTTATGCGCCCATTGCAAATCGACTCGGCATCAACCGGCTGAAGATCGACCTCGAGGATCTTGGTTTTCGTTACCTGCATCCGTATCGCTATAGAGTGATAGAGCGCACGCTGCGGCGTAGCAAGGGCAACCAGCGGCAGATCGTGCGCACCATCTCGTCGCGTTTCGAACAGGCGCTGACTGATAACGACATCGAAGGCGCAGTCATCGGCCGGGAAAAGCACCTGTACAGCATTTACAAGAAAATGCTGCAAAAGAAGCGACCCCTTAACGACATCGTTGATGTGTATGGATTCCGTATCGTCGTCAACGATGTGAACGCCTGTTATCGCGTGCTCGGCATTGTTCACGGCCTGTACAAACCCATGCCCGGACGCTTCAAGGATTACGTGGCAATTCCACGGCTCAATGGCTACCAGTCACTGCATACGACCTTGTTTGGTCCGAAAGGCCTGCCGCTTGAAGTGCAGATTCGCACTACGCAGATGGATCGAGTTGCGGAGTCCGGTGTCGCTGCACATTGGCAATACAAAGCGGACGATCAAACAACCGGAACCCCGCAACGCCGCGCCCGTGAATGGCTGTCGCGACTTGTAGAAATTCAACAGCAGGGGAGTTCCGAAGAGTTTCTTGAAAACGTAAAGGTGGATTTGTTCCCCGACAAGATTTACGTGTTCACGCCGCAGGGCGATATCCTGCCAATGCCAAAAGGCGCAACGGCGGTGGACTTCGCCTACGCGGTTCATACCGACATTGGCAACCATTGCGTCGCCGCGAAGATCGACCGCAACCTGGTACCGCTACGCACCCAGCTTGAGAACAGCCAGACCGTCGAGATAATTACGGCAAGCAACGCCAAACCGAACCCGAACTGGGTGACGTTTGTATCGACGGCGAAGGCGAGGGCTGCCATACGCCAATACATGAAACAAATGCGCTCGAGTGAATCACGCGACCTCGGTAAACGCCTGCTTGATCGCTCTTTAAAAGATCTGGATTCGTCGTTGCGCAAGGTCGGCAAGCGGCGCATGCGCGAAGCGCTGGATGAACTCGGCATCGAGACATCGGAAAACCTGTTCGAGCAACTGGGGCTGGGCGAGCGGCTCGCGCCACTGACCGCGCGCTTCCTGCTGGGCCTGCAGGTCGAAAACCAGGAAGAAGCACCAGCGGCCAGCCTGACCATTGCCGGAACCGAAGGCCTTGTCGTCACCTATGGCAAGTGCTGCTACCCGATTCCCGGTGATGACATCATGGGTTACCTGAGTTCAGGTCGCGGCATCGTTATTCATCGCAACAACTGCGGCAACTTGTCGAATTTTCGCAAGCATCCCGAAAAATGGATAACCGTTAGCTGGGAGAAAGATCTTGAGCGCGAGTTTTCCACGCAGATCAGGGTCGGCACAATTAACCGCACCGGCGTGCTTGCCGAAGTCGCAGCAAACATTGCCGATGCGGGATCCAATATCGAGCAGGTCGCGGTCGCAGATCGCCATGAGGACAGCTCAGACCTGACCTTTGTGATTCTCGTCAAGGACCGCATTCACCTTGCGAAAATAATGCGCAGCGTGCGCAACATGCAGAACGTGCTGCGCGTATCCCGCGATTGCGCCTAGACCTAACCCGCTGACGGAGTATCCCTTGTCCAGAAAAGCCATACACAGTGACAACGCGCCTGCTGCAATCGGTTCGTACTCGCAAGCTGTAGTCGCAGGAAAACTGGTTTTCATGTCAGGTCAGATCCCGCTGGACCCCAGGACCATGGAACTCGTTGATGGAGATTTTGCTGCCCGCACGCGGCAAGTTTTTGAAAATCTGGGCGCGGTTGCGGAGGCGGCCGGCGGCACGTTGGACGATGTCGTCAAACTTACAATTTACTTGACGGATCTCGGCAGGTTCGCCGCGGTAAATGAAATCATGGCCGAGTATTTCAAGAAACCGTACCCCGCGCGCGCCGCCGTCGGCGCGGCGGCTTTGCCGAAGGGCGCCGACGTGGAAGCTGAAGCCGTCCTGGCCTTGTAGGCATTGCACCAGGTTCTCGGTAGCGGCCGTATCGTGCCCAGCAATTTTGAAAATCCACTGAGCGCATCGCTGACCGCGCTTAACGGCGTGGGCCCTGCACTGGCCAAGAAACTTGCTCGCCTGCGCCTGGCGTGCGTTGAAGACCTGTTGTTTTTGTTGCCGCTGCGTTACGAGGATCGCACGCAGATCCTGCGCCTCGGTGAACTGCAGCACGGCGCAAGGAGCCTCGTCTGCGGCGAAGTGCAGCTTGCAGAAACCGTTTACCGCGGCCGTCGCAGCCTGCTGGTACGGATTGCCGATGGCAGCGGACAACTCACACTGCGTTTTTTCTACTTCTCCGCGGCGCAGCAGGCGCAGTTCAAACCCGGCACGGAAATCTGCTGTTACGGCGAACCACGCGCCGGTAAGAGCGGCATGGAAATGGTGCACCCCGAGTATCGCATCGTCCGCGACGGCCATAATCCTCTCGCGTCCGACTCACTGACGCCGGTTTACCCGGCGACCGAGGGCGTGCCACAGGGACGTATGCGGAATCTTGCTGCGCAGGCCCTGGCCCTGATGTCGCAACACCCGCCGGCGGAATTGCTGCCGGCCGCCATACGTGAAGAACTAAAATGGCCAAGCTTGCAGGACGCACTCAGCTATCTGCACCAACCGCCGACCGGCGCAGACCTCGAGGCGCTGGCCGCGGGCCGGCACCCCTGTCAGCAACGACTGGTATTCGAGGAATTACTGGCGCACTACCTGAGCTTGCGCAATTTGCGGCGACTGGCAAGCCGTGAAAAAGCGCCGTCGCTCGGGAAAAGCACGGAAATCGTCGCGCGCTTTATCGCTGAACTGCCGTTCACGCTGACCTCAGCCCAATCGCGGGTCTCTGCAGAAATTCTCGACGATCTCAATCGGCCGCACCCGATGATGCGACTGATTCAGGGTGACGTGGGCTCCGGCAAGACAGTGGTAGCCGCGATCGCTTGTTTACAGGCGATCGCACGCGGCATGCAGGCCGCCGTGATGGCGCCGACCGAGCTGCTCGCAGAACAACACCTGGCAAGTTTTACGGAATGGTACCGGCCATTGGGGATTGAACCTTGCTGGCTATCCGGGAGTCAGCGCGCGGCGGCCAAGAGAGAATCGCTGGCGGCAATAGCGGACGGCTCTGCGGCGCTGATCGTCGGCACCCATGCATTGTTTCAGGAAACCGTGGATTTCAAACAGCTCGCGATCATCGTTATCGATGAGCAACATCGTTTCGGCGTGCATCAGCGCATGGCTTTGCGCGACAAGGGCGCCGCTGCGTTCGGTCAGCCCCATCAGCTTGTAATGACTGCAACACCTATCCCGCGCACATTGGCTATGGCGGCGTATGCCGACCTTGATACGTCGATCATTGATGAGCTGCCACCGGGCCGCCAGGCAATCGGCACGGTCGCCTTGCCCGAGACACGCCGGGACGAAGTTGTCGAGCGCGTGCGCAAGGCCTGCCAGCGCGGTCAGCAGGCGTACTGGGTTTGCCCGCTGATCGAAGAGTCCGAGCAACTGGAGTACCAGGCGGCAGAGGCAAGTTTTGCGCAGCTTGGCAAGGCGCTGCCGGAACTGCGGGTCGGACTGGTGCACGGTCGGCTAAAAACAGCGGATCGCGATGCAGTGATGGATGCGTTCAAACGTGGCGAGATCGATGTGCTCGTCGCTACCACCGTGGTTGAAGTGGGTGTCGATGTCGCGAACGCCAGCCTGATGATCATTGAGAACGCCGAACGCATGGGCCTTTCGCAACTGCACCAGCTGCGCGGGCGTGTCGGGCGCGGGCGCACCCAAAGCCACTGCGTGTTGTTGTATCGCCAGCCACTCGGTCAACTTGCGCGCAGCCGACTCGCCGTGCTGCGCGAGACCAACGACGGCTTTGTCGTCGCACAGCGGGATCTCGAACTGCGTGGCCCGGGCGAATTACTCGGCACCCGGCAAACAGGGCTGCCACAATACCGCGTTGCCGAACTTACGCGTGACGGACACCTGATGCCGAAAGTGCAGAAGGCAGCCGAACACTTTGCGAAACGTCCTGAGCTCGCTGCCCCACTGTTGCGCCGTTGGCTGAACGATGCCGACCGGTATGGCAAGGTTTAATTCTGCGCACACCCCAACTTAGTCCCCTTTCGCTACCAGATCAGTAAACTGTAAACCCTGTCATGAAGAACCCTCGCCCCTATCTGAAACCCGACGATGCGCAAGGCATGCGCAAGCAACTGCACAACTACCTGTTGCTCATGCGCATGGATAAGCCCGTCGGCATCTGGTTGTTGCTCTGGCCAACCTTGTGGGCGCTCTGGCTTGCGGGTGAAGGCCACCCGAATCCGGGCATTTTCACCGTCTTTGTCGTCGGTGTGATTGTCATGCGCTCCGCCGGTTGCGTCCTGAACGATTTCGCCGATCGCAATATCGATCCCTACGTCGAACGGACCCGGGCGCGGCCCATCGCATCCGGCGCCGTAGCTCCTGCGGAGGCACTGACGTTGTTTGTCGCGTTGTCGCTTGTCGCTATCGGCCTCGCCGCGATGTTGAACAGGCCGGCACAGGTTCTTGCCATCATCGCTGCCGGGCTGACTGTCATCTATCCATTCATCAAGCGATTTATTTCCATCCCGCAATTTGTGCTCGGCGCCGCCTTTGGCTGGGCGGTGCCGATGGCATTTGCGGCGCAGACGGGCGAAGCAAAGCAGATCGCCTGGCTCGTATTCGGAACCGCGCTGGTCTGGGCGGTGATTTACGATACTTTCTACGCGATGGTTGATCGCGAAGATGACCTCAAGGTCGGCGTGAAATCGACCGCCATACTTTTCGGCGATGCCGACCTGTTCGTCATCGGCGGATTGCAGATCCTTATGCTTGCAGCGCTCGCCTTCATCGGTGACATGGCGGAGCTCGGTTTCTGGTACTACGCCTCTGTCGGTGTCGCTGCAATATTGATGGCTTATCACCAGTGGCTTGCGAGGGATCGTAAACCCGCGGGCTGTTTCGAGGCATTCCTGCACAATCACTATATCGGCATGATCATTTTTATCGGCATCGTGCTGCACTATACGTTCGAGATCTCATAAGGCCGACGACCGTGCAACCGCCAGCACTCCAACGCGGGGCGCCCCTGCCTGCTTGAGCGCGTCCGCCAGCTCGTTGCAGGTCGCACCCGTCGTGATTACGTCGTCGACGATTAGCGGATAGCGAAATCTGACCGGCTGCTCGACCACGAAGGCGCTGCGAACGTTCTTCAGCCGTGCCGCGGCATCCAGGCCGGACTGTGAGCGAGTGGCGCGCCGCCTTTTCGTCGTCAGCAAGACAGGCAAATTGGTCAACTTCGCAAGCGTTTTGCAGAGCTCGTCGGCCTGGTTGAATCCCCGGCGCGCATGCCGCCACCGGTAAAGCGGCACCGGAACCAGCACGTCGCACCCGGAGAATGACTGCCTGGCGACGGGTTCGAGTAATCGTGCCAGGGGCGGCGCAAACTGCAGTTTGCGGTTGAACTTGAGTTTCTTCAGCGCGACGTCGACAGGGAATTCGTATCGCATGGGCGCGCGCGCCAGGTCGAAAACGGGCTGCTTCGCGATGCACGCGCCGCACGGGGATGCGCCGGTCGATGGCGCATCCATTGGCTGGCCGCAACGGCAGCAGAAGTTATCATTGCGCGGCAGCACGTCTTCACAGTGCGCGCAGATGCCCGTATGGCTCTCGAACAAGCCGCAAAACACGCACATTTTCCGAACGAGGCGATTAATGACATCACGCATACAGACAGCATGAGCGGCGGGCGGGATCGCTGCATGCACCGAATCCCGGGAACCTCGCCAGAAAGTATACTGGCAACATGAGAGTCGACCATGGTGACAGTTCGCTCACTGACGTGCGGCGGCGATTCGATATCGCGGCCGATTCGTTCGACGATGCCGACCAGGTACATCGGGCCACATTTGACGGGCTGCTCGAGCGGCTCGCGCCGGTTGCGATCCGGTCCGGCCTGGTGCTCGACCTGGGCGCGGCATCCGGAACAGGCAGCGAGGGTCTGGCCAGGACCTTTGCTAAATCCAGGGTGCTCGGTGCGGATATATCCGGTCGAATGCTCGAACGTGCTGCCGGCAAGCGTCGCCTGTTTTCGAAAACCAGGCAGGTACAGGCCGACGCATTAAAACTCCCATTGCCCGACCATGGTGTCGACCTGGTTTTCGCCAACATGCTGTTGCCCTGGATCGACGACCACGGGACCTGTTTCTCTGAAATCAACCGGGT
>JABDKF010000110.1 GCA_013003155.1 Woeseia sp. | reverse complement strand
GTTGCACGTGAAGGATAGCGCCCGTCCTCGTCACTCGCTTGTATGTTGCGGCCGTCTTGAGCTAGCGTAGAAATCCGAGAAACAGGATGTCGCCAATCAAGAAGTTGATGACGACGTAACAAAAGCTTCACCATGGCGGAACCCGGGCGCTAAATCTCGCCCGTGCTGTCCGCAATTCCACAGTCCTTGGAAAGCGATTCCGACGGAGATCGGCTCCGAAGTGCCATGAATCCTGGTCAGTGGTGTCGTTGTGCACGCGGCTGCGTGTCGACCAGACACAACCGGCTCCGATCACGCAAAGTGGCGGAGTCTCCACTCTGGCGATGAACGGAAGCGTACCAGCGCCAACGGTTTCGACTCGTAGGTTAGCTCAGGGCGTGTAGAGCGCGTCTACGACGGCACATTCAGGCACTGAGCCGCCATCGCACTTGGCCGCCATGGCCTCTAGCGTGCGTTGAATTTTTCGCAGATCGTCGATCTTGGACGTGACGTCATCCAACTGGCTCCGGGTTCGGTCGCGCACTTGCGCGCATGTGTAGTTGCCTCCGTCCACCAGCTCGAGAAGTTCCCGTATCGACTGGAGCGTGAACCCAAGTTCTCGTGATCGCCGGATAAAGGTCAGTCGTTTCAAATGCGACGATCGGTAAATCCGATGCCCGGCGGCGCTGCGGCCAGGATCGGGCATTAGCCCGATGCTCTCGTAATACCGAACCGTTTCGAGATTCACACCGGTCTTGGTAGCCAGTGCGCCACGAGAGAACTCTGTTGACTTAGATGCCATGACCGGCGCCCTTGAACCTGTAGTCACTACAGGGTTCATACTACCGTTCTTGTATCACACGTCAACAAGAGGACCGTATGCCCCGTGCCCGCATTGAATCACGGTCTGGCCAGAGGCAGGGCGCTTCGGCCGCTGGCAGTGTTTTAGGTGCCGTACTGGCCTCATCGTGCTGCATTGCGCCCCTTGTTTTGATTAGCCTGGGAGCGAGTGGTGCATGGATCGGTAGATTGACAGCGCTCAAACCCTATCAACCCCTCTTCGTCGCCATGACGGTCGGATTTTTGGGTTACGGATTCTGGCAGGTGTATGGACGAGCAAGAGCGGTCTGTGACGGCGACGCCTGTGCCACACGCCGATCCGGTCCGGTCGTCAAGACAGCGCTATGGTCCGCAACGGTGCTGGTCTTGCTGTCGCTGACCACCGATGCGTGGGCGCCCTGGTTCTATTGAGGAGAAAGCCAATGAAGATCAAGTGGGCCGCCATGGTCCTTCTATTTTTCGGATCGGTCACTTCGTACGCCGCCGAAGCCGACCAGACCGTCGTCTTCGATGTTCAGAAGATGACGTGTGCGACGTGTCCGATCGCTGTGCGAACCGCGATCAGGCGTGTTGACGGCGTCAAGTCAGTAAGAGTGAGTTTCGAAGACAAATCCGCCGTCGTCACGTTCGACCCAAGCACAACCTCCACGGCAGTGATTGCCAAGGCCTCGACGGATGTCGGCTTTCCGGCGACGGCGAGAGTCAGCGAATGACCGCAGCACCAACACCCGTTGAGGTGTATTCGACGCTCACCTGCCCGGAGTGCGGACATCGCTCGAAGGATCGGATGCCGGACAATGCGTGCCAGTTCTTCTACGACTGCATTGCCTGTGGGGCGCTCCTTCGACCGCTCCCGGGCGATTGCTGCGTCTATTGCTCCTTTGGTGATGTTCAGTGTCCGCCAATTCAGCAGGGCGCTTCGTGCTGCAACTGATGGTCTCAAATGGCGACAACTGACCTCAATCTCGGCGAACCCGGTTCGTTGCCGCGCCCGGGACCTGTTGGCCGCGTGACTCGGCTGTTGTTCGGTTTTCTGTGCGCGTGGTACGTAAAGGAGCTATTCGATGTCGTCGGTAGTCTGGTTGCCGTCGATGGGCATATCCGCGCCATCATCTGGAACGGCGTCGTCCCAGGCCTGTTTTTGGTCAGCTATGTCATCAACATTGGCTACTCGCGAGCGTGGGGAAAATGGCCAGCGGTTGTGACCGCGCTGGCACTGGCCGCGGTGGCGGGCGTCGGATACTTCCTGCAAGGCAGTGTCGAGACCCAGTGGTTGGCTCGCGCGCTGTGGGTGTGGGAAGTGTATGTGTTTTCGCACCTGGCACTGGCCTTTCTGATCGCCGGGACCATCGGCACACCGGGATGCGAAATGCGCGCGTTCCATCACCTCTATTCGCGGATGGCCGGCGTACCGACCAAAGAACACGCTTGTCCGGTAGGTCCACTGAGTGCGATTGATCAATGGGAAACTCGGATTCGAAGCGACTAGGTCACTTCAAAGGCTTGACGGTTGATCTGGAATCTGCCAACATATGAACACCTATTCATATGTAAGAAGAAATGAAAGCCAAGCCTCGAAAAATCGTCAGCCTGGGTTCTGAGGACACCGTTGTCCAGCTGGCCGACCTGTTCCGTCTTATGGGCGATCCGACACGTTTGCGGATCATCCTGGTGTGCTTGGATGAGCCCATCAGTGTCGGCGAGATCGCCGAGCGATTGGCACTCTCGCCGTCGCTGGTCAGCCACCACCTTCGCTTGCTCAAGGCGGCGCGAGTACTGCGCGGGCAACGTCAAGGGAAGCAAATCTTCTATTCGGCACTGGACGAGCACATTCGCTGCGTGATCGACGACATGGTGGCGCACGTCGGTGAGCCGCTCGACTTCGAGGAGGCCGATTGATGGCTGGCTGCAGCGAGTGTCCGTCTGAATCGGCGACCGACCGCGCGAATGAGCCGGTGTTTCGGCGCGTGCTGTGGGTCGCCTTGATCGCCAACTTCGTGATGTTTGGCGTAGAAATGGTGGCCAGCCAGCTCGGTGACTCCATGTCGCTGCAGGCCGACGCACTGGATTTTTTCGGTGACTCGGCCAATTACGCGATTAGCCTTTTCGTCGTTGGCATGGCGCTGACCGCTCGTGCGAAAGCGTCGCTGTTCAAGGGTGCGACTATGGCGCTATTCGGCACCTGGGTTTTGGGAAGCGCTGTGTATCGGGCCATTGCCGGCAGCGCCCCGGACCCGTCGACAATGGGCGCCATCGCGGCACTGGCATTGCT
>JABDKF010000104.1 GCA_013003155.1 Woeseia sp. | reverse complement strand
TATCTCATCAAGGCCGACATCGAAAAGTCTGGCGCCTCTCACGACCACTAAGGACGGCGACATGTTAGCTACTATTATTCGATTTTCGCTCGAGCGTCGTGGGCTGGTGTTTTTCGCCGTCCTGCTGCTAGTCGGCTTGGGTCTGTGGAACTTTAATCGGCTGCCAATTGATGCCGTGCCGGACATCACCAACGTGCAGGTCGTGGTCAACACCGAAGCACCCGGTTACACGCCGCTCGAAGTCGAGCAACGCGTCACGTTTGCCTTGGAAAACGCCATGGCGGGCATTCCGCGACTCGTCTATACGCGCTCACTGTCGCGCTACAGCCTCTCGCAAATCACGATGGTCTTTGAAGAAGGCACGGACATCTATTTTGCACGCCAACAGGTGGCCGAGCGCATGAACGCAGCGAAATCGGAATTGCCCGCAACGCTGGAACCGACGCTCGGGCCAATCGCTACAGGGCTTGGCGAAATTTTCATGTTCACGGTCGACGCGGACCCGGGTGCACTGAATGCCGATGGCACGCCGGTGACACCCACCGACCTTCGATCGGTGCACGACTGGATCATTCGACCGCAGTTACTGCGCGTGCCCGGTGTGGTCGAGATCAATCCCATCGGCGGATTCAAGAAAGAGATCCTGATCGCGCCGGAGCCGGCAAAGCTATTGGCCAATGCACTGGAATTCAGAGACGTCATCAACGCCATTGAGCGAAACAACAGCAATCGCGGTGCCGGATTTATCGAACATAATGGCGCGCAATGGCTGCTGCGTGTGCCCGGCCAGGCGAGTGAGATGCAGCAGCTGGGTAGCATTGTCGTCAATGAATCGAACGGCATTCCTATACGCGTCCGTGACGTCGCGAGTGTGGGTTTAGGCCGCGAGCTTCGGTCCGGCGCCGCAACCCAGGACGGTCATGAAGTGGTGATGAGTACCGTGTTCATGCTGATCGGTGCGAACAGCCGCACCGTCGCCAACGCGGTGGCCGAGAAGCTCGTTGACGTTCAGGCAAGCCTGCCGCCGGGCGTGAAGGCAACTGCCGTGTATGATCGAACCGGACTGGTCGACAAAACACTCGCGACGGTCAGAACCAACTTGCTCGAGGGCGCTTTGTTGGTCATCGTCGTTCTGTTCATCTTTCTTGGCAATGTCCGGGCCGCGATACTGACGGCGGCGGTGATTCCCGTCGCCATGCTCATGACCATCACCGGCATGGTGCAGAGCAAAGTCAGTGCCAACCTCATGAGTCTGGGCGCGCTCGATTTTGGTCTGATCGTCGACGGCGCGGTGATCATTGTCGAAAATTGTTTACGACGCTTGAGCCAGGCGGGCAATTCCACGCAAACCCTGAAGGAACGCTTGGAAGTGGTGTTCGACGCCACTCATGAAGTGATTCGGCCGGCGCTCTTTGGTGTCTTCATCATCACCGCGGTCTACCTACCGATATTTGCGCTCACCGGGGTCGAAGGCAAGATGTTCCACCCGATGGCGATCACCGTCGTCATCGCTCTGGTCAGTGCGATGATCCTGTCAGTCACGATGGTGCCAGCCGGTGTTGCGCTGTTGTTTCGAAAACCCATCGTCCAAAAGGACAATGTCGTCGTTCGCGGCGCACGTTCGATTTATCGTCCCGTGCTGATGGCTGCACTGCGGTTTCGTTGGGGCGTCGTCGGCGCAGCCGTTGCATTATTGTTGGCATGCGGCTGGGCCGCCACGCGCCTCGGTACGGAATTCATCCCCAATCTGGACGAAGGTGACATTGCGATGCACGCGCTGCGCATTCCTGGCACATCGCTGCAACAGTCCGTGAAGATGCAGGAGCAACTCGAAGCAGAGATCAAGAAGATGCCGGAAGTCGAGCACGTTTTTGCGAAGATCGGCACTGCCGAAGTTGCCACCGATGCGGTACCGCCAAGTGTTGCCGACAACTTCATTATTCTAAAGTCGCGTAATGAATGGCCGGATCCGAACAAACCGAAAACGGACTTTGTGGCCGAGTTGGAAGCTAAAGTTTCGCCAATACCGGGTAATCGTTACGAGTTTCTGCAACCGATCCAGATGCGCTTTAATGAGTTGATTGCTGGCGTTCGCGCTGAGCTCGCGGTTAAGGTGTTTGGCGATGATTTCGACACATTGATCGAAATCGGCGACGCCATTGAGTCGTCCATGATGCAAGTGCCCGGGGCTGCCGACGTGGCCGTGGAACAGACCACTGGACTTCCCGTACTGACCATCGTGCCGAATCGAGACGCGCTGGCACGCTATGGCGTGACGATTGATGAGTTGCAGTCCTTGGTGTCGACCGCGCTGGGCGGCACGGTTGCTGGTCAATTGTATGAAGGGGACCGTCGCGTCGATATCGTCGTGCGTTTACCCGAACGTCTGCGTGGCAATCCGGACGGTCTGCTGGACCTGCCCGTTCCCTTGGGTGACGGTGATTTCGTGCCGCTGGGCGAGGTCGCCGAGACAGCGCTTGTAAACGGTTACAATCAGGTGAATCGAGAAAACGGCAAGCGTCGTGTCGTCGTCTCTGCGAACGTTCGCGGCCGTGACCTGGGCTCGTTCGTCACCGACGTGCAACGGGCTGTCGCGACTCAGGTAGACGTGCCGCCCGGGTATTGGGTCGAGTACGGCGGCACCTACCAGAACCTGCAATCGGCCGCCCAGCGCCTGGCGATCGTCGTGCCGGTCACGCTGCTGCTGATCATCGGCTTGCTGGTGATGGCGCTGGGTTCATTTCGAGACGCCATGGTGATTTTCACGGGTGTTCCCCTTGCTCTCACGGGTGGCATAGTTGCGCTGCTACTGCGCGGCATTCCGTTCTCTATCTCGGCCGCCGTCGGCTTCATCGCTCTATCCGGTATCGCGGTGCTCAACGGGCTCGTCATGGTGGCGTTCATTCGTGACCTTCTGGCGCACGGGCATTCGCTGGACGAGGGCATCGTTGAGGGTGCACTGACACGGCTGCGACCGGTGCTCATGACCGCGCTGGTCGCCGCTCTCGGGTTCGTGCCAATGGCGCTGAATACAGGTATTGGCTCGGAAGTTCAGAGGCCGTTAGCGACGGTCGTAATCGGCGGCATTGTGTCATCGACCGCGTTGACACTGATTGTGCTACCGGCGCTGTATCGCTTAGTGCACGCGCGGGATGCGCGCTTCAATTTTGAGGAGATCGACAATGCACACACATGATCAAAGCGCATGGGAGCACGACCACGTCTTTGACCAGGACCAGGAGCAAGCAGGTGAACGTCGCACGCTGTGGGTGGTGCTCTTGACAGCCGTGATGATGGTGGTCGAGATTACCGCCGGTGTTGTCTACGGTTCCATGGCGCTGCTGGCAGACGGACTTCACATGGCATCCCATACCACGGCGCTCGGAATTGCCGTGTTTGCCTACGTGATCGCCCGTCGCCTGGCGGCCGATCGGCGTTTCACCTTTGGCGTGGGCAAGATCAACAGCCTGGCCGGATTTGCCAGTGCAGTTCTCCTGCTGGGCTTTTCCGTCGTAATGGCGACCGAAAGCGTTGGTCGCCTATTCGACCCCAGGATTATCGCATTTGACCAGGCATTAGTTGTCGCGGCCGTCGGACTTCTGGTTAACGGTTTCAGTGCATGGATTTTGGTGAAGACTCCTCACCATCACGAAGGGGAACACGATCACGAGCATCATCATGATCACAATCTTCGGGGCGCCTACTTACACGTATTGGCGGATGCACTGACTTCAATACTTGCAATCTTCGCCCTTCTGGCCGGCAAGCTTTGGGGCGCGAATTGGCTCGACCCCGCGATGGGCCTGGTCGGTGCGGCACTGGTCGCCCATTGGTCATTCGGTTTGATTCGCCAGTCATCGCGAGTTCTGCTCGATTGGCAGGCGAACGATCGTATTGTCAATGACATTCGGCATTCTATCGAGGAAGACTCGACTGATCGAGTCACCGATTTGCATGTCTGGAGCATTGGCAACGGCATTTTTTCAGCGCAGATGAGCGTAGTGAGTGACACACCGAAGCAACCGTCCTACTACAAGGGCCGTGTGTCACCCGAGCATAGAGTGGTTCACTTGACGGTGGAGGTAGCACAATGCGAATCGCACTGAACAACCAACTTCGCAGCCCCTATTCGCATCTTTTCCACGTTTTGAGAATGACTGTCGCCTGACGATTCATCACATGTTGTACACATCAGATTTACACGCGCATCAAGACTCGGCAACGTGGTTTCGGGGAACGCCCAGTTTCTGACTTCGGTGAACAGCCCCGGGCATTCCGATCGTATTCAACACGCACCGTGCCATTCGGAGAAACCACGGGCTCCACAATCCCGGGTACGCGCCGCAAGAATTCAGAAGTTCGTCGCGCTTGGCACGGACGCATCGGTTCAACATCAGCGAACGGGTAGTCGTACTGTTCGCTCAGCTCCGCGCCGGCTCGCTTTGTCAGCGCACGAACATCTTGAACCGACAGTTGCTTCGGATCGTGGTGCACGCACAGTCGATCGGGCGCGTGATCCTCGCGCTCGATAAGGTGTACGGCATCGACGCCGCTGCGTGCTTCAACCAAATCACACAGCCGTTGGTAACATGTATCCCGTTCATCAGCAATCTGCGGCAGGACGGCCGTCCGGTCGATGGTGATCTTGCTAGTCATTCGGATCCCGTAACGTCCAGAATGACTCAATCGCTGCGTTACCACTTCAATCCGTAATCTCGATCGCAGATTGAATCTCGGAAATAAAGATCCAACCCGAAGTCGGTTGACCGGTCTTCGCGTTATCGCGTATGGCTTTTACGGCATCCGCCGTTCGAGTTTCGTTATCGCACACAAGTTCCAACTTGACTTCATTGACAACTTTTTGACCGATCTCGACCGAGTAGTGTTGCTCCTGACTGCTCAACGCTTTCAACATGCCCTGAACATCAACCAGCGTAATATTGCGAAAGCCGGCTTTATTCAACGCATCAACGACATCTGCAACGCGATTCCGGTGAATGAATGCTTTTACTTCTCGTGCGTACATGATTTCCCTCCACTATGCGATGAATGTATTTGGCCCTGTTTGGCCCGACGTTGTCGAGGACGCATCGGATTGGCAGGTAGCATGCCGTTTCGCCGCGTGATGCCACACAGTGACCTTGCTTCCCGGGGACGGTAGTCCTTCAAACGACACCGAGTATGTTTTTCTGGCATGTCGGGGCCGAAGCCGAGTCGATGTCGTCGTACAGACAATGGCGGTTCGATCCGGATCGTCGATTTTGATATCGAGATGGCCCCTAAGGGGGCTCTTGGTAATAGGATTCGGCACTACCTCGCCGCGCAGGCTCAATTGACCACCGTCCAGCCAAAAGTTGGCTGAGACGATACGTGCGGTCGGCATTGACAGTTTCACTATGTCTACCTCCGGCGCGGCAACGTACGTCGACATCCAGGCACACGAGGACAG
>JABDKF010000096.1 GCA_013003155.1 Woeseia sp. | reverse complement strand
GAAGGCGACACAGCGTTCGAGGAATCCGAGAACATTGAGGTTCGTCGCTTGCCGCTGGCGGATGCGATAGAAATGGCGTTGAGTAGCGAGATCACTGACGCGATCAGCGTTGCGGCCCTGTTAAAGGCGCGAGAATTCCTCTAGCGCGACGCTGCACTGGCTTTGTGCTGCACGAGTTCGGCAAAGCTCTTTGCCGGGAGTTGTACAGGAGGATGCCAGCATGACTCGTTCGACTGCCAGTAGGGTAGTGAGCGGGCGGTGCGCCGCTGCCCGTTTCTCGATGCGGTTATCATGACTGCTGCCTTTTCCATTGCGTGATGCAATACATTCGAACAAGGCATTGCGGGCAGCGGCGGCCGCTTTCATGGCAATGCACCGACTGAATGTGGCAAATTGTGGCTTTTCCGAAGGTCGGCCGATGTCAAAGAGAATTGCTATCGTTGAAGACGAAGCGGCACTACGTGAGAACTACGCCGCTGCGTTCCGGCGCGAAGGCTACGCAGTTGATGTGTTTGATGCGCGACAAGCTGCGTTAACCGCGTTCGAATCGCGGCTTCCGGACCTCGTGCTGATCGACATCAATTTGCAGGACGACGTCGAAGGCGGGTTCGAGTTGTGTCGACGCTTGCGGCAGATGTCCGACGAGCTGCCCATCATTTTCCTGACGGCACGCGACAGTGAATTCGATGCAATATCCGGCTTGCGCCTCGGTGCCGATGACTATCTGACAAAAGATATAAGCCTCGGGCACCTGATGGCCCGCGTCGCCGCTCTGTTTCGTCGACTGGACGCGATGCAGCAACCCGACTCTGGTGAAACGCTGCTGCGCCGCGGCGACCTCGAACTCGACAGCGATCGCATGACGGTTCGCTGGCAGGACGTACCCGTTGGCCTGACATTGACCGAGTTCTGGATGGTCCATGCACTTGCGCGCTACCCGGGACACGTCAAGAATCGGCAGCAACTCATGGACGCAGCGCAAGCGGTTCTGGACGACAACACCATCACGTCGCACGTCAAACGCATCCGCCGCAAGTTTGTGGCGATTGATCCTTCCTTTGATGCGATAGAAACCGTTTACGGCATGGGTTATCGCTGGCTAAGCAATTGAACATGCCATGAATCTCAAGCGCCAGTTGCTGCTGGTAAGTCTGCTGACACTGGTGTTGCCGTGGGCGGGCTGCCAGTTCATCCAGGAAACTGAAACCGCGTTGCGCGAAGGGCAGCAGCAGATGCTGGCCGGCACGGCACAGGCGATTGCAGACTCCTTGTCGCAGTTTCCGCAGGAGCTGTTGGCATTCACGGATAATGCGCCGCCTGGCGCCGACCAGCTTTACGCCCATCCGCTGGAGCGCGCACCGCTCATGGACGGCTATTTCAGCGACTGGACGGTGGACGTAGCCGCGCAGCGCACCCTGCGCGGCGTTGCCGGCCCGATTAAGATAATTGTCGGTTTGTATCGTCAGCAGTTTTGGCTGTTTGTCAAAGTTGCCGACGACGATGTCGTTTACGCACAAAACAGCAATGAGGCACCGAGTGATCGCATTGTACTGGTTGGCGAGTCAACCGAAGCTCAACCATTGTTGTTCGAGTTTGCCGCCGAAGCACCCGGACCCATCGTTGCTCGCCAGCCGCGTGGCAACGAAGAACAGCGCATTACTGCGCACTGGCAAGACGTCCCGGGCGGTTACCAGCTTGAAGCCCGCATTCCGCGGCAGCTGCTCGGCCCGACGTTTGGAGTAATTGTCGAGAATGTCGGTAGCGGCAGAGCTGCTGTTCGCAGCCGCAGCTTCAGCGGTGCGCAACCGGGACTGCTGGTCATACCCTCCCGCTTTCTGGACAGCGTGCTTGGCAACTACGCACAACCGGGCCTGCGTCTCATCGTTACCGACCCGCAGGGCTGGCGCCTCGCCAGTGCCGGTGATGTCGATGCGCGCGTCAGTGACAACGGCGGTGACGGACTCCGCTCGGGCTGGCTGCGCGCCGCGTACGACGCCATTATCGAGCCCAGCGCTGACGCGTCGTTGGCTGCACCGGATATTTCCGGCCGGGAACAGCAGGCCTACATCGTCTCAGCGTTGAATGGCAAGGCAACGAGCAGCTGGTTTCGGTCGTCACGCAGCGGTCGCGCCGTTGTCGCCGTGGCGCAACCCGTCTGGTCAGGCAATGTGCAAACCGGCGCTCTCGTTTTGCAGCAAGGGACCGATGCGATCCTCAGCTTGACCAGCAATGCATTGTCGCGGCTTGTCAGTTTCACGCTCATTGCTACGCTGGTTGCCGCGGGTGCGTTACTCGGTTACGCGACATGGTTGTCACAGCGAGTGCGGCGCTTGAGCCTCGGCGCACGTCGCGCGCTGGACGACAATCG